>NZ_BAAANN010000036.1:0-96925 GCF_039529815.1 Amycolatopsis minnesotensis | reverse complement strand
ACAACAACCGCAACACCATCTCCACATCCGACACCACCCCCGCCACCACCTCATGCCCCACCGGCACCTCCACCGAATACCCCGGCAAACCATCCCCATCCACCACCGGCAACCCCCCATCCCGCCACCCCACCTCATACCCCGGAGCGGGAAGTACGCTGCGCAGCTCCGGATCCGCGTTCAGTGAACGCCACCAGTAATCCCCGAAGTTGAGCAGATCGCTCAGCGCCGGTGCGCCGCCTTCACCCACTTCGTCATCGGAGTACAACAACGACGAGCGATTATCCGCCAAGCTGTCATAGGCGTTGTTCTTCACCCTTTCCTCGCGGTCGATTCGATCCTTTCTCTTCCTGAGATGATTCCTGAAATCGTCCCATCGGGGCCCGTCCAACACCGAAGGAAGTCCGCGATCCGCCGCCGACTCTTCGAAGGTGATCCACCGCCTTTCCTGGTCCAACATCGAGCGCTTGGCGCCAATTTCCCCGCGAGTTTCGCTCGCGGCGGATTCCTCGTTTCCAACGAGATCGAGCTCGACATCGTTCGCGGCACGTGCATTGGTGTATTCGCGTTCGTGCCGCGCGAACTCGTCCTGGCTCATCGACGAGGGATTTTGCCGAATGTTCTGGCGAAGCAACTCGACATCGCGTTGGAGCCGGTCCAGGCGACGGCGTTCGCGATCGGCCCCCGCTCGTCGCCTGCGCACAGCGGCGAGCTGAGCGGCCAGATCCCGCTCCCGCTCCGACAGCGCCTTCTCGTCCTTCTCGAGCCAAACCCTGTCCACCGCCAGTGACTTCTTCCAGTCCTCCAGGAGCTCCCGCTCGGGTACCGCGGGCCGCGAACTGAGACTTCCCTTTTGGAGAACACGAATCTGGGTTCGGTGCGCTTCTCGCGCTTCCGCGATATCCAAGATCGCGCGGAGCTCGATGATCTGCGGAACCACCACGTAGGGAATCTCGTTGCGCAGCTGAGCGAGCTGCTGGCCGCTCAACCCCGACTGCCAGCGAAAGTCCCCCTCCCGCCATGGCTCGCCCTCCGGCAGTTGGACCAGCTGTCCCGCCTCGTCGTCGCGCCGGAAGGCCCGGATCGTGTCCAGCGGTACGGCCCCCCTCCTTCTGACTGCCGCGCTCTCGGTGTCGTCCGGTATACCGAGCGCCCTCCTGGCTTCCACGTAAATGCTGTCGCGTTCCCGGACCGGGATCCTGTTGAGGTTGCGCCTGCCTTCCTGCACGGCGTACGACCACTGGGAACGGAAACCTTCGAAGTAGAGGTCGATATCTTCCACTGGCCGAGTGTTCGCCACCGCCCTGTTACGGCTCGTGGCGGCGGAGCGCCCGCGATCTCCCGGCATCTGTCCGAACTCGGTCCAGTTCAACACTTCTTCCGCGGCCGTGAACACCTCTCGCATCGAGACCCACAAGTGATGCCGGTCGTCACCTCGGGCGAGTCCTCCGGCGAAAAGCGTGACGAGATCGTCGAGAATCTTCTCGTGCAGCGTCCAGCTCGGGCCGACCCCCGGTACCCACCGCGGCCGCCGGTCCCACAGGGAGTTCTCCGCGTCGCGGCGATAGCCCATCGCGACGTCACGGCCGTCATCCCGCTCGACCTGAAGCAGCCGCACGCGCAGATCATGGTGCCTGCGCACGGCATCGTCGAACCGCTGGCGCAGTTGGTCGAGCCCGACGCCGGACATCCGCACGTAGTCGAGCACCATCCGGTCCACCGTGGCCCGCAGCTCCGGGCCGAAACCGCGGCGCCGGGCGAATACGGTCAAGAGGGTGTGCATCTGCCGCGGTTCGAGGTGCGCCAGCACGGTGTCCGCATACGTCCAAGTCGCCCCGTCCGGCTGATCGGGGTTCTCGCTCGCAAACCGATCGCGTATGCTGGTCCGCAATGCCGCACGCCCCCCGGCGTGCAGTTCTTGAAGTAGATCTTCGTGTTTCGCGAAGGACCACTCATAGGATTCGCGAATATGCTCGCCGTACTGGGCCTGGATCGCGTCGAAGTCCCAGGTGGCAGTACCGATCGTGCCGACGACTCGTTCAACGAAGGAATTCAGTCCTTCGTTGAACGAAATTTGCCGCGCGACGTAGGCGGTCATCTCGCGCCACGTGTATACCTGTACCGCTACCGGAACACCTTTTCCGAATTTGATGCTGCCCAGCAGAGCCTTCGCCCGCTGCTCCGCGTTGCGCACCTCAGGCGTACCCCGCCCCGAGTACCGCAGACCTTGCGTGAGCAAGGGGCCCCATTTTCGGCCGAACCGATTCAAAGCCGCGTCGATTGCCCTGTTCGTTCGCCGGGCGGCGATCGACCAGGGGACGTCGAAGCGCACGCGCCGCAGCCCGTCCGAGTTGAACCTCTCGGTCAGCAGACGCCTCAGCCCCGAGGAGAGGTGCCACCCGGATCCGACGGTCATGCTGCCCGCGCCGGCCCGCCCCCCGTCGGCCGCCAGCTCGGCGACGATCACGGAGAGAGACCGCTGTTGCGCCTTCATCTCCCCGGTCCAGTCGTAGTACCGCCCGCCGAGCGCCGCGTTCGCGGTCATCTGCAGTGCGAAGCGAAGAGACGGTGGACGGTTGAGCAAGTCCCGGTAAGCCGTTCGCGCGCGCACCGGCAAGTCGCGCAGCATCCGCTCTTCCTCGTCCGGCTCGGATTCCTCCGGCTCGGAATCAGCATCCCGATCGGCCATCTCCACATCGGAGTCCACCGTGTCCACGGGGTTCGGGTTCACCGCGGCCCCGGCACCGCCGTCCGGCTCCGGAACCCCGGGCGACTCCGGTTCGGCCGCGTTGCCTGCCTCCGGCATGTCCACATCGGAGTCCGCCGCGTCCGGCTCCGACGCCCCTGCCAGATCTTCGAGTTCCGTATCCGCGTCCGAATCGGGTGACGATGCCTCCGAAGATTCGTCACCCGATTCGCCCGGCTCGAAGTCCGAAGGAGCGCTTTCGTTGTCGTCCCTGTTCCTGATCGAATCAAGTCCGAGATCGGTGTAATCGCTGAACAGGGAAGGGAGTGCCATCCCGGAATCCCGGGCCCTCTCGACGGCCACCTCGTGCGCCGTCCGCGCCGGAAGCGAGAAAGGACGCCTGAGCAAGCCGAAGGCACCCGCCAGTTCCTTCTCCAACTCCGGAATCGTCGTGCGCCGCGGGTAGTTCGTCTGCCAGAACCCGAAGATCTCGGCGGCCTTCGGCGGCACCGACCGCACCCCGGCCCGGCTCAGCACGTTCCGGCCCTCTTCCCTGAGTGCCTCCCGAGCCGACTCGTCGAGGTTTCGCGTCTTCTCGACGGCCCAGGCGAGGTCGGCGATCAGGTGGTCCGGATCCCAGCGCGCCATCATCCGGCCGCGGTACCGGAGACCCGTGGGAAGCTCGTGCAACGGGATCTTCTCGTTGTTGATCTCCTCGAGAAGTGTGCCGAACGCGCCGTCCATGGGCGTGACCTCGTCCTTGAGGATCGCGAAGATCCCGGCCAGCATGTCGACGGCATCGTGCCCGCGGGGATCGATCTCCGCCACGGCCTCCGACACCTCGTCGAAGCGCGGTGTCCCGGTCAACCTGGGGGCGAGGGAGAAACTGGCGCTCTCGACGTCGGCGGCCCATTTTCCGACCACCGTCGCGAGCATCTCCGCGCCCGCACCGTGCGGGCCGTCCACGAGAGGGGCCGTCCCGAGTATGGCGTGTCCCCTGCGCTTCCACTCCGACAGCTCATGACGATTCGAGCGCACTTCGTCGATATCTTCGAAGATCTGATTTCTCAGATCGACACGAATGTCGTCCACGGTTCGCATTCCGTCGTCTTCGACATGAGGCGCGAGCAGTTCCGCTATCCGGTCGGCCGAATCATCGACCTTGCGCAGGGTCTGGTCGAGCCACTGACGTGCGCGCAGGCGCAGTTGTGCCCGGCGTTGCCACCGCTCGACGCCGTCGAACATGCCCACGAGCCGCGCGCGATCGCTCGCCCGCCGTTGCTGCAGAAGAAGGATGTCGTGCCCTTCCCGCCGCCGCTGTCCGACCACTTGCGCGAAGTTCTTGAGCTCGGCGGCTTCAGCCCGGCTGAGACCCGTCTTCTGCGCATCCGGCAGCAGCGGGGTCGCCTGCCAGCGCCGGACCTCCGCTCGCGCCTCCGCTTCCATCCTGGCCATAGCCTGCTTCGCCCCGGTGAACGTGACCGATCCGGTCTTCGCGACCCCGAACACGGGCCCGAGCTGCTGGTACAGCTCGGCGAGGTCACCGGAGCGGCTCAAGAACGCCATGTCGTCACCGAGCCGGTGGAAGCGCCGGCGCAACAGCTCGGCGAGGGGCCCGACCGGATCCGCGCCGTTCTCGTGCCGCTCGTGGTTCTCCAGCGGCCGCGGCGCGTCACCTGGCTCCAGGTCGGCGTTCTTCTCGTGGTACCTGAGTGCGTCGATCAGCGCCGCCGACCACTTCGGCCGTCGCGCTTCGACGTAGGCGACGAGACCGGTCATGAGTTCGCGCAGTTCCTTGGCGCGATCCGCGGCACGCGCCGGAAGCTCCAGGGGCTCCAGATCGAGCCTGGCGGCCGCCGCGTACCGGTCGGGAACGGTCTCGTAGCGATCGTAGAACGCCCGCAGCTGCGGGTCGTCCAAGGTGTCGAACGCGTAACCGGCGAGCAGTTCCCGGTACTGCTCGCGCAGTTCGTCGGCCAGCCAGGCCGCTTGATCGCCGTCCTCGCGGACCACCCCGATACCGTCGACGTGCCGGAGGTTCGCATCGCGGTACTGCACTTTCCAGAAGCGGTCGAACCCGACGGACGGTTGCTTCCCCTGATACGGGCCGCGACCGTGACCCGGCGCCCTGCGCACCTTGGATGCCTCGTAGGCGACGAGATCGGTCAGGTACTCGCGCAGCTCGTCGGCCCTGTCCCGCGCGCCGCCCTCGAGTTCCGCCTCTGCCTCGTCGAAGTGCCGAGCCGCGTTTTCACGCTCGAACCGCGCTTCGGCCTCGGTGGAGAACCCGACTTCCTCCGTCCAGACATCGCCCATCCCCCTGGTGTTCCGGACCTGGAAGCGGACCAGGTCGGTCATTTCCGCACGCGGGTCCTTGCCCGCCCGCTCGGGATCGGGAAGATCCAGCATCGCCTGCGCGTCGTCTCGCCACTGACCGGCTTTCCGGCGCAGTTCGTCGCTCGCGAACCGGGAACTGACGTACTCGGTCCTCAGCCGGGTCGTCAAAATCGGGACGGCAAGGGAACGGTGGACGTCGAAATCGTTCGCCCCGGTGCGGACGGGTGCGACGTCCCGCAGGTCTTCCCATCTGTCCCAGTCATCGGCGAACTCGTTCCAGGCGTCCTCCCCCAGCGCATCGGTGTCGTACCTGCGCAGGTGGTTGATCCAGTCGTAGATGACGGCGCCGTGCGCGAGGACCAGATCGCGCACGATGCCGTCGCCGAGGCGCACCAGTCCGAGGCCGATGCCATTGCCGAAGGCGGAACTCCCGTACACGAACGCCGCCCGCCGCTCGGCGATCTCCCAATGCCATGCCCGCTCCCATATCTGCGCCAGCGGGTTCTCGTCGATCGACCGCTGATCCCGGATCGCGGTTTCGTCGATCGTCCACCGCTTGGCCGGGCCGCCCGGTGGCGCGGCCACTTCGCGGTTGTCGCTCAGCTCGCGTTCGAGCAGCATCTGGGCCCTGGCCGCCCGCGGATCCTTCCGCACCGCGTCGAAGTCCTCGACCAGCTTCTTCACCCGGCTCCAGGCGAGGTCCTCGTCCATCCCGTCGTTCTGCCACGACTCCGCCAGCGCCGCGAAATCGGTCAGCAGGCCCTTCACGGTGCTGTCGTCGCCGTGCCCGCCCTCGTAGGCGTGGGAGAGCGCGGAAGCCAGCAGGGTCGGCACGGACACCGCCTGCTGGACGAGCAAGGCCCCGGACAGCAGCTTGACCAGGTGCTTCGACTCGAACTCGTCGAGCGCGGCTTCGATCTCGTGCGGCTCGGTCTGGCTCAACGCGTGCTGGAAGTCGTCGCGGAGCACCCCCGCGGTCTGCCTCGCATTTCCCTCGTGCTGGGACGGGCCGCGGAATTCACGGTCGAACAGCTCGACGCGCGCGACCGCGTCCACCGCCTGGTCGTACAGGATCGTGGCGCGCCTGGCCAGGTCGCCTTCCAGCATCGGCTTCGTACCGAGGTCGAGTAGCGCCTCGGCAGCTCCGAGGAGGTTCGCGTCGGCGTAGGGCAGCGCGGGCACCGATTCCACGGTGCGGAGCACGGAGATCCAGGCGGGCGAGGTGGCGTAGAACTCGGAGAGGACGCTGTCGGGCACCGGGTCGGCGTTCAGCACGGCACGCATCTCGGCTAGCGCGGGGGCGTTCCACATCTTCTGGAACTCCACCGCCGAACCGGGCCTGCCGAGGTGCGCCGTGGCCCACGCGTGCATCCCCACCGCGTGCGCGTCGAACATCGACCTTCTCATCCCGGACGCGCCCGGATCGGCGAAGACGGCCTTGGCGTGCTCGCGCACGTCCTCGTGATCGGGCGCGTCCTTCAGCACGCGCTTCGCTTCGGAGAACGGTTTCTCCCACCGCTTCTCCAGCGCCTTGGCCAGCGCCGCCTCCGCGGTCATGTCCACCCCGTTGGGCAACCGGTCCAGATCATCGGCGAACCTGTACAGCGACGCGGACGCCTCCGCCGGCGGACCACTGCTCCAATCGTCGTAGGAATGCCGCAGCGTCACCACATTCGCCAAATCCTCGAAGAGCTTCCGCTCGTCGTCGGAGGTCAGCGGATTTTCCGTGTACTCCCGCAGAAGATCGTGCACCGCGCGCTGGGTCTCGGTGTCGATTCCCTGCAACCGCATCAGCTGGCCGAAATCCCGCACCGCCGCGAACTCGGCGTGCAGCCCGGAAAGGTCCCGGTACTCCGCGACCGACGGAACCCGCGGTGGCCTGCGCCCCTGATCGACCCTCTCCTGGAGCTCCTGCCGCAGGCTCCGGAGCTCCGCGTCGTTCCAGATCCGCCTGAACTCCTCAGCCAGCGCGGCGGGATCGTCGCTCGACGGCCACGACGCCAACCGCCGCTCGTGCTTCTCGGCAACCCGCCCCGCCAGCGCCGCCAACCGCGGGTTTTCCCGGTAGGAGTCCAGATCGTCGAAGATCGCCTCGACGAGGTCCTCCACATCGACGGCATCCTCGGATTCGGTGTCCGAATCGTCCGTGCGGACGTCTTCCGATACGGCTCCGCGCTGTTCTTCCGCTGGGCGGCCCGGGTTTTCGATCCTGGCAACCAGTTCCCGCGCTTCCCCGATCTCCTGCTCGCCCTTCTCCGCCGCGAGGAGGTAGACCGAGACGACCTGTCGTTCGTCCGGGGCGACCGCGGAAACCGGCTCCGTGCCCGATCGGCCGGCGATCAGCCCGTTCGCCCGCCGGGTCAGCTCATCGCGACGGCTCGCGGCGAACCTGTGCCCGTTGTCCATCAGGTACTTCCGCGCCTCGCCCACGAGCTTCGCCCACGCCGACGAGTCGAGCCCCGTACCGATCCGCACGGCGAGCTTCCGGACCTCGGCCACACCGCCGGACCTGGACGAGCCCGGCTCCCGCTCGTGGTGCTGGTGCAGGGCCAACGCGAGCACGTCGCGGGCCGCCTCGGCCAGCGAGGGGCCTGCCGGAGCCGGTGCCTTGGCGCTGAGGGCTTCCAGCGCCCCGGCCTCCGGCGGCGTGTTGGTCAACGGCACCAGCGGCGCGACCGAGTTCCGCAACGCGTCGACGCGTCCGGGACCGCCCAGCAACCCCAGCGCCAACGACGCCGCGTTCCCCGAGATGACGAGCCGATCCTGGTTCCAGTCCGGGGCCATGCTGCCCCGATCGAAGGCGATCTCGTCCGCCACCCTCAACGCGGCTTCGTGCCCCCCGGCGCGGACGGCACCGGCGACCACCACCCTGATCGCGTGTGCGAGGTCCGGGTTCAGCTGCGAATCACCGTCACCGACCACGCCCCCGTCGAAGGCGGCGGAGATCGCCGGGCCCGCCTGCGCCAGCTCATCCTCCGACAGCGCACCCACCTGACGCGCCACCGCGATCACCCGCGGCGGCGACCACACCTGCCGGAACTCCGAGGAATCCGTCGCCTCGACGCCCTCTTCCGCGACCGGCCGGACGTTCGCGCGGCCCGGCTCACCACCCACTTCCCCGCCACCGCGCAACCGGCCACGGGCGACCTCCGCGAAGAGTTCCGCACCCGACAGCCCGGTACTCCGCGCCGGCGAATGGCGCGGTGAAGCGAACGCGTCGGTCATCCCGCCCGTGATGATCCGCCTTCTGCCGTCGGGAACCCCGTCCGCCCGCTCGTCCCCGCTGCCGCCGAGCCAGCGCGGCCTGCCACCAGGCCCACCTCGCTGGCCCTGTCCCGTCCCGGTGCTGAGCAGGTTGAACAGGTACTCGGCCATCAATTCGCCGGCCTTTTCGGTATTGGCCCGCTCCGCCGACGATTTGATGCTCTCGTACGCGTCCCGCACCGCACCGCGATCGGCCAACACCTGCTCAACCTCGCCGCCCGTGAGCTCGTGCCTGACCAAGGCCCGCCGCAAGTGCAGCTCCAGCCATTCCGCCGTGTTGTCCCCGGTATCCCCGATGAAATCGAACAACCCCGGCTCGGCCGGCGCCGACCCGTACACGACCTGATCCGGTTCGGCCTCCGGCAGCCAGAACAACGCGGACGGCTCGCCGTCGGATCCGAACAGGTCGGGGGAGTAAAGGCCGGCGTAGTAGTCGCTGTCGACCGCGGACTCGCCGAGGAGGACCGGATCGATCCGCTCCGACAGGTGCTCGCCCTCGTGGAACAGCCCGGGTTCTGGCTGCGGCTGCGCGAGTGGGTCGAAGTACGACGGCACGGGATGACGCCAGTCCTGGGCGATCTCGGGGTGCGGTGCGGTCTCGGCGGCGGGCGGACCCTGCTCCGGCCGGCGGAGCACCTCCACCCTCGCCATCGCCGAGGACCGATGACGGACCGAGGGGGTGATCCGGAGCCCGGTCCGCCCGGGATCATGCCCGGCGGCGAGCAGAGCCGAATCCAGCGCCCAGCGCAGCCGACCGTCCACTTTGCCCAGCAACGCCACCGCGGCTGCTTTCGCCCCCGCCGACACGCTCAGCCGGATCTCCGGCTGGGCGAGCCCCTGATCGGCGTGCCACACCACCTGCTGGGCAAGCCGCCGGACGAACCGGTCGAACGCCGGTTCGTCCGCCAGGTGACCCTCGTCCGCGTCGGTGACGTCCTCCTCCCACCGCACACCCACCTCGTCCGGCACCGCCCCCTGCGCCTCGTCCAACGCCGCCCAGTTCCAGCCGGGCACCTCACCCGCTGCCCGCACTTCACCACCGGGCTCGCCCGAGAACCGCACCGCCGCCGTGGTCACCTCCGACCGGCCACCCTGCCGACTTCCCCTGCCGGTGAACCACTCCGTGCGCACCCGCAGCGCGGGCATCAGTTCCGCCATACTCGGCAGGTCCCGCACGCCCCGCCCCGGCACCACCTCCCCGGACTCGCGCCGCCGGTCCAGTTCAGCGGCCTGCTCGACGTGGTTCTCCAGCACTTCCCGTACCGCCGACTCCACCACCTCCCACAATCGCGCGAACCGCCGCGCCATCAGCCGCCGCGCACCGCGCGGGCCCTCCAGATCCACCTCCAGCACCGGCAGCCACGAACGACCCCGCGCACCCCCGTTCTCCAACGCGCGCCGCGCCGCGTCCGCGACGAACTCCCGCACGGCCAGTTCATCCGCCCGCACCCCTGGCACCGACCCGGCGGCGAACTCCAGCGCGACCGCGGAACCGTCACCGCGGTCGCGGTCCGGGAACGACACCACCGCGACGGAATTCGCCTCGGCCGCTTCGCCGACCGCCTGCTCAACGGTGAAACCGAAGCCCGCCCCGGCCGCGGTCACCGCAGGCCAGGACCACGCGCCACGACCCACACCCCAGTGGTGACCGGCAAGGGAGTTCCGCAGCGCGGCATCAAGGCCCGGTTGGTCGAAAGTCATCCACTCCGGGAATTCGATCGGGGCACCTCCCACCGATCGCGCCGCGTCCCGCGCGCCCTCTTGCTCCTGGATAGCGGCCAGTTCGGTGTCCACCAAGCCCAGCAGCTCGCGCTCCGCCCGCCGCACCCACCGCACCAGGTGGGGATCACCCGCGCCGGCCCGGATCCGCCAGTCCGGCATCGGCAACCCCCGCTGCCAACGCCGCAGTACGTCCTCGGCTATCCGTCGCGCCGCCTGCCTGCGTCCCGCCTCGTCCGGCACCTCCCCCATCGAGCCCCGTTCGTGCCGGACCACGCCCGCCCACACCACGGTGCCCTGATGCTCCAGCGAGCCACCCGCTTGTGCCCTCCTCGCACCGATACGACGGCGTTTCGCCACCGGCACGCCGTCCCGCCCGCCAGTTCTTCCGCCCTCAGCGGACAACGCCGTCCCCAGGTAGTGCGGCGCCGGATCCGTCACCCGCACCAGGCGCACCACCCGCCCGTCCCCCGAACCACCGTCGAACCGGTTCACCTGCCCGGCCTGCCCCACAACGACGACGTCCGCCCTGAAGACACGGGCCGCCAAATAGGGCATCAAGTCGGCTCCGGTATTGAACCAGCTACCCACCCGTGCGACCTGGTAAGCGATATCAACCGGACTCAAACTGTCGCCGGCGAATCCTTCGACCTCAGGGTCGAAACTCCCGTCAGCGTTCCTCGCCAACGCCGCGTCGACCGAATCTTCCACATCCGAACGAGATTCCTGCTCCCCTACGAAACCACGCAAGGCACCCGAGAAGACATCCTCCACGAAACGCTCCGCCAGCAATCTCCGCACCTCGGACACCAGCCTCGCGGGAGAAACCCCCGCGCCGAGGAACTCCGCCACGTCGATACCCACCGTCCGCAACGACTCCACCAGTCCCGTCACGAAACAGTCCCCATCCGGCACCGTCGGCACCACCCGCAACCCCAGCTCGCCGACCACACGCACCTGATCCGA
Organism: Amycolatopsis minnesotensis; assembly: GCF_039529815.1. Taxonomy (NCBI): domain Bacteria; kingdom Bacillati; phylum Actinomycetota; class Actinomycetes; order Pseudonocardiales; family Pseudonocardiaceae; genus Amycolatopsis; species Amycolatopsis minnesotensis. Next base: position 85,953 of record NZ_BAAANN010000036.1, on the reverse strand, counting down.
ATCCGGCCGGTAGCCACCACGACCAGCGGAACCGGGGTTCGCCACACCGCCTTGACTCCTGGCACTCCGCCGGGGATTCCGCGACGCTCCGCTGCCGATCTCCCGCTCTGCCGCAACCTCGTCGAACACGCGATCCGAACGCTTCGTGTCGAATCGCAGGTTCTTTTCCTTCAAGAAGCCGACAAAACCATGCTTCGAGAGGCGGCGACCAGCGGAACCGGCAGCATCGACGTACTCGTTCGCGTAGTCCTTCAGCTCAGCTCGGGAAAGAGACGGCACCATGCCACGCCCACCGCCACCACGGCTTCGCGCAATACCACGGTCCGCCATGACGGCGCCGAACATTTCGCGCGCACGATCGTTGTCGAACCTGAGTTCTTTTCGCCGCAGGAAGTCGTAGAAGCGGCTGTTCGAGGGACGGTCGTCGGTGTCGATGAAATCCGCCGCATGGTTCTTCAGTTCTTCATTGGTGACATAGGGGTTCGAGCCACCAACACCACCGCCCTGGCTTCGCGCCATCTGCCGCGCCGCCAGAACGTCACCCAGCACACCGCCCGAACGGCTCGAGTCCGCGTGCAGGTTCCTTTCCTTAAGGTACTCCCTGAAACCCTTGTTCGAAGTATGACCACTCGCGGCCGTGACATGATCGACGTATTTTTCAGCATACTTCTTCAGCTGTGCCTCGGAAACAGACGGCGCCGCACCGGTTCGCCGTTCGATTCCACGGTCGGCCACCACCTCACTCAGGAAGCGACGCGCACGCTTGGTGTCGAACCGCAGCTTTTTCTCATCCTTCAAGAAAGCAAGGAAACCATCACTCGACGGGTACCTGCCGGCAGCAACAGCGGCGTCGACGTACTCCGCCGCATAGCCCTTGAACTGATCGTCGAGAACAGAAGGCGCATTACCGCTTCCGCCGCCGCCATGACTCCGCGCGAGCCCGCGCCTGGCCATCACGTCACGCAACACGCCTTCCTGGCGCTTGCCGTCGACCCGCAAGTCCTTGCCCTTCAAGAACTCGCGAAAACCGCGGACCGACGGACGATCCGCGGTAGCGACGTACTCCTGCGTATGACTCTCCAGCTCGTCATCGGAGACACGTCGGCGAGTGCCTTCCTGCCCCGTACCGTCCCGCGCCCTGGCCTTGCTCGCCTTACCGGGCTCGGGCCCGGCACCGGCCCGCACCGGCGGCACGGGCACCGACACCCACCGCTGCAGCCGTTCGAGCAACTCCACCAGACCGTCCGGTCCGAACCCCTCGTGCTCGGCGGCGTAGGCGTAGGCCACGACCGCCTCTTCCCGGCGCGGGAAGCCGTCGGTGCGGTCGCCGCCGAATGCCTGCCACACGCGTTCGGCCGACTCCAACGCCGCACTCCGGGCTGACGGGGCAAGACCGTCCCGCCACGCCCGCGCACTGGCCACGAACCCCACCACCCGGTCATCGGGCCAAACCCGGCTCCCCACACCCGGGTCCCCGGGAAGCACCGGCTCCCGGCCGGGCACCTGATCCGGAGCCTGCGCACCGGGCTCTCGACCCGACAACCGCGCCAACCGGTCCCGGAACCCGTCCAGGCGAGCCGACTCGGTCAGCACGTCCACTTCGTCGTCCGCCGTCGTCGGAGGCGACTCGTCCAGCGCGGACGAGGAACTCGCGTACACCAGTGCGGGCTCCTCGAAGGGCGCGAACCGGATCAGCGGCTCCGACCCCGCCGATCCCCACTGGTGCTTGTGCACGATGTCGTCGAAGATCTTCTGCTGGAAAGCACCATTCGGCTTCCAGTACATGTGGGCGCCGTGCTGCACACCGACGGCCCGGCGGGTCAACAACCAGACGAAGTCTTCGTAATCCTCTTTCGAAAGGTAGGACCCGTCGTCCGGCAGGGAGATGTGATAGATGTCCAAATCGCCGGTGACGAACTTGAACTCCCCGTACCCCACATTTTCCTCGACGACCCCATCGACAACCCGGAACCTTCCTCCTTGCCCGTAGATGGCGTTCGAAACGTCGGGGGCGTCGAACTCCGCGTTTCGATCGCGGTACCGGCGCAGAACCGCGGCGCGCAGCTCCGAATCGAGGCCGTCAAGGACCTCCCGGGCGGGCATGACCGGGCGGAAGTAGCCGACCAGACCGATGCGGTCTTCCCGCGCCCCCAGGTGGACGTCCAGCGGGCCGATCGTCTTCGCCTTCATTTCCAGCGGCTTGGGGACCGCACCCCGCTCCAACCACCGCACCGATGCCGGGTTGGTCGGCCGCACTTCCAGCACCACCCGGAAACGGTTCACCAGGTTCTGAATTCGCCGTTGGTTCCGGGTCGGAATACCGAACTCGTCCTTCATCCGCTCCGGCGTCAGCGGCCGGTCGTCCTGCGAACGAACGGTGGCCCGGGAGACGGACCGCGACCGTGACCGGGAAACCGGCGGGGCCTCCTCGTCCAGGGCGTCCATCAAGTCCGGCACGAAATCGCCGAAACCCTCATCGTTCAACTGCAGCAGAGGCACCGGCCTGCGGCTACGGCCGCGACGAACCTCGCCGTCCGATCCCGTGGAATCGGAATCCACCTCGGCGGAATCGGGCACGGACCCCTCGCTCACCGACTGCGACGCGGCCCCGTCCGGCTGCTGCGGCACGTCGTCCTCGGGGAGGCGTGCCGGGTTTCCGACCCGGGTGGCCAGCAGCAGCGCTCCCTCGGTCTCCTTGCCGTCGGCCAGCAGGTACATCAGGACGATCCGCAGCTCGCCGGACGCGACCCCGGCAACCGCCCCTGCCCCGCGAGATGAGAGCGGTCCACCAGCCATCAGCTCGTTCGCCTGCCCGGCCAGTTCGCCGCGACGGTCATGGTCGAACATCCGTCCGTTCTCGAACAGGCACTTCCTCGCCTCGCCCACCAGCTCGAACCAAGCCCACGCGTCGAGCCCGGTGCCGATCCGGACAGCCAGCTCCTGAACCTGCTCCAGGCTCTCGGCCGAAGATGAGCCGGGAACCTGCTGCCGGTGCAGGTGCAGTACCAGCGCGAGAACGTCACGGGCCGCCGCTCCGTGCGAAGGGCCGGCCTCGATCAACGACATCAACGGGGAGACCGCATCCCGCAGTTCGGCGACATACGCGGCGCCCTCCTGCGAGTTCAGAGCCGCGGCTGCCGCCTCTCCGGAAATGTCCAGCCGATGCGGATTCCACTCCACCGCCATGCTGTCCCGATCGAAGGCGATCTCATCAGCCACCCGCAACGCGGCCGGCCGCCCCTCAGCACGCACCGCCCCACCGATCACCGTCCTGATCGCTTCGGCAAGGCCGGGGTGGAGCTGCCGATCGGCATCGCTCACCACGCCTCCGTCGAACGCGGCGGAGATGACCTCGTCCGCCTGCGCCTTCTCGGCATCCGACAACTCGGCCACCCCACGAGCCACCCCGAACAACCGATCCGGCGACCATGCCTGCCGCGACTCCGTCGTGCTGTCCCCATCACCCGCGACCGGCCGGACATTCGCGCGCCCCGGCTCGTTCCCGGTCACCCCGCCACCCCGCAACCGGCCACGGCCAAGCTCCGCGAAAGCGTCCGATTGCTGCGACGCATCACCCGGGACCGTCCCGTCAGCCGAGTGCGGCGTCGGCTGTGGACCGGGTACTTCTTCCGGTTGCTCTGGTAGCAGGTCGAACCACGCGACGTCGTCGGTTTCCATGTCGAAAAGGTCGAACAGGTCGTGGGAATCGGCGGCGAGGTGTGCGAAGTAGTCGATTCCGACGGAATCCTCATCGGGCTGAAGCACCGGATTGCTCGGCTGCAGTACGTCGTCAACGGAATGGCCGGGCGCGGAATCCCGCGTCTGGTCCGGCGAAGCGGACCGTTCCGACCCTGACAAGTCCGGGGGCGGGACACTCTCGCCGAACAAGGAGTCCAGGTCGCCGACGGATTCCGGTGGCAGGTTCGGCGTGGTCGGCCGCGGCGCGAGCGGGTCGAAGTTCTCCGGCAGGGGCACCCGCCCACCGGGGCCCGACTGGTGGCCCCTTGGCCCTGGGTGCGGTGTAGGTGCGGCCGATCGGGTGTCCCTGTGCGTGTCCACCGGCTCCGCTCGGCGCCGCACCTCCACTCGTACTGTGCCGGGGACGACCTTGCCCGTGGCGCGGGTGAGCCGCAGCCCTTCCCGGCTGGCATCGTGCCCCGCGGCCCGCAGATCGTCGGTCACCGTCGTGCGCAGCCTGTCCGCTACGCTGTCCAGTGAGTCCTGCGAGTCCGGCAAATCCGCTTTCCGCTTGGCCGAAGCGGTCAGCAGGATGTCCGGCTGCTCCCGGTCGTGATCCGCGTTCCACACCACCAGCCGGCTCAGCCGCCGCAGAAACCGTTCGAATCCCGGATCATCGATGAACAAACCGGGCTCGGCATCCGATTCCCCCTCCCACCGCACCCCCACCTCGTCCCGCACCCTCCCCCTTGCCGTGTCCAACGCCTCCCAATCCCATCCTGGAATCTCACCCCATTCCCGCACCTCACCGCCAGGCTCACCGGAGAACCGCAGCACCGACTCCGGAGACTGTTCGTCGGACTGCTCCAGCCGCAACCGCAACCGCGGCATCACCTCCGCCATACTCGGCAATTCCCGCGTACCACGACCCTGCACCACCTCTCCGGCCTCGACCCGCCGGTCCACCTCGGTCGCCCGCTCCCGCTCTCGGTCCAGTACCTCCCGCACGCCCGACTCCACCACCTCCCACAACCGCGCGAACCGCTGCGTCACCAAATGCCTTTCCCCCTTCGCGAACACCAAATCCACCTCGAGGTCAGGCAACCAGGAACGCCCCCGCGTGCCCGGTCGCGCCAGCGCGCGCTCCACCTCACCCAGCACGAACCGGCGCGCCGCCAACTCATCCACCACCACTCCGGACGCCGCTTCAGGAGTGAACTCCAGCACAGCACCATCCACATCGGACTCGCGATTTCGATCCGGGAACGACACCACCTCCGCCTGCCCGGCCCAGCTGGAAGCTCTCGCCACCGTCGGCTCCACGGTGAAACCAAACCCCGAATCGGCAAGCCTCAACGCTTTTGGCACACCTTCACCGCTGTGCTTCTTGGAGATCTGCCCGCGCAAAGCAGCACCCAGCACCTCATTGCCGAACCCGACCCATCCCGGAAACGCGTCCTGCGCCGTTCCCTCCGGCTCAACCGCCCCCTGTCCCTGCAAAGTGGCCAACTCACTCTCCACCGACCTCATCATCTCCTCGGTCACCATCCGCCCCAACCGATCCGCCACAACACGCTCGGGCGCTTTCACCCGCACCCGCCAATCCGGAATCGGCGATCCCTCCTGCCAACGCCGCAAGATCTCCCCCGCCAGGACCCGTGCCACCGCCCGCCGCTCCTCCACATCGGGCAGAGCCCCCAACCCCCTGGGCCGACCCGACCACTCCACCCGGCCACCCCGCCCCGACGAACCACCGGAGCCCCCCTGTTCCTCCTTCCTCAACCAATTCTTCGCCCGGCTCTTGACCTGGCTGACCTGCGAACCGGTCAGCGGGAAGTTCTTCCTCAGTTCCTCAGAAGACTTGTCCAAAGCCGCATCGAACGCGGTACGACCACCCCGATCGAACTCACCCCGAAAATACTCGAACAAGCGCTCCCGCTCTCGCTTCACCAGCGCCGGATCCTGTTCCTCCGTCGCCAACCAGCCCTTCATCCGGGTCTTCACGTTGGCCACCTGCCGAGGAGTCAACTTGAACTTCCGCACCAACTCTTCGGTGCGTTCACCCAAGGCCGCGTCGAACGCCGCACGACCACCTCGGCGAAACTCACTCCGGAAATATTCGGCCAAGCGCTCCCGCTCTCGCTTCACCAGCGCCGGATCCTGTTCCTCCGTCGCCAACCAGTCCTTCGCCCGGGACTTCACGGCGGCAACCTGCTGAGCGCTCAAACCGAACCTGTTCAACTCTTCGGTACGTTCACCCAAGGCCGCGTCGAACGCGGCACGACCACCCCGATCGAACTCACCCTTGAAATAATCGAGCAGTGCCTGTGTATTCGTTTTCTGATCCGTACCGCGAGATGTACTACCTACTCGCGCGGCGCCGTCGCCCGTGGTGGCGGGATCAGCGGCGGGCGCGGAACTCGAACCGGCAGGCTCGGGCCCCGCACCGGCCTCGATCCGCGGCACCCACGACCACCGCCGCAACCGGCCGACCAACTCCGCCAGCCCGTCCGGACCGAATCCCCGGTGCTCGGCAAAGGCCAGCGCATCGATCGACGCCTCCCGTCGACCTTGATCGAGCAAGACCGGCAGCCGAGCAGAACCACCGTCCATGTCCCACAAACCCTCCGCCGAGATCCGCGCCTCGACCACCGCTGCCCCATCCCGGCCGCTAAACCAAGCACGTGCCTCATCAACGAACTCCACCACCCGACGATCCGACCAATCCCGAACCCCCGCGCCAGGATCGTTCGGCAACACCGAACCCCGACCGGGACCACCAGCACCCTCACCCCGCTCCCGACCCGACGACCCACCCAACCGATCCAACCGCTCAGCCAACCGCCCGAACCACGCTTCATCCACCGCACTCGACGAAGCACCAACGCCCGGCACGTGCTTGCGCAAAGCCTGCCGCAGATTCGTCTCCAGCCATGCCGCGGTGTTCTTGTCCTCGTCGGTATCCCCGAGGAAATCGAACAACCCCGGCTCGACCGGCGCCTCCTGCTCCCCGAACGGGTCAGCCAGCACCCGGCGCGCCCCGGCTTCGTCACCGGTCCCCAGCGCGTGCACCAGCACGGTCCGCAGTTCGTCGACGGGAACCGCACCGGCCGGACCGGTTCGCTCGCCGAGCAACCGCTCGGCCGCGCCGGTCCACTCCCGCAGGCTCTCGTCGGAGAACTTCCCCTTGCGCCGGAACGATTCCGCGGCCGCCACGCGGTCCGCCCACCGGCGCTCCCGCTCGGCCGAAATCGGTGTCCGCGGCGCCTCCTGCTCAGGTTCCTCGGACACTGCCGCGAGCACATGACGCGACCGTTCTTCGACTCGCGGCAGCTTCGGCTCCGGGCCGCTGACGACCGAGCCGTCCGGGAGGACCCGGAAGCCCCTGTCCCGCAGGCCCTGCGCGTCGGTCTTGATCAGGAACGACTTCTCCCTGCCGGTGCTGATCGTGTCGTTCCACCACGGCGGCACCTTGCCGCGGTACTTCGGGGTGATCTTCCAGCGCACGGTGATCCTGGACGTGTAGCGCCCGCCGTCGGCGACCGGGAAGTCCACCTTCCGCTCGGCCTCGCGCACGTCCTTGTCCTGGTGGAGCGTCCGCGTCCCGAGATCCTGGCTGGTGGTCAGCACGCCCGCCGCCGGACGTCCCTGGCTGTCCTCGATCGCCTGCGAACGGAGGTCGAGCCCCGCGGTCCAGCTCGCGCCGCCGGTGACCTCGAAGCTCTTCGTGCGCTTGCCCTTTTCCGCCCCGGTGCGCACGATCGGCCGCTCGTCGACCTCGAGCACCTCCCATTCGACCACATCGGCCGAGATGTCGACGTACTCCAGATCCTCGCTCAGCGACCGGTACCGCTTCGTCCTCCCGGCCAGATCCGGGAGATCCGCCTTCAGCCGGTCGCTGTCGATGCCTTCGAAGAGGTCACCGACCGCGCGGGCACTGAGCGGCTCACGGTGGGACACGGCGTTCGCGGTGCGGGCCCGGCCCTCCTCCGGCGGGAGCGTGACCTCCTCGGTGAGCTCGCCGACCGCCAGCTGCAGGAGACGCTCACCGAGCACCTGCGGATCGACGTCGTGCACGTGGACCTCGGCGAGCGGGCGGCCCTTCCCGTCGCGGGCGAATCCGGCCCGGCCGCGCCCGTCGTGCCGCCACGAGCCGCGGATCCGCGCGATCGGCTCCTTCGCCGTCAGGCCGAGGTCCTCTTCCCCGACCCACGAACGCCCCGCGCCGGGCAAGGTGAACTGGTCCCACATCGCCCCGGCGAACGTCTTCGTCGACAGCGAGAGCTGGTCGAGCAAGAAGTTGGGGGTGCCGTCCGACACCACCCACATGCTCACCGTCAGGTCGTGCTGGAACCGCACCACCTTCTCGGCCGCCGTCTCGACACTGGTGCTGCCGGACTGCTCGGACGCGTGCTCTTCGCCGCCCCGCACGGCCCCCTTCAGGTTCACCATCCCGTACGGCAGGCTCGCGACCTTGCGCTCGTGGGGATAGGCGGCCAATCCCGTGGAGAAGGTCGCTTCCGCCGAGGTGGACTTGGCATCCGCGCGTGCCGCGGTCTGCGCGGTCGTGCGTACCTCGTGGTACCTGCCGATCTCGTCGAGCTTGGTGCCCCGGCCCGGATCCACGCGCAGGAGCACGGTCTGCTCGAACCGGTGCCCCGCCGAGGAATCCGACACCCGCACGACGTACCAGCCGTTCATCAGCTTCTTCAGCACGACGTCGGTCGCGGGCATGGTGGCGTCCCTGGACACCCGGTCGGTGATCCGCTGCGCGAAGGTGTCGAGTTCCCCGATCCGGTCCGGGGTGTCCAGCAGCTCGCGCACGACCTGGGTGAGCTTCAGCGCGACCTGGTTGGTGGCGTGGGCTTCCCCGGTCCGGGTCTGCGACGACCGCTCCAGGATGTCCGTGATCCCCGAAAGAAGCCGCGGGACCGTCTCATCCGGACGGTTCAGCTCCACGAACCCGATACCGCGCCCCACCTCCGGCGGCGCCTCCACGACCGGACCCCTCGTGTCGGCCTCGTTCTCGGGCGCCCGCTCTCCCACCGGGTGGGCTTCCCGGTAACGCGTCCTTTCCTCGTCCGTAAGCCTTGCTACGTCCTCCTCGCGCAGCACGCCGACCTGATCGATCTCGCTGACGGGCACGGCGATGGTGATCGCATCGGGCACTTCCGTCCACCTGGTCGACACCCGCGTTTCGCGCTCGTACCTGCGGCTCAAGGGGTCCCAGGCCATGCCTTCCGCGGTCATGGTGAACTGCGGCCTTGTCTTGTACCTGACCAGGTAGGCGTTTTCTTCCCAGCTCCGGTCGGCGGTGTCCCGCACCGCACCGTCGGAGGTTCGCCCTTCGGTCTGCTGCGCGTTGAGCGAAAGATTCAGGATCACGTTCAGGTAGAGCCACTTCGCCAGCAACATGAACGGGATCGCCATGGCGGACGCGGTGACGCCGTTCGTCCTGTCGCCTCCGTGGCTCGCGCCGAAGGCCGAAGCCCCCTTGCTCCGGAACTTGTACGCGGAGACCTTTCCGATGATCTCCGGATCGCCGAGGCCCGATTCGACGTGCACCTCGCCGGATCGCCCGACGGCCGCCAGAAGACCACGGCCGCCGTAGGTCGCCGCGGTGGCGCTGTCCCCGGACAGCTGCGCCCGGCGACGTCCCGCTCGCTGGTGGTCCGAACTCGCCAGCGGTTCCAGTGCGTCGAGCCCGGTGTTGCGCGTCCCGTTCCTGCCCGGCTCGTCGAACTCCTTCGGCCGGCTCCCGACGAAGGGGCGCCCCAGTTTCCTCAGCCACCTCGTCCAGCGGGACGGTGCTGGTTCGGCGAGCCCCTCGAAAATCGTCTGCACCGCGTTTTCCGGCGGCCTCGACGAAACCTCCTCGAACCGGGTGGGAAGCGTCCCGTCCCGTTCGAACGCGGGGGCCCGGCCTTCGTGGTAGACCCCGTCGGCCTGCCTCGGCCGGGCCCCTTCGTCCCGCCCGGACAGGCTCGGCGCCACGACCTCGACCACGGTCCTGAGCGCCGCCGGGGTCGCCTCCAGCCGTGACCACCGGCCGCCGTAGGCGATGTCGACCCGGCTCGGGTACTGGTAGAGGTGCAGCGGTTCGTCGCGGTCCAGTACCTGGGTGTGCTCGAAACCCTGCAGGGTGTTGTGCTCGGCCGACCGGGAGGTGTGGTGGTAGAGCTCGCCCTCGATCCAGAGGAACAGCTTCTTCACGATCTCGTACCCGAAGGTCCCCACGCCCCACTTGTAGCTGGTGGTCTTCTTGTGCTCGGTGCCGTATTCGGTCCCGCTGGTGAGTTCGGTGCGGATGCGCTCGCGATCGACCTCACCGCCGTACCGGGCGTTGTCCAGATCCCGGTGCTCAACCAGGATGACGTCCTCGACGCCGGGGAACGCGGTGCTCAGGTGCACGTGCCAGTGGGGATCGTTCGCGTCCTTGACCACCCTGAGCTGGCGCTCGATCGCCTGGCTGAGGTTCCACACCTCCGCGTCCGGCACCGGGTGGTCGCGATCTTCACGGACCCGCTGGACGATCTCGCTCGTCCAGTACCGCACGGTCGGATCCGGGAGCCGGGTGAAGGCCCCTACCCGGTACGGCGCCTCCAGCCGGGTCGCCTCCTTCGGATCGCCGGCCGGGTCGGTGCGGAACGCGGTGGGGTCGGTGGTCCGGTCGGCTCCTTGCAGCAGCTCGAAGACTTCGTCCGCGCTCAGCTGCGCGGGGGTCCATTCGTCGCGCTCGGTCAGGACCTCCGTACCCGGCAGCGTGAAGTGCAGCGCCTCGCCGCGCGCCTGCTCGATCGACACCGCCCACGTGATCGGCCGCGTCCTGGTCACCAGCGCATCGCGATGCGTCAGATCGCGCGCGGACTTCACGAAGGGGGCGACCGACTCGCTCCGCTGATCGCTCTTCGCCTGAACGGCGAGCGGCCCGGCGGCGGCACCGGTCAGACCGGTCACGTCCCCGCCTGCCACGATGACACCGAGCCCCGTGTCGCGGGTGTTCGAGTCCTTCTTCTTCGTCTCGGCCTCGTTCTCGGCCCGGCCGGTGACCTCCTCCGTCCGATCGGGATCGAACTGCTGGGTACCCAGCACGGGAACCGGGTTCCCGTGCTCGTCGGTGTCCACGCCCCTGCCGAGCCGGATCGTCGTGGCACCACCCGTCCCGGCGAACTTGAACCTCTTCCCGATGACCACCCCGTTCCGCAGTTGGCCGGCTTCCTCCGCGCCCAGCGATCCCAGCCACTCCTGGAACCGTTCGACCTCGGCGTCGTTCGCCCTGAACCCGCCGAGCTTTTCGGACACCGCGTCGGAGAGGCTCTTCGGCGCCCCGGGGAACGCGGTGTGCACGATCTTCCGCGAGTCGACCGGGCCGTCGTCCGGCACGCCGGGGCGACGCCAGTCGAGGACCACGGTGGTCTTCGCGATCCGCTGCCGGGGCGGTTTCGGCTTCTGCCACGGGAAAGCGCGGTGCTCCCGGTAAGTGATCCGGATGGTCGCTTCGTGCTCCATCGCCGTCACCGGAACGTCGGCCTCCGACACCGCGGTCGTCCGCGTCCGCGACCGCATCGCCTCGAAGACCGACGTCGCGAAGTTCAGGACGCCGCTGGGCTTGACCTTGACGATCACGTACTTCGCGATGATCTGGAACCACGGCGCGTCGGGGCTCAGCAGGGTCGGCTTGGCCGACGAGCGCTGCACGTCTTCGTAGACCGTCGTTTCCGTGACGAGATCGATCGTCCTGTCTTCGAGGTACTTGCCCGGGCCGAGGTGGAGTACGTCGATACCGATCTCCGGCTCGCGGAACCCGATCCGATCGACGTGGTTCCCGTCGAGGATCCCCGGAAACGCGCTGTCCAGGTTCTGGTCCGAGTACGCCACGCCGACGACCGGCTTCCACAGGGAGTTCTTGCCGAGCCCCTCGGTGATCTCGGCCCTGACCGTGTCCCACCGGGAACCCGCCTCCAACCGCGGCTGCTGCTGCCGCGCCCGCTCGACCAGCCCGCCACCACGGCCGATGAGCCCGGGGCGCCGATGCTCGCTGAACCACTCGCCGGTGTCGAGCCGCTTGCCGCTCGAGCCCGCTTCGGTGATCGTCAAGCCGCCCGTCTCGCTGAAGCCGACCTCGTTGTTCGCGGCGAACACCGTGCCCGCTTGCTTCAGGTGCCACAGCTCGTCGATGAAGTCGCGTTCGAACGCGGGATCCGCGTCCCCGAACAGCAGCACCAGCGGCCGGGTCAGGTCCTCGTCCGCGTCGCGCAGGTGCCATACCGCGATCCGCGCGGCACCCGCCCCGTCCTCGGCGAATTCTTCCCCCGACCGCGGGTCCACCAGCCTCGCGCGACCACCTTCCACCTTCAACGGCACGAAGATCGCGTCGGAGAACCCGGGGACCGAAACCCACCTGGACAAGTCGACCGCCGGGTCCCTGACCTCGTAGTGGTCCAGTCCGTCCGGCGGAATCCCCTCGGCGAGCTCGGCCACGTAATCGGACTCCCCCAGGTGGTCCGGGAACGAGAGGACCTGCACGCGACGGTCCTGGCGCAGGTAGGTGGTCGACATCGCGGGCTTCGGCTTCGCCTTCGCACCGAGCCCGGCCGCGATCTCCCCTACCAGCGCTTGGCTCGCGTCGAGCCCGTCCCGGTGCATCTTCAGCGCCACCACGTCGCGCGCCGCCGTCGCCACGCGAGCCGCTTCCTCCGGTGAGCGAGTCCGCCGCGCACCGTCCAAAGTGATCTCGACGCCGGTATCGACCACCCACGACACCAGCAGATCCGCCCTCCACCTCGCGTCGGCGACCCGGACGCGGTCGGCGACGGAGTCCAATGTGGACCGTGCGGTACCGCCCTCGATTTCGAGCCGCGCCGGTGTCCACTCCACCGCCATGCTGCCCCGATCGGCGGCGATCTCGTCCGCCACCCGGAGCCCGTGCGCCAGCCCCCCATCCCGCACCGCACCGGCGATCACCTCCTTGATCGCCACCACCAACTCCGGCGCGCGCTGCTGATCGGCATCGCTGACCACACCGCTGTCGAAAGCCGCGGCGATCACCCTGTCCGCCCGCGCCAGCTCCTCCGGCGACGGGTTCACGTCCCGCGCGGTGTCCGTCAGCCGCTGCTCGGTCCACGCCTGCCGCAACCCCGAACCCGGCCCGAAGTCCTCCTGCAGGTCCTGGCTGATCTCTTCGGCGTCCCCGGAGTTCAGCTCCCACGCCACCACCGGGCGCAGCCATTCGCGCTGGACGTCGGTGAGCAAGGGAAGTTCGTCCGGGCCCAGCAGGTCCTCGGCGGCCGTCAGCAGCTCGTCCCTGGCCTCCCCCAGCCCGTCGAGCCGACCCGTGGCTTCGGCCCAGCGACCGCGGATGTCACCGTCGGCCAGGAACTCGTCCACGATCTGCCCGATGTTCCGCCGCCCCGGCTCGTTCCCCGTCTCCGCCGCCCCACCACGAAGCCCTGGCCCCGGCTGGGTACTGCCGCTCGCGATCAGGTTGTCGATGTCGTCGGATTCCGGCGCACCCATGAGCCAGTCCTCGCCGACGGCCGTGCCCTCGCCCAGGTACTCGGCCGCGACCGGCCGGAGCGTCACCGGCCCGTCCGGCTGCATCCGCAGCTCCCACTTGCCGTGGTCCGTTCTTGACGGAGCAGGAACCAGCTCACGTTCGACGCGGTAGTTCAGCTCGCTGTCAGCGCGCACCGGGAAACGACCCGTCCGCAGGACCTCGTTCAATTTGCGCTGGAACGCTTTCCCCAGTTCTCGGTATATCCGATCGTGCCCGGCCGCCTGTTGCGTTGTCCCGTGCAGCCGCAACAGCAGGGTGAAGGTCCGATATCCCTGCGCCGTCCACTGGGCCATCGCGTGGGCGGCCTGCTTGAGCTCCGCGCGGTATGCACTGACACCGGCGAAGAAGTCACCACCTGCCACCGGTTCACCGGACACGAGTCGCGCACGGTGCTCGGCGTTGACGACATCGGGTGACACGACTCGGCCGCCGGAATCGGCCCTGAGCTGTCCACCCCGACCGTCGAACGCCAGCACCGAATACTCGAAACGCGGATCACCCCAAAGATCCGCGCGCTCGTCGCTCCAGGTGTTTTCGGCGATCAGGAACAGGTCCAGCTCGTCATCGATCAGCCACGCCCTGCCGGACGAACCAGTGGCGATACCGTCCTTCGGCCGTGCCACCACCAGCACTCCGGCCAACGACGCCCCGTGCTGCCCCGCGACGACACGCAGCAGATCCGGCACGTTCCCGGAAGCAGGCTCCGCCGCGCCCGGCCACAGCCTCCGCGCGAACGCCGCACCGCCGACTCGTGCGGCGATCCTGTCCCAAGCCCGGCCGCCACCGTCGAACCGGCGCCAGGCGAAGTCCATCGCCAACGCATCGACCACCCGCGCCCGATCCGCCGGATTGACCCCGAGCAACCGGGAACGATCCTCGGGCCAGAACCGCAAGGCCGTCGTCACCTGCTTTTCGAAGGTATAGCGCTCCTCCGGCAGCAGACCATCGAGGAACTCCGCGGTCGCGGGATTCAGCCGATCCCGGACCTCGGCCAGCAGAGGCCCGCCGACCTCTCCGACAGTGATCCTGGACCGAGCGGCCTTCAGCGCGTCGGCAGTGGTCAATTCACCGGAGTACTCGGCCAGGTCCGGATCGCTGACGCCAGGGTGCTCCGCGCGGAACAGGGTGATCCAGCCATTCAGCAGTATGCGCTGCCACTCCGCGCTCGAGCGCAGACTTGCGGGAAGTTTCCTTTGCAGAGCGTCTTCGGGAAACCTGCCTTCGACTTTCAGCGAATTCAATTTCGCCACCAGCGTCGGGTGCCCGCCATCGGCAGGTGGCTCGCCCAGGAAATCGGGAGGCCGGAACCTCAGCACTTCCTCCCACACCTCATCCGTCACCGGAGCACCGACCGGGCGGCCGAACACACCGCGCCCGGGATTCCCCGCGACGCCACCAGGAAGTCCTCGGCCCAGCACGGCCGTTTCCTGTCCGGGCATACCTGGTCCAGCACCGCGGAGGCCGCCGCGATAGCCGCGGTTGTCCACCCATTCCGCACGCACTGTCCCGGAAATGCCGCTGAGTCCTTCGAGGAACCGCGTCAGGCGCACGTCATCGTGGTAGTAGTGCCACTCGCGAGCGGCTAGACGCAGGGAAGCCCCGGCCACCCGATCCACCTCAGGATCACGAGAATCGATCAACGCGAACAGCTCGCGGGTGCGCTCGTTGACGTGCACCGTGCCGAGCAGGCGGTCCGACGCGTCCACGATGTCCGCGACGCCGGTCAGCTCCTCCCCGGCGACCGTCGCCACTCGCGGCCCTTGCCCAGCCCCGTCCGGCCGACCGGGCGCGGGCGTGATCGCGTCCTCGGCGGGCTCCGGGCCCGGCATGGCCTCGTACAAGTCCTCTTCGTCTTCCGGCTGCCGCCTCGGCGGATCGGCCGCACGACCAAGAGCACTGTCGCCGTCCTCCAGCGGAGGCTTCTCGTCCACCACTGGTGAGGCGTCCGAAATCGGCTGCTTGGCCGGAAGGTCCTCGAAGCGTCCTCCGGAGTCCGCTGGTGGCGAGTTCCGCAGCAGCGCGGCCGTCGTGGTGCCATCGGGTTCGGCGTACCGGTACGCGACGGCGAACGCGCCGTAAAGGGCGTCATGGGCGTCGTCTTGCCGTTGCAGGAAAGCGGTGTTGTCCGGAAGCTGGTCGGCGATGGTGTCGGGCAGGAAATCCACCACGTCGTCCGGCAGCCGCAGCGCCCGCGGATCGTCGGCGCGTAGTTCATTTTCGGCATAGGCCTGATACGCCAGCGCGTCCAAAGCGATGTTGTGCACCGCGGGCCTGCGATCGAGTTCGCCCTGCGTGCTCCCTTCCGGGGGCAGCACGTGCGGGAGCATCCGAGACCGCCACATCCTGGCACTCGCCTCCGGAATGCCTTGCATCTCGTTGGCCAGCTCCACCACGCGCGCGATCAACTCGGCCGGTTCGTACTCGTCGTAGGCGGGCGGCGCGTCCTCGTCAGGCGGCGCAGCCGGTGTTTCTTCGTACCGCGGCGGAGGATGCTCCGAGGACAGTCCGGTATAGAACGCGTCGAACGCCTCGGGGAAAAGGCCAGGGCGTTGGGTGTCCAGGGTACTGGGCGGCAAATAGCGGCTGCTCCGCCGTATCTGTTCCGCCGCTTCGCGTATGTGGCGGATCTGACCCCAGGCACGGCTGGGCCCCGCACCGGAAGCGAGCAGATCCCCTACCCTGCCCCCGGATTCCGCGCTCGCGATGAGCAAGATCGCCATACTGGCCTGGATACCGCTGTGGAACTCCTGCCGGACCTGTTCCGGAACACCGCCGGGAACCGGCGGGGGCAGCGAACCGACACGCTCCGCGACCCACTGACGAGCAACGGTCACATCCGAGGCCCCATCCTCGTCAAGCGCGCCGTACTCGTCCAACAAGCGCTCGGCTCTTTCGAACCCGTCGCGGAACCGTCCCAGCTCACGCTCGGCCCACAGGGCCATCTCGTCGAAGTTCCGCAACTGGTCGAAGTGCCACCGAAGCCGATCGGCCACCTCTTGGGCATTTCCACCGCGCGCCATCACCAGCGCCACGGAATCGACGACCCGCGACCAGAAGCGCTTTTGCTCGATCAGATCGGGGCCGTACCCCGTCCGCGCCGGAGGCCGTGGTCCGAGCAGCGAGTCCGCCCCACCACGGAAAGTGCCACCCTGCTCCAACGACCGAGGGTCGGCAACCAGTTCGGCCTCGAAAGCGGTGATCGCCGCTCTCAGGTTGGGCGCATCTCCAACGATGTTCGGCGCGGGCTGGCCGCCGGACCTCTGCGCGGCAGGCGGATCAGCCGTCGACGCGGCCGGTGGATCAGCCGTCGGCACGGCAGGTGGGTCGGCCTTCTCGTCATTCGTTGCCGCGACGGGATTCTGAACCTCCTCGACACCCTCGCGGCCCCAATTACCCTGTCCCGAACCGAGCGACGCAGCCGCCAACTCCTCATCCGACACCTCAGCGGTTCCCTCAACCGGCCCCGCGTCCGCCGGACCAGCCTTCTCCGCACCCGACACCACAGCGGGCTCCCCAACCAACCCCGCACCCTCACGAATCCAATCACCCTGCCCCGAACCCAACAACGCAGCCGCCAACTCATCACCCGACACCAAGGGAGGCTCTGGCGCCGGGGTTTCCCGCGCCACCTCGGCAGGTCTGCTGGTGTCGTCCGGTCGCTCAAGACCGGGCTCAGGCGATACGCCCGCACCGTCCTGCCCGGAATCCGCCGAGGACGCGAGAATCCGTTCGATTTCGCGTCGCTCCGGAGTCTGCTCCAAGGCCATGCTGCCGCGGTCGGCCGCGATCTCATCCGCCACCTGGAGCCCGGCCGCCAACCCCTGATCACGGAGGACACCGCCGACCACCCGCTCGATCGCCGGAACCACCTCTGGCCGGTGCTGACGGTCGAAATCACTGATCGCACCGCTGTCGAACGCGGCGGCGATCACCCGGCCCGCCGCGGCCCTGTCCCCGGCCGGCAGTTCTCCCACACCACCGGCCGTGTCCACCAAGCGTTCGTCGGTCCACCACTGCCGAAGCCTCGAACCCGCACCGAAATCCGCCCCCAGGCCCGCACGGACCTCCGCTTCGTCCCCGGTGTGCAACTGGAAGGCGACCACCTGGTGCAGCCAGGCGCGCTGCCGGTCCTCCAGTAGCGGAAGCTCATCGAGCAAGGTCTGGGCCCTGCTCAGCAGCCCGTCCCGGACATCCTGCAAATCGTCGTGCCCGAGCCTGCTCTCCGCTTCGTCCCGGAACCCGCGAACGTCGTTCTCCACCAAGAACTCGTCCACGGTCTGCCGGACGTTGCCCCGCCCCGGCTCGTTCCCCGTCTCCGCCGCCCCACCGCGAAGCCCGGGACGCATCGGACCTCGTGCCCGAGGGCCCGACGAACCTGCCGCCAGCTCGGCTCGTCGTCTCGCCACGAGCTCTCGCACCTCTGCCTGCTTGAGCAGGACACTCGTGATCAGGTCCGGGATGTCCTCGCGGAAAACCAGTTCCCGCCAGCCGATACCCGCCATGGCCGAACCGCTCAGGCCCGAGTCGTGCATCGCCGCCGTGAGGATGTTTTCACCTCGGAACTCGGCTCGCCTTCCGTCCCAGACGCTGATCAAGGACGCGACGTCCGGTGGGACCGGCACCGCGACGAACCCGCCGTTCACGAAGTGACTCGTGGTGACACTCCGCACTTCCTCGCGCAAGGCAGGAATGCTCGCCAGGAACCCGAGCGCCGCTGCCCACACCACGTCCGGCGTGTCGTGCTCGAGCACCAGTTGGGCGACCTCGGTCAGGTGGAGGTCCCCCTGGCGGTTGCGCAGCTGGCGAACCAGTGTCTGCACCACCTTCGCGGTCAGCTGGGCCGTGCCCACGGCATCAGCTGCTCCGACACGCGGACGGTGTGCCTGGGTGACCGAGCCCGGAATCCAACTCTGGTTGCTGCTGATCTCGACGCCACCGATCATGGGCACATCGGTGATTCCGAGACGGTTCTCGAGAACGGAGACCATTTGCGGGCCGGCGCGATGAAGAATTGAATTGCGCCGGATCATGCCTTCCGCCGTGGCGAAAGTCCTCGACGGCATGCCCACGGTCGCCAGGGGAAAGAGGTCCAGCTGGGTCTGCTGGTAGTTGTTTCCGATCACGTCGAGGTAGACCTTGGCCACGGGGTGCCCCTTGGCCATTCCGAGCACGCTGTTGCCAGTCTCACGAACCGTGTTTCCGTCGGGGCGAGTCACTACCCTGCCACCGAATCCGTAGCCAGGCCCCGCGTGCACGACACTCAACACGTCCGGATCAACCAGCAGGTCGTCACCGTCCAGGTACAGGCCACCGAACCGCTCCGCGACGGCGACCCGCAAGATGTCCGACGCGGCAGCATAACCCTGCCCCGTCCCCTTGGTCAGTCCTGCCCGGTAGAACGAGTCGAGTGGCATCGGCGTGTCCGCGTTGAACACCTCGTCGACGTTGACCAGGATTATCCGGTTCTCGTACGCCCACCGCACCATCTCCCGGACACCGGCAAGGGAAGCGTCGAAGTCGTCGATCATCGACGCTTCGATCCGGCTTCGCGGCACATCGGTCCACAACACCGCACGCCCGCCCAGCGTCCTCGCCGAAGCGGCGAACCGGCTCTGGAACAGGGCGGTGGTTCCCACATCGGCCAAGGGCCCGCCGAGCCAAATACCGTGCAGGAGCTTGGGTATCTCACGCCTGGCAGGTACCGCGCTCCGGTCGACGCCCACACCTTCCCAGTACGCCAGTTCGGCCTCAGACCAGTCCGAGACGAGCACGTCCTGCTCGGCGGCGGCGACTGCCTCAGGGGTCACCGTGGCCAAGTCCTGGACCGGGCTCCTGAGGTCGAAGTGCTCCAACAGGGTCATGCCCTGCGCCGCGCTCAGGTTGTCGTAGTCCAGCCCGCGGAAGTTCTCCGGCGCCTCAGGCGTACGGCCGAAGCCGAACAAGTCCGGGCCGAGCATCTTGTGGTACGGGCCCCGTCCCGTGATGGTCGCGTCTTCCGCCATCTGTTCGAGCCGTGCCTGAACCTCAGCCACCGCGTGGGGATTGGCGTAGGGGCCAGACACGACGCCCGGAAATTGCCAGGCGGACGCGACGAACGGCGCCTCAGCGACGTCCTGCGGACTTCCCGATCCGGATGGGCCGGCATCGCCGTAACCGGGTTGCGGACCCGGTGCTCCACCAAGAAGCCGAGGCAATCGCCCAGCTCTGTCGATCCAGGCGACCTCGAACGCTGTTTCGGGGATGTTCGCCGGCAGTCCACGAGAGCGAGGTTCGCTGCGCCAGGTAAACCATTTGTCGTAAGCTTGCCGGGCTTGTTCCGGAGTCGTCTTTTCCTGGCCCTCCTGGTGCAGCCGGTCCATCTCGGTGCGAATTTTTTCCCGCAGGTTGTCGCTGAATTCGAGCAAGGGACGCGTCTGACCGGCACCGGACAGATCGGTCCCCACCGAATCGACGGAAGAAATCGAATCCGTATCACGGGAATCGACGGTGGATTCGGTGCCGGATTCGAACGCGGTGTCGCGCTTGAGCAGTTTTTCGAGGTCGTCCGGGGGTGACTGGGTCGAGCGGAAGGCCGGGAGCGAGAAGGAACCGCCGAGTTCGCGATTGGCGAGCAGGGCCACGACGCGCGCGCGGTCGCCCTGCCGCCGCTGCCGCAGCAGCAGTTCGTAGAGCCCCGCCATCACTTCGCGGCCGTGCGTCTCCACGATCTTGAACTGCTGGACCGGGGACAGCACCGAAGACAGCCACGTGAAGTCCTTGAACGACACCTTGGGCAGCCGCAGCTCGTCCACCGGCTCGCGCACGAGGCCCCGCAGCTTCTCCGGCAGCGCCTCGCGCTTCGAGAAGAACGCGACCATCTCCGTGTGCCACGGGTCGGGGTCCACCTTCCGCCCGTGAGCCACCCACGTTTCCGCGGGCTGTTCCTCCGCCGATTCGTTCCGCGACTCCTCTTCGGGGGCGACCTGCTCCGGTGTTTCCTCCACCGGCGTCGTCTCTTCGACGCTCGTTGTCGACGCTCCCACGGAGGCCGTCGCGACCTCAGGCGCCTGCTCCCTCGCGCCATCACCGCGCGAGGGCATGGCGGGGCTGGCCGTCGTGGGTGTGACCGCGGGCTTTCCTCGGCCCGGCGTGCCAGCGGCGGGAGCCTTGCCCTCCGGTCCGGAAACCGTGCTGCTCGATCCTGTGGTCGTAACCGGTCCGCCCGGTCCTCGCCCCGTTGGCGTCTGCGAAACCGGCGTGGTGCTCGAACTCGAGGACGAGTTCGTGGTCGCGCCGGTGCCGGTGGGCCCTCCCTGCGGCGCGTTCCCCGTCGACGTGGCAGCGGAACCGCTCGTGGCGGGGGCACCGCCGGTGGAAGCGGCAGCGGGACTGGTCGACGGCACCGCTTGCGAACCCTGGCCCGGCGCGTCCTGCCCGACGGGCGGCACCGCGGTCTCGGCGGCGACCGGGCCTGAAGCTGGCGGAGTCGCCTGCACCCGGCCGTCCTGCCCCACGGGCGCTTGCGACTGCGGGGAAGTAGCCGGGAGGTCGCGGCCAGTCGCCTCCCGCTGCCGCCCCTGGTTCGAGTTCTCGTTCTGCTGGTTTTGGCTCTGTCCCTGCGGGTCCTGGCCCCGGCTCTGCTGGCTCTGGTTCTGGTCCTGGTTTCGGCTCTGGTCCTGCTGTTGGCTTTGGTCCCGGACCTGCTGGTCCTGAACCTGGTCCTGCTGGTCCCGGTTCTGCGGGTCTTGGCCCCGGTTCTGCTGGCTCCGGTCCTGAACCTGGTCCTGCTGGTCCTGGACCTGATTTTGGTTCTGCTGCTGGTTTCGGCTCTGCTCCTGGACCTGGTCCTGCTGCTGACTTTGGTCCTGGACCTGCTGGTTCCGGTCCTGGACCTGCTGATTCCGGCTCTGTGAGTCCTGGCCCCGGTTCTGCTGGCTCTGGTCCTGCGGGTTCTGGCTCTGGTGCTGGTTCCGGCTCTGGTCCGGGATCTGGTCCTGCTGATTCTGGTCCTGGTTCTGACCCTGCTGGTCCCGGACCTGGTCCTGCTGCTGGTCCTGGCCTTGGTTCCGGCTCTGGTCCTGGTTTTGGTTCTCGTTCTGGTTCTCGTTCTGGTTCTGTGGGTTCCGGTTCTCACCGGAGCTGTTCGTGCCGCCCTGGTCGCCGCTGGTGTTGCCGCCGGAAGTAGCGGTGGCCGTGTGGTTCTCGTTGGTGCTGCGGCTCTCGTCGTGGCCGGTCACTGGCGGCGGGGTGGTGTTCCCGGTGGTCAACTCCCGGTTTCCGCCCTGGTCGCCCCCGGCCGGGCCGTTGACTTCGCGATCGAAGACCGAATCGACGTCGCTACCCGAATCGCTGCTCGTGTCGCTGTGGAAGTCGCCGCTCGTATCGCTGTGGGAGTCGCTGTCCGTGTCGCTGCCGTAGCCGGAGTCGTGGTCCGAGTCGTCCTTCTCGTTCCCGGCCTTGTTTTCCGTGTCGATCGCCGAATCGATGAGCTTCTGCTTGAGCTTGTCGCCGAGACCGCCACCGAAGATCTCGGCCAGCGATTCCGACGCCCCCGCGGTGAACGCGCCCGGGTTCGCCACCAGCTTGCCCTCCAGGATGAGGGTGCCGATCATCTCGGTGAAGAACTCGTGGCTGCCGCCCGCCACCATCTTCGTCACATGGCTGTCGAACCACTTCTCCACCTTGTCCCGCGTACCACCGTGCTTGACGACCACATCGCCCAGCATCTTCTTCAACCACGGCCCGCCGAACATTCCCCCGAACGCCAGTATCGACCCCACGGTCGCGATCACCGCGGCGTTCTTGTAGTGCTGCGTGTCGTGTTCCTTGCGGGTCCCCATCGAAATCTGCGCCTGCTGCGCGATGAACACCAACCCCAGCTGCTGACCGAAACTCGTCGCGAGCGCGCCCAGCATCTGCACCGGGATCCGCAACCGCCCCGCCATCCGCTGCGCCAACCACGTCAGCACTTTCGATATCACCGTGCGGTGCATGAACACCCGCGCCAGGAACCATGCCTCCAGCCCTGGAAACCACCACCGCCACGCCAGGTAGAACGCCATCTCCGCAGCCAGCAATGCCAGCTCGGTCAACACCACGATCTTGGTGAACTGCACCTCGACCGCGATCTTGTCCAGCGCATCAGCCATCAGGTCGAAATGATCGGCCGACGCGTCCAGCCAGTTCTTCTCACCATCGACGAACGGGCCCATCCGCGCCGCGAACGCCCGCTCCGACTCCCCCGCGAACCCCGAACTCCGGATCGCGTTCACCACCGCACGCGCACGAACCCGCAATTCCCGCAACCGCTGCGCATGCGACCGCCACACATGCGACAGCCCCCACACCTTGTCCTCGTTGATAGGAGGCGGATCATCACCGGTCAACCAATAGGCGAGCGCACGCTCGCCTTCGGTGAACTCGATCGCCATGATCCGCTTCCTATCCTCGCCACTAAGAAATCCGACCAGCGGTCCTCTTAGGACGACTGCTTGTTCGCGTCGGAGTTCGATTCCGACAACTTCTTCGTGACGCCTTTCGTCTGCGTACCCACGTCGCCGATCGCACCGTCCAACTGGCTCAGAAAATCCATCGCGTGAGCCTGGCCGGGGACGACCACCTTGTTCCAGATCTCGGCGAAGTCGCCGCCGTTCGAACCGCGGTAGGCACCGGCATGACTCGTGTAGCTCCCGAACACGTTCCCGTACTCCGCGACCGCGCCCTTGAAGTCCGCCATCAGCGCGCGCGCCTCGTCCGCGACTCCGGCGATGTTGGACACACCGCCTTCGAGTACCGGAATATCCGCGGCCGTGCGATTTTCCTTCTTACTCATTGAACGACCTCCACATCTTGTCGATATCGGGGAACAGGGCGTCGATATCCGGCTTCTCCGAGAGCAGTTCGGAGACGTTCACGCCCTCCGGTGCCATGGCCGACGCCAACTCGGTGACGATGCCGCGTGACCTTTCCTGCGCACCGGTCACCACCTCGATGACGATGGCGCTCAGCTCGGCGGGGGAAAGATCCCGCCAGCGGTCACCGCGGAACTCCAGCTCGACCAGTTTCCCCTGGCCGTCCACGGTCGCTTTCAGCATCTTGTTCTTCGAGACGACGGTTTCCCGCACGGCGTGCATGTCTTCGACCGCGCCGGAGACCTTTTCGCGCTGCTCCTTCAACTCCGCGAGCAGCTTCGAAACCTCTTCTTCGTAGGGCGAATCCATCAGGCACTCCCTTCAGCGCGCGTCTCACCGGAGTCGTTCGTCTCATCGGGCGCCTTCACCTGTGCCACGGATTCGGCGGCATCGACGGGGTTCGCGGTGTCTTCCGGAGCCACGGAGCCGGTTGTCTCCGCGGTCGTCCCGGCCCGCTTGTCCGTCTTGTCGCGCCGTCCCTTGCCGGTGCTCGGCTTCGACGGAGTGTGGACGTGCATCGGCAACGGAACCTCGTCGGTGACACGGGGTCCACCGTCGGGACGACCGATGACACCACTGCCGAGATCGACGTCGGCGCCCCAGATCTCTTCGTCCTCCGACAACCAGGTCTGGCGTTCGCGCTCGCGGCCGCCACCGCCGCCACCCATACCGCCGCCCATGCCACCCATGCCGCCCATCGGGGGCATCATGGGCATTCCGCCACCGGGAGGGGCCCCTTGGCCGTTTCCACCGCCACCGCCACCGGAACCACCGGGACCGCCACCGAGCTGCCCCGACCAGTCCGACCAGCCCTCGCCCGCGAACCCGGAGTCGCCACCGGCGCCACCACCGGGGCCCGTTCCCGCGCCACCACCGCCGACGCCACCGGGACCACCGCCGGAACCGCCACCAGGCGGGCTGAAGTGCATGTCGCCACCGGCGTCACCAGGACCGTGCCCGCCGCCGCCCGGCGGTGGGATCTTCAGGTCTCCGCCGCCGGGGTGGTTCCCGTCCCCGCCACCGGGGTTGTCACCACCGATCTCCTTGTTGATCCGGTCCCAGACGTCGTCCGGCGACCACCCGTCCTCGCCATTGGGGTTCCTGTGCTCGCCGGGCGGGGTGCCGGGGATGTGCTCCTTGTCGCCGCCGTGCCCGTTGTCGCCGCCGTGCCCGTCGTCTCCGCCGGGATCGTTCCCGTTGATCTCGTTGTTGATCCGGTCCCAGGGGTTGTTCTCCTTGCCGATCCTGTCCCACGGGTTGTCCGGCGACCACCCGTCACCGCCGTCGCTGCCGTCGGGATCCTTGTTGTCCCCGAGCGAACGCCGGTTCAGGTCGGGACCGTTGCCACCAGGGTTGCCGCCGGGGTTGCCACCGGGACTACCGCCGGGGTTGCCGCCGAACGGGCCGATCGGCGGTGGTGGACCGTCTCCTCCCCGTCCGTTCGGGTCGTTCACGAACGGGTCGTCGGGGTCGCCGAGGCTCCCGTCGGGATCCGGGATGCTCTGGTTCACGCGATCGTTGGGACCGCCGTCGCCGCCGAGCGGAG
Organism: Amycolatopsis minnesotensis; assembly: GCF_039529815.1. Classification (NCBI taxonomy): domain Bacteria; kingdom Bacillati; phylum Actinomycetota; class Actinomycetes; order Pseudonocardiales; family Pseudonocardiaceae; genus Amycolatopsis; species Amycolatopsis minnesotensis. The sequence goes on along the minus strand of NZ_BAAANN010000036.1, from coordinate 61,283 downwards.
GCGGCTTCTGGTCGCCACCGCTGCCGTCGTCACCGCCGGGAGGATTGAACGGCGGGGGCTTCTGGTCGCCACCGTCACCACCCACTGGGGGCGGCTTGTGGTCACCACCACCGCCGTCGTCACCGCCGACCGGGGGCGGCTTGTAGTCGCCCCCGTCACCGCCGGGCGGGTTGAACGGCGGCGGTTTCTTGTCGTTGTGGTCACCACCGCCGTCGTCACCGCCGGGCGGATTGAACGGCGGGGGCTTGCGATCACCACCGTCACCACCACCAGGGCCGCCACCGCCGGGGCCGCCGCCCGGTGGCACGTTGCCGATCGTCGGTGGGGTCACCGGTTCCAGCACGTGCAACGGGGCTTCGGCTTTCGCGTAGGCCTTGGCGAGTTTGTCCGCGGCGGCACGCGCTTCCGTGTCCATCGGATCCAGCACGGTCTTGCGCACGTGATCGCTGATGAAGGTGTTCATCAGGTTCCACACGCCGTTGGACCGGAGGTCTCCGTGGATCGAGGCGCCGCCCGGCAACGCGGGCGGGATGTCCCAGGTCAGGTGCCCATTCGTATCGTCGTAGGAAGTGGCGTCTTCCCCGTATTGCCCGTGATTCACCCCTCGCTTCGTGAAACCGACGGACTGGTCGTGCCGCCACGATTCATACGCCCCCAGCACCTCGTTGACGTACTTTTTCAGGCCGTACCACTTCTGGTAAGTATTGGCATAATCGAGCACGTAGTTGGGGTAGCCCCTGACGATGCCGACTCCGCGGATGTAGTGGCGAACGTTTTCCACGTAGGCGGTCACGGCGTCGTGCACCGAGGTCTGCAACGTCTTGTGCGCCCTGTTCCAGATGTCCGCCATGGTCCTGCCGAATTCGGAGAGGGCGCTCGCCAGGTCGATCATCTTTTCCGCGGGCTTGTGCCGGACCATCTGGCCGTGCAGCTTGGTCACCACGTCGTTGATCTGCCTGACCTGCCCCTGGATGGCGTAGGCGGCACGCCCTTTGAACTCCGAATCGGGGCTGGCTATCTGCTTCAGGTAGGTCGCCGAAGTGGCGGCCGCGTCCTTCAACCAGTCCTCGTAGTGGTGGATCATATTATATGCGGCGATAAAGCGCTGGACGCTGATCTTGTTCACGTTTCCGCGCTGCAGGTCCACCATGAACTCGTTGGTCTTGGACACCGCACTGGTCCAGGAGGTGAGCAGGTCGTCATTGTAGTTGATCTTGAAGAAGACATTATCGAAGGCCGTGTAGGTGATCGCGCCGCTACCTGCGCTGTTTTTCGCATCCCCGCTGGAACTACCATCGTCGGTACTGCCACCCTGGGCGAACTTCAGCCAGCCGGTATCCGCGTTGGAACCGGTTTCCAGGATGGAGTGCAGGTCCTTCCCGATTCCGGCGATCAGGTAGAGAATCTGCTCGTAGTTCAGCGTGCTCGCATCGGCGTTCGTGTCGACAGAGGGATCTTTGACATTGCCGCTTCCGCCGCCGCCGATGTACCCGTCTTTGCCGCCGCTTCCTTCGTTATTGCCGCCTTTGCTGTCCTTGTTCTTGTCCGGGTCGTCTTTGCTGTCAGCCACGACTACGCCCCCTACGCACCCTTGCCGCCCATCTTGCCGCCACCGGAGTTCAGGTCGGGGAACTCGGTGACGAACTCGTTGAGGCCGTAGTTCGCCAGGTCATCGGTTTTTTCGAACACCTCGGTCGCCCAGGACATCGCGCTGACGAACTTGTCCACCCGTGTGTGCAGCTCGTCGTTCACCTTGACGACCGAGTTGCCGAATCCCGTCGCCCAGGTGTTCAGCTTCGTGGCGGGTTGCCAGTCCGACTTCGGCTGCACTTGGAAGTCGGCGCCGAGGATGCCGTCCTCCTTGTTCGTCGTGGCATCGTCGACCAGGCTGATGTTCAAGGTGTTGAAAGCGCTCATCAGCTTGTTCCAGTCGTCCTTGTTGAACCTCAGATGACCGGAGCCGCCGGGGCCCTTGACCGCGGGCAACGGCTTCGGCTTCTTGTCCTTGCCGTCGCCGTCCTTCTTGTCCCCAGTACCGTCCTTCTTGTCATCGGCACCGTCCTTCTTGTCCCCGGTGCCGTCCTTCTTGCCGCCGTCCTTACCGCCGTCCTTGCCACCATTACCGGGCCCGGGGACGGTGTAGGTGTAGCCCTGCCCTTTGGGGCCACCGTTGCCGCCGCTGCCGCCGTCCTTGCCCTTGTTCTTGTCGCCGTCCTTGTCGACGGTGGGCTTGCGGTAGGTGACCGTGCTGGTGGTGGGAAAGAGCGGCTGCTTCCCGTCGCCGCCACCGTCCTTCTTGTCCCCGCCGCCGTTCTGACCGCCGTCCTTACCGTCTTTACCGCCGTCCTTGCCCTCGGCGGGCGGACGGCGCAGAACGTTGACGCTGGCGGGATCGAACGGATGGTTCCCACCGCCGCCACCGTCCTTTTTGCCCCCGTCACCGCCGTCGGGGCGTTCCGATTTGACGTGCGGCTTCTGCGACTTGCCGGGAGGCAGGTTCGGGTCGCCCTCGTGCGGCTTGCCGGAGCCACCGCCGTCCGTGGCGGGCGGGTCCTGCTTGCCGAGCAGTTTTCCTTGGTCGTGCCGCAGCGCGATCTTGGTGTCCTGCTCGTCGGGCAGCATGCCGTAGCGGTGCTGCCCGTGGAAGCCCTTCGGCGGAGCGCCCGCGGACGGGTCCGTGTTGAGGACCTTTCCATCCGCCTCGGTGCGCGACAGCCCGCCCGTTTTCGCGTCGGCGCCATCGAATTCGATCGCGCCGTCCTTCCCGATGTGGATTTTCCCGTTGTCGACGAACGGAGCCTTGTCCGTGGGGCCGACCCAGTGGACCTTGCCGTCGGGGCCCACCATCAGGCCGCTCTTGTCGTCCCCGTGCCCACCGTGCTGGTCGGAGTCGAAGTCCCGGACCGGCTGGTTCTTGTCGCGAGCGTTGTAGACGCTCTGGAGTTCACCGTCCTTGCCGACGCGCAGCTCGTACGGGCCGTTGTCCAGCAGCGGCGCCTTCTTCGGATCGCCGAGCCACTTGAGCTTCCACTGGCCGTGGTCGGCGACCCAGGCAACACCGCCGTGCTCGTCCGGGGTGAGGACCTGCGGCGGCTGGTGCACGACCTGGTCCACGCCGCCATTCGGCTGCTGGCTCGTCACGTGGTCCACGCCGCCGTCCGGGTGGTGGGTATCGCCTCCCGGTGGCGGCTGGTGCGAAACCGGGTGCTGGGTGTCGCCGTTGCCGGGGTTCTGGTTGTGGTCCGGCTGCTGGGTCTTCACCTCGCCGGGCGGCTTGTCCTTGACCCATTCGACGCGGTTGTGGTCCGGCACGTATTCCAGGTGGCCGCCGTCGTTCGGGTCGGTGTCCGGGAACTTGACCTTCGACCAGTCCACCGGATGATCCGACGGCATCTGCGGGCCGGGCACCATCCCGGGGTCCATGTCCCTGACCCACTCGACCCGGCCGTGCTCCGGCACCCACTGCTGGTGGATCCCGTCGTCGGGATCGGAGTCCGGGATCTGCACCTTCGACCAGTCCACCGGCTGGTCCGGCTGCTGGGGGCCGGGACCGCGCCACGGCTCGTGCGGCTGCGGCGCAGGGTGCTCGCCCGGCACCGGGATCTGCTCCGTCGGCGGCGCCTTCGTGATCGGATCCCGGATCCAGTCGACCTGCTTGGTCACCGGGTTCCACTGGTGGTGCCCGCCCGACCACCCGTCAGGCCCCGGGAAATGCACCTTCGACCAGTCGACCGGATGATCCGACGGCATCTGGGGGCCGTGGTTGACCGGCATGGGCGACCCCTGCGGGCGCTGTTCCGCCAGGTGCCGCTGCACCGCGTTGGCCGGATCGTCCTCCACCCATTCGACCTGCTGGTCCGCGGGAACCCACTCCTGGTGGACCCCGTCGTTCGGGTCCGGGTCGGGGAACCTGAACGGGCCCAGCGGTTTTTCGGTCTGCCCCTCGCCCGGAGTGGTCGGCCATCCGTCGTGCGAGGGCATGATCGGATTCTGGTTCGCCGGGATCACCGGTGATCCGTCGCGCGACGGAATGAGCGATCCCTGGTTCGTGGAGTTGCCATCCGTCAATCGCCCGGATCGCTTGGGGCCGCCGTCGGCGGGCGGATTGCCGGTCATGGCGAAGGTTCCTTTCTCAGACGTTTCGGGAGAGGGGATGCCTGTGGGCCCGCGGTGACGCGGGCCCACAGGCGGGGGCCGGATCAGCTGTTCATGATCCTGGCGCCCATGTTGTCGCCTTCCTTGAAGATTTCGTGCACATTGAACGACCTGGTCACGCTGTCGTTGAAGTCGCTCTGCATCGACTGGTAGATCTTGGTCCAGTCCGCCTGCAGCGGAGCCCACACGGTGGCGGCCTTTCCGCCGAAACCCTCCGAAATGTTCCGCAACTTGGCGTTGAGTTCCTCGAGGATCACGCCGGTAGCCACGTGGCACTGCCGGAGGCTCTCGTTGACATCCATGTATCCGTCATGATTTACGTCGAACCGCGACACGGGTTTCTCCTTTACCGCTGTGGTCAGCGAGTCTGGCCTTGGGTTTCGTGATCCCGCTGGATGTTTTCAGTCCGGACCTTGTTGAGCTTGGCGTTCAGCTCGTCCAGCTTGGCCACGACCTCTTTGAACTTCATGTTCCACGAATCGAACCGCTGGGTCAGCATGTTGCCGGACCCCGACGCGTTGACGATGGCGATCTCGGGGGACAGCATGTTCACCTTGCTGTAGACGGTCCGCATTTCGCTGACCGCCGCGTTGGCCGCGTTGACGGCCTGCGCCAGCACCGCTTCATCGGACAGATAACCTTGGGCCACCCGATTCTCCTATTCCTTGGGCGTACTGTTGATTTTTTCGAGCACTGGGCCGGTCGGCAGCAGTGCCAGCAGCTCGGCCGGAACCAGCCGAGCGCTGTCGGCGGAGAACCCGAGCGCGGTGGCAGCGTCCGCGCTGGCCACCGGGAACTTGGCCCCCGATTCGGTGACGAGGTAGCTCCCCGCGCCGGGAACGCCCGGTGCCGGGCGCGTCCGCGCCAGGAAACCCGCACCGGGAAGGACTTCGACCCGGTCGGCGACCCTGCCGTCGCGCACCACGCCGGCGGTCTGGTTGCTCTGCGCGTTCCCGCGCGGCGGCGGCGCGGTCACCAGCCGCGACGATTCCCCGTGCCAGAGCACACAAGGCACGCGGCCGGTCAGGTCCAGCGCGTTCGGCGGCGTGGCGGGCAACGCCGCCTGCCACACGGGCGCGGGCAGCACGGCCTGCGTCGCCAGTTCCGAAGGCGCGATCCGCAGCGCCTCCTTCTTCGACCACGCCGGGTCGGCGTTGAGCAGCGCGGCCACGGTCGGGGTCACCGGGACGAGACCGCCGTCCTGCGCCACGAACGAGTTCCCACCGACCGCCTCGGGTACGACGACGAGCTGACCGACCACAGTGGACGTTCCGCTGATGGTGGGCCCCGCCTTGCCTTCGTCGCGCGCCAGCGGCGGCGAGCCGATGTCCGGGCCCGACGGCAACGCGTTGAGCCACGAGGAATCCACCGGGACGGCCTGCGCCGCGTCCATGCCCAGCGCGCGCGGCACCCACGGGGCGACGATCCGCAGCTTCGTGCCCTGCCAGGCGAGGTAGAGCTGCCCGTCCCCGGAGACCAGCACGCCCTGGCGGTCGGTCGCCTCGGTGGCGCCGGTCGCCGCGCCCACCGTCACCGACAGCTTGAATCCACTTTGGTCATTCCCCGCGCAGACGGTCCACGGGCTGTCCGCCGATCCGCCCGGCAGCGCGTCCGGTGCGCCGAGGATCCCGATCGGCGCACCGCGCGGCACGTCGGCGAGTTCGGGCGACTTGACCGTGACGACCGCGGGCGCCTTCCCGGTGATCAGGCGGGCGGAAGCCTGGTTCAGCACCGGCCGCAACAGGCCGTCGACCATCATGTACCGGCTGCCGGAGTCCTCCGCGACGATCAGCGCGCCCGGCTGCTTCCACGCGGTTCGGCCCGCGCCCATCCCGGTGAACAGGTGGAGCACCACGATGATCGCGACGACCAGCAAGCTGATCATGATGCCGACGATGAGCCCGATCCCGGTGCGCCGCAGCGGGCGCTCCGGGCCGTCCGGGTCGGCGCGCAGGACCGCCGACGCCAGCCTGCCGGTGACGAACGAATACGCGTCCACCTGGTCCCGCCTGGTGTACATCACTCACCTCCCATCGTTGGCACGGATTCGGTGCTGGAAACGGTTCAGAAGAGGCTGGCGATCCAGCCGTAGACACCGGTGACGGACAACAGGATCGGCAGCACGGCCAGCGCGAAGATCCACTGGAAGATGTCACCCCACCGGCCCCAGCGCGGGATCAGCTTCTTGCCTGGCAGGGTCTGCGCGGCCGCCATGGCCAGCCCGCACAGGGAAAGCAGCCCCAGCAACACGCCCAGCCGCCCGACCGTCGGCAGCTCGGCGCTCGCCCCGAGCAACAACGTGGTCAGCCCGATCCCGGCGGGCACCAGTGCGGAAAGCCGGTGCCAGACGCCGACGACCTCGCGGGCCTGCAACAGCAGCAGCAGGCTGATCAGCGCGGTCAGCAGGGTGGTGTCCCACCGGCCGCCCATGCCCAGCGCGATCAGTCCCCCGGCGCACACGGCACCGACCACGGCGAGGATCGCGGTGAAGTGCGCGTCGGTCTCGGCGGCGCGGCGGAGGACGTCGTCGCCGGGAAGCGGATCGAGCCCTTCCTGGAACTCGTCGAGCGTGGTCGGCACCGGCTCCACCGTCAGCTTTCCCAGCCAGGCGGCGATACTCGGGGCCAACCTGGTCAGTGCGAGCGCGAGCGTGACGACGATGCCCGCGGTCGGAACGTCGCCGATACCGGTGAGCGCGCTCAGCAGACCGCCGAGCGCGGTGAGCACCCCACCCCCGGCCACCGCCAGGAACACCGGCTGGGCGGTCTTCACCGACACCCTCGCCACGGTCGCGGCGACCGCGATCGCCACCCCGGCGCCGAGGATGCCGGAGCCGTCGAACCAGTCCGGAGGCCCGCCACCACCGGGGAACGCGAGCCCGGCCACCGCGGCCGCGAACACGCCGACGCCGGCCAGCGTCACCGCTCGCCCGTCGCTTTCGGCTACGTACCAGGAGAGACCCGCGGCACCGGCGAGCAGCAGCACGCAGACGACGGCCGCGCCGATGGCGACGTCGGTTCCCGTTGCCGCGTAGGTGCAGAGGAACACCGCCAGCAGCGCGCAAAAGACACCGGCGATGATGCTGGTGCGGCGGGTGAACGCCGGGCGCCAGGTGTCACGGCGGCCGGACAGGCCGGTGTGCACACCGTCGACGAGGTCGTCGAAATCGGCCGCGGGCAACTGGTCGTCGCGCGGACGAAGGTAGAGGTGATCGCCGTCGTACAGCCCGGCTTCGGCGGTACCGACGTCCTCGTCGAGCGGTTCCTCGCCGAGCCGCTGCAGCACCCAGCCGCCGTGCTCCATACCGGAGGTGGCCAGGCTGGGATCGAGGTGCCCGAGCACGGTCGGCATGAGATCGGCGATCGCCACGTGCGCGGGAACGGCCAGTTCGACGCGCGAGGACGGGCCGGTGATGGTGAGCCGGCACATCTCACTCGATCCACCGGCAGCCGGGCTCGTGGCCGCGGTGCTCGTGCTAGTCGCCTCCATGCCACGTACACGGCACAGATCCCGTTCACGGTTCACCGCCGGCCGTGACCGCGCGAACGCGGGTGATTCCGGTAACCCGCCGTTAAACGATCGGGCAACGGCGCCGCACGCAAGGGTTTTGCCCGTTCGATTGGAAACACTGGCCGCTTTCCCCGCCCGGTGACCTGGGAGTGAACATTGACCGGCCTGCTCCGGTCCGTTGGGCGAAGTGGCCAGGGACCGCTTCCGATCGCCAGTAGCGTCGATTCCGGTGCAGGCCAACGAAAGGATGACCGGTGCCTGATCTGGTCTCGGTGGACGTGGAGCGCCTCTGGCTCCTGAGCCAGGAGTTCCGGGCTTCCGCGGAAGAGCTGCGTACGCGCATCGAGAGATTCCGGGCGGAAGCCGCGGGCACCAACGGTGCCTACGGGGAGACGCCGAACGCCGAAGCGGCCGAACGGGCCTACCGGGAGAACGTCGCTCAGACCCTCGAACGGCTCGAGAAGATGCGCCGCCGTCTCACGGAGACCGCGGATGCCTTGGCGGAACAGGCGAAGCACTTCAAGAACACCACGAGCGATGCCGAGTCCGCCGCCACCGAAATCCACCGGGCGAAGTGATGTCGCAGAGCGCGCTGGCCGAAGTCGGCCTCACGAACCCGGGCGGCAGTCCGGCTGCCCTTGACCACAACGCGCAGAGCTGGGCGGAAATCTCGGCGTACCTGAACGAGCACAGCGACCACCTCGCCAAGCTGACCGCGTCCGGCCTGCGGGACTGGCGGGGCGAGGCCGCGAACGCCTTCGCCGAACGCGCGATCCCCCTGATGCGCAACGCGGAGGAGGAGGCGCAGCGCACCGCGGCGATCGCGGCCAGGCAGCAACAGCACGCGAAGACCCACCAGTCGGTCCTGCAGATCATCATCGAGCTGAGCGTCCAGATCGCCGCCATGCTGGCCTTCTACGCCGCGGCGGCCGCGTTCCCGGCACTGCTCGCCTGGGCGCAGGCGTGGCTGAACTACCTGGTCGCCACCGGTGCCCGGGTCTTGCGGATCCTCGCCGAGGCCCTGAACGCGCTGGTGCGCTTCCTGAACCAGGCCAGGACGTGGGTCAACGCGGTCAACGAACTGACCTGGAACACCTCGAAGTTCGGCGTCGGCTACGGCCGCATGATCACCGAGGGCGTCCGCGACATCGCGATCGACCTGACCGCGAACCTGGTCTCGGCCGGCATCCAGCACAAGAAGATCGATCCGGCGCAGCTGTTCATCAGCGCCGGGATCAGCGGCGGCATCGGCGGGCTCGGCGGCGCGCTGGAGAAGAGCGGCCTCAAGAAGGCCGTCGACGAAGCGGGCAACGTCAAGCGCCGCGCCGACGGCACTCCCGAGTTCGTCCCGTTCGTCAAGCAGGTGCAGAACTTCGTGAAGAAGATCGGCCCGCAACCACGGCCGAGGCCGGACGGGCCACCGCCCTCCGACGCGCACCGCCTGCTCGGCAACGCCAAGAACTCCTACGACCGGGCGAGGAACCTCGGCGTCACGGACAAGCCGGGCGAGAACGTCAACCTCGCCGGAAACCTTTCGGCGACCCGAGGTGCCTACGACACCGCGTTGCGCGGGCGAACCAGGGCGAACGAAGAGGTCCGGCGGCTCACCGACGAGGTGCGGACGCACGAGCAGACCGCACGGGCGTACCGGAACGCGGCGGACCGGGCTGGCAGCCGCGTCGAAACGACCGCTATGCGCCTGGACATGTACCGGGCGTCCGGGAACCCGAACTGGGTGGACGACGCCGCCCGCGAGCTGGCGGACGCGCGCGCGGAGTTCACCGCGGCCACCGATGGCCTGCGCACCACCGAAAACGCGTTGAGCACGTCACGTCGGAACCTGTCCGACGCGCAGCGGAACGAGACGCTCGCGAACCACACCGTCGACTCGACCGACGCGGCGCACCGGCTCGCGAGGGACGAAGCGAACGCGTGGATCGGGCGCGACGCGAGCCGCGCGCTCGCGTGGGACCAGACGGGCTTCAGCGACAAGTTCAGGTTCGTGCTGCGGAACAACGAGTGGCGGACCTCGTTCGGCAGTCCCAAGAAGTGGCAGGAGACCGTCTTCTACGACATCCCCAAGGACGCGATCAAGGGCGCCGCCAACGGCGGGGCCAAGTCCGCCGCCGAGGTGTCCCGTGGCAACGGCAACAGCAGTGACATCTGGAAGGACGCGCTGCTCGGCGGCGCCACGGGCGCGGTGCGCGGCGGGGTGAACTCGGTGGCGAACAACAAGGCGTTCCCCGCCGGCGGGATCGAAGAAACGCTGTGGAAGTCCGGCAGCAAGACGATGGACGACTACACCCGCCGCAAGATCAAGGAAGCCACCTACGGATCGGCGCCCTGACCGCATCCGGTCCTGTCGATGCCCCGAAGGCGGCTTTCGGGGAATCCAGCGCCACTTTCTCCACCCTCGCGGCAACCGGCGAGACGCTGCGCATGCCCCGAAGGGGCCCTTGAGGGAATCCAACGCCGCGAAGGCGACCTTCAGGGCATCGGCGCTGCCACCCCACCCAGCACGAAAGCCAAGACCGCGGCATCAGATTCCCCCAAAGCGCCCTTCACAGCATCCACAGGATTTCACAGCTCACATCCCTTCCTCGACCCCACGCCCGCACCCCGAAAGAGGCGCCTGCGGGACACGAAAGCCGCGGATGAAGCCTGCGCACGCCCGCTCCACGCCAAACCACATGCCCCGAAAGGGCCCCTGAGCGAATCCAACGCCGCAAAGGCGACCTTCAGGGCATCGGCGCTGCCACCCCACCCACCACGAAAGCCAAGACCGCGGCATCAGATTCCCCCAAGGCGCCCTTCACGGCATCCACCGGAACCCGCCGAGGAAGCACGGAGCCCTTACCAGAGTGGAGTTCGCGGCGCTCAAGTCCCCGAAGGCCACTCCCAGGGCATACGCCCCGCACCAGCCGATCGAGCGGGAGCACCCTTCGGGAAACCCCCGCCGCGATGGCAAACGTCCTATGTGGACTTCGCGGCCTTCCGCTTCTTCTTCTCCGCGGCCGCGATCACCGCGGGCCCGGCGATCAGCAGCGCGACCGCACCAGCGATGCCGGCGAACAACATCGCGCGGTTGCCCGGCTCCGGATCCCGCTCCTTCGGCAGCGTGATGGGAAGCTGTTCGGCCGCGGGGCGTACGGGCGCGTCGTTGTCCAGCACGGTGCTCACCGCGGCGTACGGGTCGACGACGCCGTAGCCGACGTACTTGTCCGGCAGCCGCGCGCTCGGGTGATCGGCCGTCCTCAGCAGCCGGTCCCTCACCTGCGCGGCGGACAGGGTCGGGTGGTAGGTGCGGATGAGCGCGGCGGTGCCCGCCACGTAGCCGACGGCGAGTTCGGTACCGGAGCCCGCGCGGTTGCCCGTCCCTTCGGGGGCGACGCTCACCAGGTCGCCCGCGGGCGCGGCCACCGACGGATCGGCACCGTAGGGCTGGTTCGTGACCGGTCCGCCCGCCGTCAGCGGGGCCACCGAAACCACGCCGGGAAGCCTTGCGGGGAAAGCCAATTGACCCTGCTTCGGTACGACGGCCGGGGCGATCACCACCGCGTCCTTCGCGGCCGCGTACTCGACGGCCTGCTGCAGTTCGGGCGTGCCGATGGTGGCCTGCAGGCCCACCGCGACCACCGTGGCGCCACCGTCCACAGCGGACTTGATGCCCTGGCCGATATCGCGTGACAGGCCCGCGTGGTCCTGGATCTTCGGTGGGTCGTCGCTCACCCGGACGGGGTAGATCCGGGAACCGGGTGCCACCCCGACGAACGGCCCGGTGCCGGGCCGCGCGGCGATCAGCCCTGCGATGAACGTGCCGCGCCCGTAGCAGTCGCCGTCACCCTTCCCCCCGCGCAGGTCGGTGCCCGGCAGCACGGCACCGTTCAGCGACTGGGCACCGGCGGCGACCCCGGTGTCGATCACCCCGACCACGCCGGAGCCGGTGGTGAGCGGCCATACCCGGTCGGCGGCGATGCGCTTCTGCGCCCATGATTCCTGCGGGATCACGGTTTTCGCGGGCGGCGCGCACTGACCGGTCGGCTCGTCGTCCCCCGCGGCGGAGGACGGGGGCGCCACCGACAACATCAGTACGGCCGCGCCCGCGATCGCCAGTACCCGCTTCATTCCGCCACCTCGTCCAGCCAGCCGATTTGCAGGCCGATGCCTTCGCGGCGGCTGGCCAGGACCGCGCGTCCCGGGGGGAGCTGCCTGCCCCGCGCGCCGTTGAGCAACGGCATCTCGCCGGGTGGCATGGACAGCGTCAGCTCCGGGCTGTTGGACTCCTGCATGCGGCGGATCACCGAATCCATGCTCGTGCGGCCCGCGCCCGCGCCCGCTCGCGCGACCACGAGGTGCAGGCCGATGTCCCCGGCCTGCGGGATCAGCTCCATCATCGCGTCGAGCGGCCCGCCCATCCCGCTGAGCACCAGGTCGTAGTCGTCGACCAGCACGAAGTACTCCGGCCCGCTCCACCAGTCCCGCCTGCGAAGCTGCGCCGGGGTGATGTCGGCATCGGGCACCCGTTCCTTCAGCCGCGCCGCCACCCCGTTGACGAGGTTCTCGGCGGCGGCCATCGCGACGGCCATCCCTTCGCGGTAGGACTCGGGAACCGACTCCATCAGCGTCCGGCGCGGGTCGATCACGATGATGCGGAGTTCGTCCGGGTTGTACAGACCGGTGATCGCCCGCGTGATGAGCCGCAGCGCGCCCGTTTTCCCGCTGCCGCTGTCGCCGACGATGGTCAGGTGCGGACTGGTGCGGAAGTCGTGCCACACCGGCATCAGATCGAGTTCGCCCGCCCCGAGCGGCACGCGCGGCCCCGGCTCCGGATCGGGCAGTGCCTCGACCGGCAGCACCTCGGGCAGCATCCGCACCGCGGGCGCGTTCGGGCCGTGCCAGGCGTCCCGGACGGCGGCCACCAGATCGGCGGTCGCCTGCTGCAGGCCCGCGATGCCGGCCATGCCGTCGACGCGCGGCACCCCGCCGAGGAAGTGGCGCTGGTCGGCGGTCAGCCCGCGGCCGGGGATCTGCGGCACCTGCGCCGCCGCCCGCATGTTGATCATCGAGTCGATGGAGTCACCGAGCCGCAGCTCCACCCGGGTGCCGAGCTGGTCGCGCAGTCCACTGTGGACGTCCGACCAGCGGTTCGCGGTGATCATCAGGTGCACGCCGTAGGCGAGGCCGCGCTGCGCGAGCTGCCGCAGCGACATGTCGTGCTGCTCGAAGTCGGTGCGCAGCAGGCCCCAGCCGTCCACGACCAGGAACACGTCGCCGTGCGGTTCGCCGGCGAATTCGCCCATGGCACGGCGTTCGCGGTAAGCCGCCATGCCCGCCACCCGGTGCTCGGAGAACAACCGCTCGCGGTGCGCGAGGAGAGTCTGGACCTCCGCGATGGTCCGCGAGACCTGTTCCTCCTGCATCCGTGCCGCGACACCGCCGACGTGCGGCAGCCGCTCCAGCGCGGCGAGCGTGCCACCACCGAAGTCCAGGCAGTAGAACTGCACCTCGGCGGGCGAGTGCGTCAAAGCGAGCGCGGCGATCAGGTTGCGCAGCAGCGTGCTCTTGCCCGCCTGCGGGCCGCCCGCGATACCGACGTTCCCGCCGGCGCCCTCCAGGTCGACCAGGTACAGGTCGCGAAGCTGCTCGAACGGCTTGTCCACCACGCCGATCGGGACCTCCAGGTGCCCGCACCCCGGCCAGTCCCGCGCGACCAGCCCGCGCACCGGGTCCACTTCCAGCGGCGGCAGCAGGTGGTCCAGCGCGGGCGGGTCCTCCAACGGCGGCAACCACACCTGGTGCGCCGGGGGCCCGTGCTCCAGCAGCTTTTCCACGGTCACGTCCAGCACCGATTCACCGGTGGCGGCGCGATCGACGCCGGTGTCCGGTGTTTCGTCTTCCAGCACCACGGTGGACTTCAGCGGTTCGTCGCGGACCTGCTTGTGCATGCCGAACAGGACGACCTGGCGCCGCACCTCCTCCTGGCGTTCCTCGCGCGTCCGCCGCCGGTGCTGGCCGGAGACGTAGGCCGCCTTGAACCGCACCAGCATCGCGACGTCGGTGCGGATGAAGCCGTTGCCCGGCGCGGCGGGGAGCTGGTAGGCGTCGGGCACCCCGATGACCGACCGGCTTTCCATCGCGGAGAACGTGCGCAGGCTGATCCGGTAGGACAGGTGGCTTTCCAGCTTGTGCATGCGGCCGTCGTCGATGCGCTGACTGGCCAGCAGCAGGTGCACGCCGAGCGAACGGCCGAGCCGCCCGATCATCACGAACAGCTCGGCGAAGTCCGGATTGGACTGGAGCAGCTCGCTGAACTCGTCGACGATGACGAACAGCGTCGGCAGCGGATCGAGCGGCGTACCGGACAGCCGCGCCTTTTCGTAGTCCAGCAGCGAAGCGTAGTTCCCCGCCGAGCGCAGCAACTCCTGCCTGCGCACCAGTTCCCCGTGCAACGCGTCCTGCATGCGGGTGACCAGCGGCGCCTCGTCGGCGAGGTTGGTGATCAGCGCGGACACGTGCGGCAGCTTGTCCAGGCCGAGGAAGGTGGCACCACCCTTGAAGTCGACGAGGACGAAGTTGAGGATCTCCGACGAGTGCGTCATCGTCATGCCGAGCACGAGCGTGCGCAGCAGCTCGGACTTGCCGGAACCGGTGGCGCCGATGAGCAGCCCGTGCGGGCCCATCCCGCCCTGTGCGGACTCCTTGATGTCCAGCTCGACCGGTGTGCCGTCCTCGGCGATGCCGAGCGGGATGCGGAACCGGTCCCTGGTGAGCCCGGTCCGCGCGATCGTCCTCGGGTCCCAGTCGTCGAGGTCGGTGATGCCGAGCAGGCGGGTCAGTTCGAAGTTCGTCTGCATCGGCTCGGCGACGTCGGTCGTGCCGCCACCGAGCCGGTACGGCGAAACGACGCGCGCGAGCGCGGCCGCCCTGGCGACGCTGAGCAGGTCCGGGGTGCACAGCGGGGTGCGGACCTCCTTGCCGGTGCGGTTGGTGCGCACCATTTCGACCTGTTTCTCCGACACGTCCAGCCGCAGCGCCGTGGCGCCGCTGACCTCCTCCAGCCCGCCGCTGAGGTCGAGCACGATCGCGTTGCGGTACCCCGCGCCGGCCAGCCGCGACTCGGCGGGCACGGTGACCCCGTCCAGCACGATCACGACGTACGGTTCTTCGCGGTTCGGCGAAGCGGCCGCCTCGAACCGGCCCCGCTCGCCGAGTTCGGCGTCGAGCAGCTCGGTCAACGCGTCCACGCCGTCCGCGAGCAACCGCACCTGGCCGGCGTCGTCCTGCTCCTGCGGGTGCTGCGCGTGCGGCAGCCACTTCACCCATTCCCACGACCCGGCCAGTTCCGGGGACGCGCACACCGCCACCCGCAGGTCCTCCGGGGAGTGGAAGGTGGTGAGCTGGGCCAGCATCGACCGGACGGTGCCGCGGATCGCGTCGGCGTCACCGCTGAAGCGGATCCGGAAGAACCCGCGCAGGAACAACGCCATCGGCAGGTTCGAGACCGTGGTGTAGGCGTTGATGAACCGGCGAAGCGACCGGGCGGCAAGCGGTTCGAGGTCCTGGATCGGTTTGCTGGACGGGGGCGTCACCTTCAGCGCGAGCCGCTGGGGACCGGTGCCGAGCCGCACCTCGGCGAAGTCGGCGTGCGCCGCGCGGCGCTCCCAGAGGCGGCTGGTCATCGCGACCGACCACAGCCCGGCCGGGTCGGGATGGCGCCAGGACAGCGCGGCGCGCTGGTCGACCGCGGCGGTGCGCACCTGCTTGCGGATCTGGCCGAGGTAGCGCAGGTAGTCCTTGCGGTCCCCGCGCAGCTTGTGCCGCCGTTCGGCCCCGCCCCTGCCCATCTGCATCAGGAACATGCCGACGGCCATCAGCAGCATCAGGCTGAACATGCCGATGCCGAGCCACGGGTTCGTCCGTCCCATGTAGACGAGCATGAACACGCCGGTGCCCATCATCATCGGCATGACCATCAGCGAGGACATGATGTCCTTGCTGCCGCCGCTCTCCGGCAGGGTCGGCGGCTCCTCGATGGACAGCTCACCGGTCGGCATCTCCGGCGGCTTCTCCCGCCCGGGGCGGCGGAAAAGCGTCGTCGTCATCGCGTCGGCTCCTCACGGCGTGTGGTACCCACACACCACACGGTTCACCCCGCCCCACCGGTTCAGCCGGACGCGGAAACCGCCGCCGCACCGCGCGAAGGGACAGGAAAACCTGCCTGTTCGCTCGCGGGAGGGGTGCTCGCCCCCGCATCGCCGTAGCCTCCACGCAGAGGCATGCGTGCGACGAAGGGACATGCCGTGGGGTACGGCGTTGGCATCGATCTGGGGACATCGTTCACCTCGGCCGCCGCGAGCGGGTCCGGGGGGATCAACGTCGTGCCGTTGTCGTCGAGGGTGGTCGTGCCCTCGGTGGCGGGCACCACGCCGGACGGATCGCTGCTGACCGGTGCCGTCGCACTGGCGCGCGCGGCCGGTCCCGCCGCGCTTGCCCGCGGCTTCAAACGACGGCTCGGCGATCCTTCCCGGCTCCCCGTCGGGGCCGGGCAGTATTCCCCGCCCGAACTGATGGCCGCGCAACTGCGCGACGTCCTCTCCGAGGTCGCCAAGACCCAGGGCGGTCCCCCGGATTCGGTCGTGCTGACCTGCCCCGCGGTCTGGGGCCCGTACCGCCGCGAGCACTTCGCCGAAGTCCCCCGCCTGGCGGGCCTGCGCGACTACCGGCTGGTGACCGAGCCGGAGGCGGCCGCCACCCACTACTCGCGGGAACGGAGGCTCGGCGACGGCGAAACCGTCGCGGTCTACGACCTCGGCGGCGGCACGTTCGACACCACGATCCTGCGCATCCGCCCCGGCGGTATGGAAATCCTCGGTACGCCCGAAGGCATCGAGCACCTCGGCGGCATCGATTTCGACGACGTGCTGTTCACCGACCTCGACAGGCGGCTCGGCGGCGCCATCAGCGCACTCGACCCGGCGGAGCCCGCCGCCGCGGCCGCGCTCGGCTCCATCCGCGCCCTGTGCACCAGAGCCAAGGAAACCCTGTCCGTAGCACAGGAAGCGGAGCTGTCCGTCCCGTTACCGTCCGGCGCACGCGAGATCTCCGTTTCCCGCGCCGATTTCGACGCGATGATCGAACCTTCGGTCCGGTTGACCATCGACGCGCTCCGCCGCACCATCACCTCGGCGGGGCTCCGCCCCGACGACATCTCCGCCATCCTGCTCACCGGTGGCTCCTCCCGGATCCCGCTCGTGTCCCAGCTCGTGTTCGGGGAGTTCGGCAAGCCGGTCCGGGTCACCCTGCACCCGAAGTTCACCGTCGCGCTGGGCGCCGCGGCGATCGCGGCGACCAGTCCCGCCAAGGCACCCGCCCCGGCCAAACCGCCCGCTTTCGAGCAGGACACCGTGGCGCTGCCCTCGTCGGCTCCGGTCGAACAGGACACCGTGGCGCTGCCCTTCGTCCGGCCGCTGCCGCCACTCGCCTCCGACGAAAGCTACCTCGCGGAACCCGCCCGCAAGAAGTGGCTCGTGCCGGTGATCGCCGCCAGCGTCCTCGTGGTGATCGCCGCGGTCACCACCGTGCTGCTCCTTCTCGCCTCCGAAACGCAGGAGCCCGGGGCGGGGGCACCGGGGCCGTCGACCCCGTCGATCCCGTCGCAGCCGCTCGTGCGCGGCGACGCGAACGAGGCCGGGCTCGGTTTCGTCGGATAGCGCCGTCCTTTTCGGACCGCAGGGCACGGCGAATCGCAAGCACCAGTTCCATGTCCGCACAGTTATCCGACAGTCGTCGAACGGGCAGATCGACCACGGATACGTTGTCCGATCGTCGCGCACGGTGCAAATCTGGTGGAGCATCCACACGATCGCTTCATTCAGGTGAAAGGAAATCACTCACGATGCCCTCCGCGACCAAGAAGATCTTCCTGGGTACGGCCGCGCTCGGCGCCATCGCCGCCGGTGTAGTGCCCGGAACCGCGCAGGCCGCGACGACCGGCGACGCGACGTTCAAGCTGTGCAACCACGGCAGTGACTACACCGTGCAGGCCGTCTTCCCCGGCCACGGTGGCCGCTCGTCCCTGGTGGTCTCCTCTTACGGTCCGTGCTGGGAGGGCAAGGTCGCTCCCGGCGAGAGCTTCTACCTCGAGGTCAAGCGCACGGACAACCCCGCCTCCTTCACCACCCCCGTCGACAACGCGAACAACGGGCCCTCGACAGCCATCACGACCAAGTACATCTTCACCGCGTTCAAGTACACCAAGCTGTAGTCGCCCAGTACCGTTGTGCGGGTTTCCGGCCAAAACTGCGTAAAGACGACGGCGACCGCGTTGGGAATGCGTGAAGATCGTGGCCCCCGACCGGATTCGGGTTGTTGACTGGGTTTCGTGGCTCCTTCCGCACTCGACGGCCCGACCGGCGGCTATCGCAACGCACCCGTCTCCGCACCCGGGGTGAACGCCCTTTCCGGCAGCCCTCCTCCCGCGTGGGGAGGAGGGCTGCCGGGCGGGGTGCTTTCGGTGCGTCCCACCGAATTGATGCACGCGGTGTCGGCGTTCCAGGAAGCCGCGGCGGCGGCATCGCAGGCCGCGAACACCGCGCCGCACACCACGTCGCTATCGGACACAGTCACATCGGACACCGCGCCGTGGGGAGCGGACCCGCTAGGGGCGGCCTTCGGCAGCCGGTACACCGAACCCGCCCGGCAGGTGCCCGCCGCGCTGGAGGCGCTCGCGAAGGTGCTCCACGAGACGGCCGATCGGCTCGGTCGCACCACCCGCGGTTTCGTCGACGCCGACGATCAAGCCGCCGCCATGGTGAAGCACCATGCCCGCGACTGAAGTCCCCGCCGGTGTCCAGCACCTGCTGGAAGTCCTGGTCGGCAGCGACTGGCCGGGAGGCGATCCCGGCGAACTCCGGCAGATCGCGGACCAGTGGCGCGCCACCGCGAAGAAGGTCGAGACCGTTCAGGACCTGGTTCGCGCGGGCGTGCGTCAAGTCGACAGCGCCTTGGAAGGGCGGACCCGAGAAGAGTTCGACGCTTTCATCGCACCGCTGACGGCCGAAAGCGGTTACCTCGACGCGATCCGGCAGACCTGCCTCGGCCTCGCCGACGCGCTGGACGAGATGGCCGTGCAGATCGAAATGCTGCGCATCCTCATCATCGAACTCCTCGTCCTGCTCGCCATCCAGATCGCCGCCGAAATAGCCGCCGCGCCCTTCACCTTCGGCGCGTCGCTGGAAAGCATCCCCGGCGAAATGGCCGCGACCAGGGCGGTCGTCGTCACCGTGCTCCGCAGGGCCGTGATCGGGCTGATCAGCCACCTGGCCGCGTCCCTGCTCGAACAGGTCGGCGTGGTGTTCCTCGACCAGTTCATCCTGATCTGCCAGCACAAGCTCTCGGGATTCCGGGGCGACACCTTCAAAACGGCCGCCATCAACGCCACCGTCGGCGGCGCGGTCGGCCTCGGCGTCGGCGCGCTCGGCGGCCTCGCCAAGGCCGGAACCGCGAAGTCCCTGCGCGAGCACATTCCCGCGGCTCGCCACTTCGACGGCACCGCACCGAAGACCTGGAAGGACGGCGGCAAGCACTTCGCCTTCAACGCGCCCCTCGACATCGGCTGGGGTGCCGCTACCGGCGCCGCCGAGGCCGCCGCGCAAGACGCGGCCACCGGTTCCACCGGCGATGAGGTGTACGGAGCGGAGAACGGCGCCTTCACCGGCGCGCGCGACGCGGGGCACAACGCGTTCAACCCGCACAGCAAGTTCTCCACGAACCCCGCGTACTACCTCGACAAGAAGCTCAACGGCCACTGGGACAAGACCCGCACGCCACCGACCACATCGGACGACCGGCCGCCCCGGTTGCCGCCGCTCGGTCGCGAGGACTGGGATACCTGGGCCAGGGATACCCTGGGGGCACTGGATTCCTGAACGCGGTGCCGGGCCGGGTGCGTCGCGGCTCGCTCGCGTGGCGGGCTACTCGACAGGAACATCCTTTCAGCCCGCTCCGGCCTCCGCCCGCCCCGGCATCGCCTGTGGCCGGTGCGGCGCCGGGACGTCCGAGGGGAGCAGCACGCAGAGATCGTCCATTGTGGGCTCTTGGATGCTGCGGGTGCGGCGGGCGTGCGAGGCGATGGCCGAGTCCAGCACCTGACGGGCGTACCGGCCGTTGCCGAAGGAGTTTCCGCGCTGGACCGCCGCGAAATGCGCGCGCAGGGCCGCCACGGTGGGCCCGGTGCACTCGTACCCCGAGGTGTCGGCGTGCTGGTTGAAGATGGTGACCAGTTCGTCGGCGCTGTAGTCCGCGAACCGGATCCGGTGCGAGAACCGCGAGGAGAGACCGGGGTTGGCGGCGATGAACCCGGCCATCTCCCGCTCGTACCCGGCGGCGATCACCACGACCTCGTCTCGGTGGTCTTCCATCAGTTTCACCAGTGTGTCGATGGCCTCGCGGCCGAAGTCGTGGCCGCCGCCGCTCCCGCTGCCCGAAGACAGCGCGTACGCCTCGTCGATGAACAGCACGCCACCGCGGGCGCGGTCGAACGCCTCGGTGGTCCGCCGCGCGGTGTGCCCGACGTACTCGCCGACCAGGTCCGCGCGGGCCACCTCGGTGACCTGCCCCTGCGCCAGCACGCCCATCGCGGCCAGCAACGAGCCGTAGAGCCGGGCGATCGTGGTCTTACCGGTACCCGGCGGACCCGCGAAGACCAGGTGCCTGCCCACCGGCGGCGACGGCAGCCCGTAGGCGGCCCGGCGCCGCGCCGAAGCCAGCAGGTCGACCATGGCCGCGACCTCGGCCTTCACCTCGGCCAGGCCGACCAGGCCGCGCAATGTCTCCAGTAGCTGTTCGACGCGTTCCTCGTCGATCTTCCCTGCCCCCGCACCGACAGAAGCACCCGGCAGCGGTCCGAGATCGTCGGGCAGCAGCCTGGTCAGCTGGTCCGCGGTCACCTCCGTGACATCACCGAGCCGGTACGCCTGGCGTCCGACCATCTCCTCGAAGACCTTGCGCGCGGTGCGGCCGTTGCCGAAGGCGGCGTCCCTCGGCAACGCGGTGAAGTAGCTGTGCAGTTCCGAGCGGGTTTCGAATTCGAGCTGGTAGTGGTTGTGCTGGCAGATTCCTTCGACGATGGTGACCAGTTCCGACGAGGAGTAGTCGGCGAAGTCGATGGTGCGGGAAAAGCGCGAGGACAACCCGGGGTTCGCGGCCAGGAACTGGCGCATGTCGTTGGTGTACCCGGCCACGATCACCACCACGTCGTCGCGGTGGTCCTCCATCAGTTTCACCAGTGTGTCGATCGCTTCGCGGCCGAAATCCGGGCCGCTGCCGCCCGATCCCTGCGAAAGGGTGTAGGCCTCGTCGATGAAGAGCACGCCGCCGAGCGCCTTTTCGAACATCTCCGCGGTCTTGATCGCCGTGCCGCCGACGACGGCGGCGACCAGATCCGGCCGGGCGCATTCGACGAGCTGCCCCTTCCGCAGCACGCCGAGCGCGGTCAGGATGCGGCCGTACATGCGCGCGACCGTGGTCTTGCCGGTACCCGGTGACCCGGTGAACACCAGGTGCTGGGACATCGGCGGCGACGGCAGCCCGGCAGCCACCCGCCGCCCCGCCATCTGGTGCAGCCGCACCAAGGTTTCCACTTCGCGCTTCACCCCGTCCAGGCCGACCAGGTCACCCAGTTCGGCGAGGAGCCCTTCCAGCTCACCGGCGGCGCTGAAATCGCCTGCCCCGGCGAGGTCGTCATCGCGTCCTCCCGGACGGCGCGGCACCACGGACAACTGGGGCTGCGCGGGCTCGGCGGTCTTCCCGGATTCGTCGAAGACGACATGGGCGCCCTGGAACCGCGTGTCGGTGCCGTTGCCGTCGATCCGGCACGCCCGGATCTCCACCGGCTCGTCGGTGCGCACCAGGACGCCGTCCTGCTCGTTGTCCCGCACGGTGCAGGCGATCATCCCGCCGGTGGCCTGCCCGAGCCACTCGACCCCGGACCGGTTCTCGCTGAACATCCCGCCGTCGACGGCGAGTTTGGCCTCGCCGCGAACGGAGAGCGCCGCCGCGGCGACCCGGGTGATCCTGCTGTCGGACACCGAAGCTTCGGCCTGCCCGTCGATGACGAGCCCGCCACCCGCGCCACCGCTGATCTCGCACCCGACGAGCTTGACCGCGCCGTCGGTGTCCACGAACACGGCGTCGTGCTTGGATTCGGTGATGGCGCAGGTCGACAAGTGCGCCGCGGCCCCGTCCCGCACCTGCACCGCGTACCCGCCGGCGCGGGCGATCGACACCTGTTCCAGGTCGATCGTGGCGTTGCGCACGGCCACCACGGCCTGCGCCTCGGTGTCGCTGATCCGGCAGTCGCGCAGGATCGGGCGCGACTCGGCTGCCAGCACCGCCACACCTTCTACATTGGACACATCGGTGGCACTGACCACCAGCTCGCTCTCCTGCTCGACGACGATCGCGTTCTCGCCGATCTCGTCGATCCGGCACCGGTGCAGGGTGCCGAGGCCGCGGGCGGCGACCAGCACCGCGCTACCGGCTTCCTTGATGACGCAGTCGGTCAACGTCGGCATCCCGCCGGTGCGGGACACCACCGCCGTGCTGGTGACCGCGACGAACGTGCACCCCTGCAACTCGGCCTTGGCGTGGTCGTACACCAGCAGGCCGGCGCCACCGGCGTTGCGCACCTCGCAGTCGCTGGCCTTGAACCCGGTCCCGCCGCGCGCCGTGATCGCGACCTCGGAATCGGCGAACACCTCGCACTCGCCCATCTCCAGCACCCCGGCGCGCAGGTCCACCGCGATGTCACCGCCGCTGTGCACGAGCGCGATACCGGACAGCTTCGCGTGCTCGGCGTTCAGCGCCAGCACCGGATCACCGACGGCCACCACGCGCACCTGGCCAGGGGTGCCGGCGCCGGACAGGCTGATGTCGCGGTCCAGCACGATCGACTCGTGGTACGCGCCGGGCCGCACCGAGATGACATCGCCGTCGGTGGCCGCCGCGATCGCGTCGGTGATGGTGCGGAAGCATTCCGGTTCGCTGGGCGAAACGCTCAGCATCGCCCGCGTGCCGGTCATCCTGCTGGCCATAGCGGGCCCTCCTCGTTTTCCGGGTTCAGCGCGGTGAGCGCGCGGTAGCGGTCCAATGGGGACAGCGGCGTGCGGGCGGACGGTGTCGCCATCGCGTAGCGGGCCAGCTCGATGTCGGGGGCCAGCATGTGCCGCTCTAGGTAGTAGCGCGTCGCGTCCGACCACACCCAGCGACCGTCGGTGCGCAGGTCCGCGGGCACCGCGCCGGCCGCACCGGAAAGCAGGTCGGTCATCCGCGCACCGGTTTCCACCAGCACCTCGCCCGCGTCGAAGAAGTCCAGCAGCCGCCGGCGTTCACCGGGGTCCGCCACCAGCTCGCGCGCGGGGGCGAACCACGGGCCGGACTCGGCGGAGGCCCCGTCGAAGGTACGGGCGACCTTCACCTCGCCGAGCGGATCCCTCGTCCAGAGCAGCACGGCCGAACGCAGCGCGCGCTCGTGGTACCGGGGCAGCTCGGTGTCCGGGGCGAACACCTCCACGCGCGGGATCGCGTCCTCGTCGACGCCCCGCTGCACGTCCAGCGTGATACCGGCCAGGTCCGCGTCGTAGTCGGCCTGGACCAGGTAGACCCGGTCGGCGCCGTCCCGCATCGCCGCCCAGCACGCCACCGTCTCCGGATCGCCCGCCACGGCCGCGACCACGGCCTCGTCGGCCTCGTCGGCCTCGTCCCGCGGGACGTCGCCGTCGGGGGCGAACCGGTACCGCCGCGGGGTTTGCGCGCCGAGCACCGGCTCGAGCGCGGCGAACAGCTCGGTCACCCGCTCGAAGTCACCGGCGCCCAGTTCCTCCCTGGCCACGGCGAGCCAGCCGTCCGGGGCGCGGCCGGCCAGCCGGAGCAACCGATCGTGCGGGTCCTGGTCGAGCGCGGCTTCCGCCGTTGCCCGCCGGTCGACCGTGGTGTCCATCAGTCAAGAACCTCTTTCGCTTCAGGCCGCGGGAAGCGGGCCGTACCACCGGCCGTTCGCCGCCGGACCGCCGTCGAGTTCGGCGGCCGCCCGCCCCTTGGCCGCCGCACGCAGCCGGGCGAGCACTTCTTCGCCTTCGCTGCCTTCTTCGGCGAGCAGGATCCGGCGCACCGGCCCGCCTTCGACCCCCAGCACCCTGAGCCGGGTATGGCCCGGCAGCACCACGTCACGGGAAACGTCGAGCTGGTCCGGACCGGCCACGTGCACAAGGCCGTGCAGCCTGCGGGCCGTGGTCGCCCAGATCAGCGCCTCCGTCCCGCCCACCGCGTGCGGCGAGTCGGACGGGGCCGCGACGAGTGGTTCGCGCAGGCGCACCAGGGTTTCCGGCGCAAGCGCCACGTCGTCGGGGACGCCGCGAACCACGACGGTCCGCACCGTCGGCAGCCTGCGCAGCCCGCCCGCGAGGCACACGTGGAAATCGGTGTCGTAGGTCGTTCCCGGCTCTTCCCCGAACACGCGGACCGCGGCCAGTTCCGCCAGCAACGCGCCCTCTTCGCCCCGGCTCGCCCGCAGACCCGGCCGTTCGGACAGCAGTTTGGTGACCGCGCGCGTGGCGACGTCGTACTTGGAGCCGAGTGCGTCGCGGACGTTCTTGCGCTGCTCGGGCGTGCTCCGCGCGTCCGCAGGCACCTCCACCGGACTGCTCGCGACCGCGGCTCGCGGCGCCGGTTCGGTTCGCACAGCCGGTGAAGACACCGGGGGTGCCTCGGGCGCCTTCGCTTCGGGCTCCGGTGTCTTGGGGCTCGCCGCCACCGGTGCCTCCGACGTGCGCGACTCGGCACTGGCGACCAGCGGGGGCAACGCCTCCGCACGGCGCACGACGGTGCCCAGGGTCGTGGCGACCGACCTGGCCCCGGCCTGGCTCACCCGTGCGTGCCGCACCGTGTTCAGCACGGTCTGGACCTTGGTCGGCGGAGCCGGTTCGACCGCGCTCAGCGGGACGGACGTCGTGTCGTCCCCGTGGGCCGGTCCCGGCGGGGGAGGGACCGGCCCACTCGGGGAGACCTGGCTCAAGGGGGGTAAACCAGGTCTGCCCGGGACGGGTTCGGCTGGAAGGTGGGGGCTCAGCGGCGTCAGCTCGGTCTGGGGGAGGAACGCGGGCTCCTCCTCCACCGGATTCGCGGACGAGGCGGAAACCGTGGCGGACAGGGTGGACTCGATACGCGACGGGACTTCCACCGGCACGTGCCGGTGGCGCGGGGGCGCCGTCGCCGGTGCCGGTGCCGGTTCCGGACGCTGCGGCCGCGCGGGTTCGCCCGCGGGCGCGGACTCCTCCGGTGCTTCCCGCCCGGCCGGGGCACCGATGGCCTGCTCCCCCGGTGGCGACCGGAAATCCCACGACGACGCGGTCAGGACCGGTTCGGCAGGCAGCACTCGCCCGTCCGCGGTCACCACCACGCCGGCCGGGGGCGCCACGTCTTCGGCTTCGAGCGCGGCAGCCGCCTGGTCTTCCCGCGCCGCCTCCAGCGCGCCGGGCCACACGACCCGATCGGTGGCTTCGAGCCGTCGCGCGGCCAGTGCCGCCGGCCAGGTCAGCGGGACGATCCGCAGGCTCGCGACGGCGTCGTCGGACAGGCCGCGCACGAGTTCGTCCACCGCCGCCACCACGGTGGCAGGCACCTCGCGATCCGAAGCCAGCACCAGCTCGGCCTTCGGGCCGGTCCCCGTCTCCCACTCCGGCTCCGCCGGCAGCGACTCCGGCTTGACCAGAAGCCCGCGCGGCACGACCTCGACCTTCCACCCGTCGACCAGCCGGTACGAACCCGGCCCGGTCAGGACCATCTCCGGGGCCGGCGCGACCCACCTGTCCAGCACGGGCCCGCGGTCGGGCAGGTACACGCTCTCCACCGCGAACGGCCGCCAAACCCGGTTCCCCGACTCGTCGACCACCACCGGCCGCCGCTCGAACGGAACCCCGTGCGCCACCCGGACGGGCCTGCCCAGCATGGCCACGACCTCGTCGGCCAGCCCGGGGCAGCCGTAGTGGGCGAGCACCGCCCGATCGCGTCCTTCCTCGGTCAGCGAACGCAGCAGGCTCGCGACCGCCTCCGGACCGGGCGAGGACTCGCCGGGGGCGCCGATGACGACGAACATCCGGTCCGGGTCGGGCGGCTGCCGGAACAACGGGTCGCCGGGGCGGGGCAGTCCTCCCCCGGCACGCACCCAGAGCCCGAACGGGATCTGCGCGACGCCCGGCGGCAACGCGACGGGCAGGTGCCGTTGCCAGGGCGGCACGGGCAACCGCGGCCCGACCCGGAAGGGCGGCCCGCCCGACCGGTAGGCGACCCAGCCCGCACCGGACCCCGGCACGAACAGGCTGCCGTCCGGGAGCGCGATGGGCATCCGCTCGGGCACCACGACCTCGGTGCCGAGCAGCTCCGACAGCAACCGCGCGGGCGGCCACGCCTTGTCCTCGGCGGCGACGGCGAGCTTCGGCGCCACCAGCCGCAGGCTGCCCGTCGTCGTCTCGGCGATGTCGGCGATCACCCACGGATCGATCCTGGCCACCGCGTCCACCGCCGACGCGCCGACCACCACGGTCGTCCGGCCCCGCTCGGGCCGGGCCGCCTCCGCGAGCGCGATCGCTTCGCGGTCGGCGCCGGGGCGGCCGACCACGAGGGCCTGCCCGACCCGCCCGACCTCGATCGATGCCTCCACCATGCCTCCTCTGACAGCTACGACACGGCCGGGCCCCGCGCGGGGGTTCACGATCCGGCCAATTCGGCCGGACGAGTCGCCGTCAGCCCCCGGATGAGGGCGTTCGTGCCGCGACGACCTCATCGCCGCTCAGCGCGATGCCAATTTCCTCGTCGATATCCACGGAACATGTTCCACCCTCCGGAGCGAAATCCGCCGTCCGCATCGGAGAAACGCGGGAATGCGAAACTGGATCACGAAAAAAATGCACAGTCCCGGCGCATCCCTTTCGGTTCAAGCCGTTTCGGCAAGCGGTTGCGGGAACGCCTCCCGCAACGTGCGGAGTGCGTTGTGGACCCGGCTCTTGACCGTGCCGGGCGGCACCCCGAGCGCTACGGCGGCCGAAGACGCCGTGCGGTCGGCGAAGTACACTTCGACGACGGCGCGCCGGTGCCGGGCGGAGAGGTTTTCCAGCACCGCGCCGACGACCATCCGGGTCTCCACTTCCTCGCAGGGAGTCGAAACCGGGGTGAGCGTCTCCAGCGCGTGGTCGACCAGCTCGACCTCCTCCGGACGGGCCCGGCGGCTGCGGTGCATGTCGACGGCGAGGTTGTGGGTGACGCGGATCAACCACGCCCGCACCGAACCGCGGTCCTCGGTGAGCCGCTCGAGGTTGCGCCATGCGCGCAACCAGGTTTCCTGCACCACGTCCTCGGCGAGATACCGATCCCCGGTCACCCTGGTGGCGTAGGACAGGACCGCGGCGCCGTGTGCCTGGATGTGCTCTTCCAAAGTGGTCATGATCGTGCCTCGGCGTTTCTGGTCCGCTTCGAGAAGTCGTTGACGCAAAGGAAGACGCCGGCCCTCTGGCCCGGGTTCATCGGCACTGCCCGTTCCGCCAGACATTTTGCCCGAACACCGATGTTCGAAATTCGATTGCCGCCTGAATGCCGTCGTTCACCTGAAGACATATGCGATCGTTCCCCCGAACCCGAAGAAATCCACTGCACTGATGTCGACCGTCCACACGCGGTCCTCGGCTCGTACCTGCCTGCCGGCCACTTGCCGTCCAGACAGGAAAGGTCTCGCCGGAAACAACAATACGGGGCGACGGCCCAGAAAAATCCGGCCCAAGGTACTTCCGCCAGCAAGACAGTCCGAAAATACTGCCGTGCACCAGGATATTCCGCGTAGTGATCGGCTTCCTACGCGAGGTAGCGGACCACCGGGGTGCGCGAGAGCGCGTTCGCGCAGACGATCGAGTGCCTTCGGGCAAACGAATCGGGTAGCGCTGTTCGCGGTCACCCGCCTCCGGCGCCCTCACGAGGCGAAGCGCCGGAGGCGGTGCGCCGAGGTGTCAGATCGCGCCTGCCCGCAGCGCGAAGGCGACCGCGTGCGCCCGGTTGTTGAGGCCACAACGGCTCATCATGCCGTGCAGCACGTTCTTGACCGTGCTCTCCGAGTACGCGAGCGCGGTCGCGATCTCTTCGGTGCCATGGCCATCGGCCACCATCCGGAGTACCTCACGCTCCCGCGCGGACAGTCCGGACAACGTCAGACCGTTGGGTTCCAGCACGTCCTGCTGCATCCGGCTGAGCTGCTTGAGCAGGCTGCCCTGCAACCGGGGCGGCAGGTACGCCACGCCCTGGCTGACCGCGAGGACGGTCCGCACCAGTTCCGCGGCACCGGTGGCGCTCCGCTGCAACAACGCGGCCATGCCGCATTCGAGCGCGGCCATCAGGACGTCACTGCGAAAGTGCTCGGTGACGATCACACAGCGCGGCGGCGACTCGAGCTCCGACGCGGCGCGAACCTCGCGCAGGAACGCGAAAACACTGTCATCAATGGAATCCGCGACAGCCACGATCACCTCGGCCCGCGCCGAATCGGCATCCACGAGCACCTTCACCCGCTCATCAGCACCAAGCATGCTGGCCGCGCCGAGCCCGGTCATCGGGTCCGGCGCGTGCACGGCGACGGCCACGACCGCCTCGGCGGTGTCGGCGGTGTCGGTGGTGTCGGCGGGCGACCACTTCAGGTCAGTCACTGAAATCCCCCCAAGATCGGCGTCGCCAAGGCGCTACACGCCATCCGTCGACCAGATCGATTCCGCGCGCGCCGGATCGGTCATGGCGTCCATGACGCGCAGCAGCGACGCGGCACCCACCGCGGCCGGAAGCCCGCCGGAAAGCCGGATGTGCGCCAGCAGCCGCGGATCGGGTGCGAGGTGGTACTCCCGCAGGTAGTAGGTGATCGTGTCGGTCCAGACCCAGGTGCCGTCGGTGCGCAGGCTCATCGGCACCACGGCGCCCCGTACGGGATCCACGACGTCCTCGCAGGTGCTCATGGTCAGCACCAGTTCCGCGCCCGCGTTGAGATAGGCGAGCACCCGTTCCCGCGCGGCCCTGTCGACGATCAGGGGGTGCTCCGGCGCGAAGGCCGGCCACGCCGCGGAATCCGCCGTGTCGAAGATCCGGGCCACCCGGATCGCCGGGGTGGCCGCGGCCCACAGCTCGCGTCCCCGCGCGCACACCATCCGCTGGTACGCGGGCACCTCGCTCCCGGCGCGCACGACCTCCACGCACGGAACGCGTTCCCCGGCGACGGCCAGCATCTCCTGCAGGCGGCCGGTCAGCGCGGGCTGGACGCGCGCGTCGTCCACTTCGACGAGGTACACCGGGCACGGCGGGTCCGGCGTGTCGTGCACCGGCCGCCGCCACGCCTGCCACAGGCGGCACGCGGCGGGCTCGTCGGTCAAGGCCGCGGCCAGGTCTTCGCCGAGCCGTGCCCCGGCGAGCGCCGCACCGCCGTGAGCTCCGCCGAACGGTGGCAGCGGGGCGAACCGCCACGGCAAGGGCGAGCCGGGATCGATCAGCTCGACGGTGTCCAGCTCGTGCAGGTCCGCGCCGTCGATCTCCAGCAGGTCGGTGAGGATGCCCAGATCGTCGGCGGTCAGCGGCAGCGCGCACCGGGTCCCGGCGAACGCCACCATATGGGCGACTTCGCCGTGCAAACCGTGCGCCAGGAAACCACGCGCCTCGACCAGCACGTCATCCGGTACCCAGCCGGCCAGCCGAAGCAACATCTCGTGCAGATCCAACGCGGTCAGATCGGGAGTGCTCATTCCTGCCCCTGTCGTCCTGCCCTCGCCGGACCAGCATGACAACCGGCTCTCCACAGCCGCTCCACGAACGCTCTATAAGGTTTTCATAAGCCACCGCAAGACATTGGCCCCTCGGACCGGCAGTTCGTCGGCAACTTGCCACGGCTTCGCGGCACGGTACACCGCTGACGGCACCAGCTTTACCACAGCAGCGGGAAATCCGAGTGCTCAGTCCAATTCGGACAGCAGGGTCAGCGGTGCTCGTGACCGGCGCTTCCCGCGACGGGCACCAGCCCGGTCACCAGGCGGGTCGGGTAGTCGAGACGGCCGATGACGCTTTCCGCGACACTCCGCATCCGCCCGGCGCGCACGGGATCGGAAGCCTCGTACCGCACGAGGTTGCGCGCCGGGTCCAGCGGGGCCGTCCTGGTGGTGACCACGTCGGCACCCCCGCCCGGCGGCCGGATCCACAGCCCCGCCTCGACGACTTCGACCACCGCGTCCGGCGCGTACCGGTAGACGCCCGTCGCGACCTCGGGCAGGCCCGCGATCGGCGCCCGGTGCGCGCACACCCTCGGCTGGGCGTCGCCGGGCAGGTAGGCGACTTCCCGTGCGAACGGCCGCCAGCCGTGCGAACCGTCCTGCCGCAGGGCGAACACGTCCGGCGTTCGCGGCGACCCGACCGGAATCCCGGTGCAGCACAGCACCGGCGCGTCGAGCGCGTCCGCGAGTGCCTGCCCGAACGACACGTCCCCGGGAAGGGCCAGCCCGCCGAAGGCCACGAACCTGGCCCTCGCCCGCACCTCGCCGGGCAGCGTCCGCCAGAACTCCTTGACCTCAGCCAGGTCCAGGCCCGGCACGTCCGGGCTGCCCAGCACGATCGTGGGTGCGTCGGGCAGGCAAGGCACCGTCCTGATCAGCCGCACGCGTCCGCGCTCGAACACCGCGTCGGCGCCACCCGGCCGGAGCCACACCCCGGCGGGCAGCGGTTCGGCGACGGCACCGCCACGCACCGCCCTCGTCTCCGCGAACTCGGGTGCTTCCCAAGCAGGACAAGGAAACCGTTTCGCCGCCCACTCCGGCGTCCGTCCCGGCCGGAACCATCCCCAGCCGGTGCGCGGTCCGGAATGGACGAACAGGCCCGCGCCGTTCTCGATCGCCAGCCCGTACGGCGCCAGCACCGGCCGGGCGATCCGCTCGGCGAGCCACGGCCCGACGTGCGAACCGAAGCAGAGCGGACGCCGTCCGGGTACGAGCCGCACCGGGCCCTGCCCGTCCGGCAGTGCGGCCGCGAAGGACTCCCACAGTTCGACCGGGGACTCCGGCGGGAGATCCGCCACCACCACCTGGTGCTCCGGATCGGCGGGCAGCGACGCGGCCAGCGAGCGGGCTTCAGCGGTGCCGCCGTCCCCGGCGTGTACCACGAGCACCTCCCCGACCCTCGTCACGTCGTGACCGGCCCCGGTGCGCGCGGGCTTGCGCAGCTTGGCCAGCAAGGACATCGGATTCCTTCCGGGTTCGCGAAACCTCGTCCCCTGCCGACGACCCTAGGCCCGCCACCGGCCCCGGTGCGGAGAACCGGGGCTTCTGTGCACGATGCGTGGCTGAAGAGCCCTACCGGCGGAACCGATGGCCGCCCAGCGCGTAGCCGCGGACCAGCGCGGGCACACGACCCCGCCCCGGTACGCCGAGTTCGAGCAAGCCGGCCTCGCGAAGCTCGGCCACCGGCGAAACGGGCAGCGGATCCCAGTCGAATTCCGGCTCCGGAAGCTTGCTCAAGCGGACGAGGAGTTCGCCTGCCGGCGCGGAAAGGCCGCGGCAGACCTCTTCGATGCCGTGCAGGACCGAGGTCGCGTCGTCGTCGACGGTCAACGCGCCCCAGCCGATGGCCTCGTCGTCGAGTTCGTCGAGGAGACCAGCGCAGGACGTGCTCGCGAAACCACCGAGTTCCGTGCCGAGCCGGAGGGAAGCGGCTCGGAGGGCGAGTGGCACGTACCCGCAGCGGGCAGCCACCGTGCCGAGCCGCTCGTCCCCGGAAACGGCCGGAGCGTGACCGCACAACAGGTCCCGCGCGGCCTCCGGTTCGAGCCCCGCCAACGGGATCCGGCGGACCGCGCCCGCGCCGGAGAGCTGGTACCTGCTGGTGAGCAGCAGGGTGCTCCGGCCGTGGCCGGCCACCAGCGGACGCACCTGCGCGAGATCGGTGACGTCGTCGAGCAGCAGCAACGCGCGCCGCTTGGCCAAGAACGCGCTCAATTGAGCGGCTTTCGCCTCGACCCCGTCCGGCGCGTCGATGCCGAACGCCCGCAACTGGTGCTCGAGCACGCCGTCCGCCGAAAGCGGGCCACCCGCGACCGTCCCCCGGAGGTTCAGGAACGTCTGGCCGTCGGGGAAGGCGTCGCGGTTCCGGTGGGCGAACTCGACCGCCATCGCGGTCTTCCCGATACCCGCGTGCCCGGTCACCAGCACCGCCCGCTCGACGCGGTTGACCAGCCGGGACAGATCCGCCAGCGCGCGGCCCCTGCCGACGAAGCCCCACGGCCGGTGCGGGGTCTGGGCCGGGCGGCACACCACGGCGCCGGGGCCCGCGCCCTCCTGGCTGGCGATGATCTCTTCGTGCAGCCGCACGGTTTCCGGTCCTGGACGCACACCGAGTTCCGTACGCAGCCGCGCGCGGAGCGCCACGAGTTCGGCGAGCGCGTCGTCCACCCTGCCGCTCCGGAACAGGCTGGCGCTGAACAGCGCGGCCAGCCGTTCGTCGAGGGGGTTTTCGCGCACCAGCCCGGAGCATTCCACGGCGGCCCGCTCCGGCTGCCCCGAGCCGAGCAGGGCTTCGGCGCGCAACCCGCGCGCCACGACGCGCGAACGCTGCAACCGCGACCGCTCCTGTTCGGCGAACGGGCCCGCCGTCCCCGGCAGGGGCGTCCCGCGCCACAGCTCGTCCGCGGCGTCCAACGCGGCGAAGCACCCGGCCGCGTCCCCTTCGGCCCACGCCGCCTTCGCGACGCCGGTGAGCCGGTCGAACTCCAGGACGTCGACGTGCCCCTCCGGCACGCACAGCCGGTACCCGCCTTCCTCGGCGCGCAGCACGAGCCGGTCACCGGGATCGCGCTCCAGCCCGCGGCGCAGCCCGGAGACGTAGGTGTGCAGGTTGCCCACCGAGCTTTCGGGTCCGTCGTCGCCCCACACCGCGCGCAGCAGCGCGTCACGGGGGACCAGCTTGCCCGCCCGCAGCGCCAGTACCGCGAGCACGGCGGCCTGCCTGGACCGGCTCACCTCGGTGACGTGGTCCCCCCGCGTCACCGAGACCACACCGATCAACCGGATCCGCGGCGCGGCTCCTCCCCCGTCCACGCGATGCACCACCCTTCGTGCTCGATCGCTCACGAATGACCGGTTGACAGCAAGGTAGGCTCAAATGAGCGGCGGTGAGCGTCGCAATCGATCACCACGGTATTGGGTCCGCTCAGATTCGCCACAGGGAGCACATCTTGGCATCCACCGAGCCGATCTCGATCGCGGTGCTCGGGCCGCTGCGGATGCGGGCGGGCGGTGCGGAAGTGGCGGTGGGATCGCCGCGGCGGCAGGCCGTGCTCGGCTTCCTCACGATCAACGCGAGGAGCGTCGTCTCGCGCGACCAGCTCGTCGACGCGGTGTGGGGCGAAGAGCCGCCCAAATCGGCCGCGGGCAACGTGCACACCTACATCTCGGACCTCAGGCGCGCGATCGCGGCGGCGACCGACACCGCCACGGCCGCCACCGTGCTCCAGACCGCCGGCGCGGGCTACCGGCTCGAAGTACCGGACGAGAACCTCGATTTCCGCGAGGTCGAACGCGATCTCCGCACGGCGTCGCGGTTCGCCGAGGCCGGCGAGCTCACCGAGGCGATCGCCGCCTGGCACCGGACACTGCGCCGGAGCCTGGCCACCCCGTTCGCCGGGATCGACGCGCCCTATGCGCTCGCCGAACGCCACCGCCTGGAAAACCTCGTGCTCGCGGCGGTCACCGACCTGGTGCAGGCGCTGCTGACCCGCGGCACGGAGGCGGACACGCGCTCGGCACTGACCACGCTCGAACGAGCACTGCGCGAGTACCCGCTGCATCAGCGGCTCGCCGAGATGCGCATCCGGGCCCTGCACGGCAGGGGCAGGCGCGCCGAAGCACTGGAGCAGTACGAGACCACCCGGCGGCTGCTCGCCGCCGAGTTGGGCGTCGACCCGGATCGGCGGCTGCGCGAGGCCCACGACGAGATCGTCACCGACACGGTGTCCGCCCTGCACGAACTGGGCGACGCCGTGCCCGCACTGCCCGTTCCCGAGCCGCCGATCTCGTTCGCGGGCCGGGCGGACGAACTCGGCTTCCTGGAGGACGCGCTCACGAGAGCGGCCCCGGGAGAATCGCGCATCCTGACCGTCGACGGGCCGCCCGGTGCCGGCAAGACCGCGCTGGCCCTGCGCTTCGCCCGCGATGTCGCCGCGCGGTTCCCCGACGGCTGCCACTTCCTCGACCTGCGCGGATCGCAGCCGTCCACGGCGCCGCTGTCGGCGGCGGCGGCACTGCGGCGGCTCATCACCGCCATCGGCGGGCCGGACGTCACCGTCCCGGCCGGATTCGAAGACCAGCTCGGCGCGTACCGGACCGAGCTGGCGCGCAAACGCCTCCTGCTGATCTTCGACGATGCCTCCCACGCCAACCAGATCCGGCCGTTGCTGCCCGGCGGCGGCACCACCGTGCTGGTCACCAGCAGGCGCAGGCTCAGCGGCCTGGTCGCGACCGAAGGCGCCGTACGGCTTCCGCTCGACGTGCTGCCCCACGACGCCGCGCGCCGGTTGCTCGCCGGTGCCGTGGCGGAATCGGAGACGAGCGCGCTGGACGAGCTGGCGCGCCTGTGCGGGCACCTGCCACTCGCGCTCGGCCACGTCGCGCACCACCTCGCCGCGGAGCCAGCGCGAAAACCCGCCGAACTCGCCGCCTGGCTGCGCGACGAACGCACCCGGATCACCCGGCTCGACCAGCTCGGCAGGCAGCACGGGCACCGCGGCATCCAGCACGTGTTCGCCTCGGCGGTGCACGCGTTGAACCCGGACGAAAAGAAGCTGTTCTCGTTGCTGGGCACCAAAACCGAGACCACCATCGACGTGGCCGGTATCGTCCGGCTCACCGGATGGCCGGAACCGCCGACCCGGCACCACCTCGACCAGCTCGCCATCGCCGGCCTGCTCGACTGGGGCACCTGGGACCAGTACCTCATCACGCCCTTGCTGCACCTCTACGCCCGCGGACCGAACGCGGCCTGATCGGGAGCCGTCAGATCGGGACGTTCGACTGCGCGTGCACGACATCGTCGAGCAGCCACGCGCCCGCGGCCGTGACCTCCCGGTGGCGCCCGGAGACTTCCCCGGCCACCGCGACCTCCGGGGGATCGGCTCGTTCCCGCCAGCCGCGGCGCAGCGGGAAGAACGGGACCAGGAAGCGCGCGATCTGCCAGGCGTGCACCCGGAACCCGAACTTCGCGGCCAGCAGGATCACCTGGACGAAATTCGCCGACTCCGCTTCGCACCACCGAATCGCCGCCTCGTGGTCGTGCAGTTCCGGGGGCGGCACGGAGAACGGCGGCTGCTCGATCGGCTCCCGCGAAAGAGGTCCGGACGGCATCAGCCGGGCGGCGAGGGCGATGCCCTGCAGGTACCAGTCCAGGAGCATCCGTGCGGCACGGATGCGCTGCGCCGCGGTTTCCTCGGACTCGAACCTCTCCAGCGCGTAGCTGCGCAGCAAACCGTGGATGCGGTAGCGGCCGGGGAGGCGCTCGCTCAGCAGATGGGAGCTGACCAGCATGCGCACCGCGCGCCGCGCGGCGTCGAGATCGCTTCCGGCCATGGTCGCGATCGCCTCGATCGAGAGGCTCTCCCCCGGGAACACGCCCAGCACGCGGAAGACCCTGGCGGCGTCCGGCGGCAGCGCCGCGTAGGACCACGAGAACACCGCGCGCGCCGTGTAGTGGTCGTCCTGTGCCGACAACAGGTCCAAGCGCCGATCTTCGACGCTCAGCACGGCAGCCAGTTCGGCGAGGGTGTGCCGTGGTCGCATCGCCGCCCGTTCCGCGGCGATGCGCACGGGCAGGGCCAGCAGACCGCACGCGCGGACGATCACGCGCGCGGCCTCCGGTTCGCGTTCGACCCGGTGCTCGCCCGCGATCGCGCCGAGCAGCTCGATCGCCTCCCGCTCGCCGAGGACGCCGACGGGCACGGCGGCGGCGCCCTCCGCCACCGAGAGCCCGCGCAGCCGGTTGCGGCTGGTGACCACGGCGAAACAGGTGTCCGATCCCGGCAGCAGCGGCCGCACCTGCGCCGCGGTGGCCGCGTTGTCGAGCACCAGCAGCACGCGCGCGTCCGCCAGCAGCGTCCGCAGGTGCCCCGATCGCGCTTCGAGCCCCGCCGGCATCTTTTCCGCCGGGACGCCCAGGGCGCCGAGCAGCCTCGCCAAGGCGTCTTCGCTGGCCATCGGCCGTTGACCGGGCCCGACTCCGCGGAGGTCGACGTAGAGCTGGCCGTCGGGGAAGCGGGCAGCGGCCTGCGACCCGAAGCGGGTGGCCAGCGCGGTCTTGCCGGAGCCGCCGTCGCCGTGCAGGACGACCGCCCCTTGGCTCGGCCGCGGGGAACCGTCCGTGTTCGCGAGCCGGTGCAACGCGGCCAGCTCCGCGGCCCTGCCGACGAACGAGCCGATGTCGTGCGGCAGCTGCGCCGGCGCGGCGCGCTTCTTCCCCGTCGCCGGGTCCTTGCCACGCTTGCGCGACACCGCGAAGTCACCGCCGAGGGTGCCTGCCAGCAGCGACTCGGACCGCTCGCACAGATCGCGCGCTTCCGCGGTGCGCCCGCCCGCGGTCAGCGCTTCGATCAGACTGGTGGTGAGGCGCTCGCGAAGCGGGTGTTCGGCCACCGGCCGCCGGAGCCGCTCCACCACCTCCTCGTGCTGGCCGAGGTGCAGTTTCGCCGCGGACCACGACTCCAGCACGTCCAGCCTGCGCTCGGCGTACCACTCGCGCTGGTACCGCGCGAACGGGCAGGGGACGTCCTCGAAGGCCGTTCCCCGCCAGCAATCCAGCGCCGCCTTGAACTCGGCGGCGGCCGCGCGGTAGCGGCCCTCGGTGTACAGCGCGGCTCCGGCGTCGGCCCTGGCGGTGAACCGGTGCGCGTCGACCGCGTCGGCAGGCAGCCGGAGCCGGTAGCCCGCCCCCATCGTCAGCAGGATCGTGAACGGCTGGTTCCGCACCGGGCGCGGTTCGAGCACGCGCCGGAGTGAGGCCACATAGGACTGCAGGTTTCCCTTCGCGCTGGCAGGCGGGTTTTCACCCCAGAGCATCGTGGTGAGCTCGGCACTGGGCACCGCGTTCGGGCAGCGGAGAGCCAGCGCGGCGAGCACCGCGCGCTGCAACGGGCTTCCCATGGGCACCGGCTCGCCGTCCACGGTCACGGAGACCGCGCCGAGCACCCCGATCTCGACCTGCACGGCTACCCCCTCACCGGATACCACAGAGGAGCGAATTCGGACATTGGTCACCCCGCGCGAGTGGGTCGGCACCGGCAGGCGAAATCAATCCTGCCGACAATCTACCTCAGCGAACTAATTCGGAAACATTTTCGGGTAACGATCACTCCGCCGTGGACACTGCGCGCGGTCAGCCGGCTACCCATCGGGAACTTCCTTCCCGCAACGGAATTCCGCGAGGTACATC
This sequence comes from Amycolatopsis minnesotensis, assembly GCF_039529815.1. Lineage (NCBI taxonomy): Bacteria > Bacillati > Actinomycetota > Actinomycetes > Pseudonocardiales > Pseudonocardiaceae > Amycolatopsis > Amycolatopsis minnesotensis. Next base: position 24,089 of record NZ_BAAANN010000036.1, on the reverse strand, counting down.
GCGCCGATCACCAGCACCATTCCGGCAATGACGCGGATCGTCAGTTCGTCGTGATCGACCAGAACGCCGAAAAGACCCGCGAAGACGGGCTCCATCGTCAAGGTGACGGCCGCGACCGCGGCGGGCACCCGAGCCTGCGCCCAGGTCTGGACCAGGTAGGCCACCGCCGTGGCCAGCACGGCCAGCCCGATGACGGGGATCCAGAACCCGCGCCCGGCTGGCAGGACGATGCCGTCCGGCGCCCCGAGCGCCAGGCAGAGCACCCCGACCACACCGAGCTGCACCACGGTGAGCACGTGCGCGTCACCCGGCGCGGACCATTCGCTGAGCCCGACGATGTGCAGGGCGAGGAAGAGCGCGCACAGCACCGTGAGGCCCTCACCGGGGCCGATGGTGAACCCCCGCAGCGACAGCACCCCCAGCCCCGCGGTGGCGATCACCACCGCGGCCCAGGTGGCCGCCCCGATCCGGTGCCGCAGGAGCACCCCGGCGAGCACCGGGGTGAGCACCACCGACAGGCCGGTGATGAACCCCGACATGGACGCCGAGGTGTACTGCTGGCCGTAGGTCTGTGCGATGTAGCCGAGGCCGAGCACCAGTCCCAGCAGTGCGCCGTGGCGGAGGTGGCGGCGGCTCAGCTTCCGCAGCAGGCGCGGACGCGACACCGCCAGCACCCCGGCCGCGATCAGGAACCGCACCGCGAGGAAGTCCATCGGCGACGCTTCCCTGGTGACGTCCTTGACCACGACGAACGTCCCGCCCCAGATGGCGGTGACGCCGACCAGCGAAACCACCGCGAGCAGGCTCGGCCCGCCCCGGCGGACGACGGGCGGGGCGGCCGTCGGCGCGCTCCCGTCCGCCACGACGTGCGCGTTCACGGACCCGCGTGCGGCCGCTGGGTCATCGGCGTGAAGTCGATCAGCAGGATCGCCCGTTCGGACGGGCCCGGGCCCGGGCCGGCGGTGACCGGAGCGACGTAGTGGCTGACCATGTCGTCCTTCACGCCGTAGGAATCCAGCGGGCGCGACAACGTGAAACGGGCCAGCACGCTGTCCTCCGGCACGTCGTCGGGGGACTTCCCCGCGCACTGCGCCGCCGCGATGACGTTCTCCCCGCCGCTCGCGTTGCACCGGTAGATCAGGTGCGCGAACGTGTAGGGCTCGCCGTCCTGGTGCAGCATGTCCGGGGTCGCGGCCGCACGGGCGCCAGGACCGGCCACGGACAGCTTGATCAGGTGGACCCCGACGTGGATCGGCCAGCACCGGTCCTCGTCGTGCCAGCTCGTCCTGGCGAAGTCGAACCTGATCAGTTCGGCGAGCAGGGAGCTGTTCTTGATCGCCTCGGTGAGCGACGGAAGCTGCCGCACCTGGTCCGCGTATTCGGGGTTGTGCGTGCCCTGCTGGTAACGGTTGACCGCGTCGCTCGACGCGTCCGCCGCGGTCTCGGGCATCCAGTCGAACTCGCCGCTCCACGGCAACAGCACCCCGCGGCCGAAGCGGCGGAACCGGCCGGAGCTTTCCGCATAGGGATCGACCGGCAGGTTGTCGAACTCGAGGGCAAGGGTGTGAAATCCTTCGTCCAACGCGGAGACACCCAGCTGCGCCGCCAGGTCGTACCGTTCGTAGCCGAGCTGCTGAAGTCCGGAAAGAATCGCGGTAGAATGCATCGTCGTCCTTGGCTCAAGGGTGATCTATTGTCCTGGCGGATGGAGATCTGGCGCCTTCAAGAATTGCCGTCCTAAAACGAACTGATGAGTGCTCCTGGTTGTCCCGGTGCAGGCACCGGGACAACCAGGTCGCTCTTTTCGCGCTAGTGCGTGGTCTCGGGTTCCGGTTCGGGCTCCGGTTCCGCGGCGGGCTTCGCGAGCAGGGACTTCCGGCGGCCGTAGGCGAAGTAGATCACCAGCCCGACCCCGAACCAGACCGCGAACCGCAGCCAGGTCGCCGGGTCGAGGAAGGTGATCAGCCACAGGGAGAAGCCGATCCCGATGATCGGCACCACCGGCATTCCGGGGCACTTGAAGCCGCGCGGCAGGTCCGGCCGCTTGTACCGCAGGACGATCACCGAAACGCAGACGAGGACGAACGCGAGCAGGATCCCGATATTGGTGAGCTCAGCGGCCTCCCCGATCGGCAGGACACCGGCCAGCACCGCGGAAGTACCACCGAGCAACCAGGTCATGCGCGCGGGGACCTGCTTGCGCGGACTCGTCTTGCCGAACCACTTCGGCAGCAGGCCGTCGCGGCTCATCGAGAAGCCAACGCGCGAAGCACCCATCATGAAGGTGAACAGCACCGTGAGAATGCCCAGAATCGCCCCGATCGCGATGATCGCCCCGATCAGCGGCAGCCCGACGGAGGCGAACGCGCTGGAGAACGCGCTTTCGGAGTTGATGTCGGCGAACGGGACCATCCCGGTCAGCACCAGGCAGGCCAGCACGTAGAGCACCATGGAGATCGCGAGCGAGTACAGGATCGCCTTCGGCATGTGCTTCTGCGAGTCCTTCGACTCCTCCGCGGCGGTGCTCATCGCGTCGTAGCCGAACACCGCGAAGAACACCGTCGCGGCGCCGGTGAACGCGCCGGACATGCCGAACGGGAAGAACGGGTTGTAGTTCCCGGCGTTGATGTGGAACGCGCCGACGATGATCACCACGAGCACGACGGCGACCTTGAGGTACACCAGCGCGGTTTCGAAGCGCGCCGCGTTCTGCATGCCCTGGTTGAGGATCCAGGCGATGAGCAGGCACAGCAGCACGGCGAACAGGTTGACCTTGTAGCTGCCGGGCTCGACACCAGCCGGTTCGGTGCCGGGCGCTCCCATCATCCACTGTGGAAGTCCGATGTGGAGGAAGCCGAGCAGATCGTTGAAGTAGCCCGATATCCCGATCGCCACGACCGCGACGATGGCGGTGTACTCGAGCAGCAGATCCCACCCGATCGCCCATCCGACGACTTCACCGAGTACCGCGTAACCGTAGGTGTAGGCGGAACCCGCTTTGGGGATCAGCCCGGCGAACTCGGCGTAGGAGAACGCGGCCGCGGCGCTCGCGACCCCGGCCACCAGGAACGAGATCAGCACGGCGGGGCCGGCCTTCTCGTTCGCCACGGCGCCCGCCAAGGAGAAGATCCCGGCGCCGATGATCCCGCCGACACCGATCGCGGTGAGCTGGCGCAACCCGAGTTCGCGCTTGAGACCGGGCTGATTGCCCTGTGACGAGCCGATCTGTTCTATCGGTTTGCGGCGGAATATCGACGACGTCGCCCTGGACGTCCGGGTTGTGGTGGTCATGTGCTGTTTTTCCTAACTGCGCACCATTGCGCTTGATCGTTAGCTGGAACAGTCTTCGGATCGGTAGGGATCGCAGCGAAGGCACCGCCGGTCGCCACAGCCCGTGCACCGGGTGAGCCGGTTCCCGCACACGCACAGGTGCGCGCCCTCCCGCACCTGCCGTTCGGTGACCAGGACGAGCGGTGCCGCCCATTCGGTGATCATGAAACCTCACCTCCGACGAGACACGGCTCGGACCGGCCGAGGGGTTCACGACCGGTTACCTCCCATTCCTGGATGTCGCGCACCGTGCCGTCGGCGAGCAGGGCGTAGACCCTGCTGCCCGCGGTGAAGGTGGCGCGGGGATCGGATCCCATGGCTGCTGCGGCGATGAAGGAACCTCCGATCACGTTGACATCGCATGCGGTCGCGATGCGGAACAAGGACTGCGATTCGGCGGTGACGTCCTCGTGCCCGCCGGAGCGCAGCACGATCTTCTGATCGGGCGCGACGGCGCGGGCCGCCACCGCGACCGCGATGTTGTCCAGCACGTCGGAGGACACCGCGACGATCGCCCTCGCCCGTGGCAGCGCCAGTTTCTGCAGCAGGAAGCGATCGCCGCCGCGGCCGAAGATCACCGGTATGCCAAGGGACTTGGCGAGCGGCACGCAGTCCGCGGTGGCGTCCCGTTCCACCGCGACCACGCCGACGCCGAGCCGCTGCAGTTCGAGGCACAGCCGGATGCCGACCTGGCCGAGCCCGACCACGATGACGTGACCGCGCCTCGGCACCGCGCGGGCGCCGACGATTCCGGTGAACCGGCCGGAGGTCACGCGGTCCACCAGTCCCGCGGTGAACAGCGCGGAGAACCCGAGCACGCACAGCAAGGTGAACGCGGACAGCGCCTGGTACCAGCCGGGAGCGTGGTCCGGCCCCGTGGCGGGCCCGACCGTGGTCAGCGTTTTCGCCGCGTGCCACAACGCGGTGAGGACGTTTTCGTGCAACGCCAGTACACCGAGCACGGTGTCCAGGACCAAAATGGACAGCAGGCCGGTCAGCCCGGCCAGCAGCGCGCGGTTGGTCCCGTCCAGCGGCCGGAACTGCGCGCGCAGCCAATGCCGCACCTTGCGCTTCTCGACGGAGTCGGCGCACACCCGTCGTGCCGCGTACCGCCCGTCCGCCGTGCGGTGCACGCCGAGGTGTGCACCGGCCTGCGTCGCGCACAGGCTCACCAGTTCCCCCGCGACGCAGGGACCGAGCAGCGCGGGGACCAGCGCGTCGGTCATGCCGAGCACCGTGCAGTTGGGCACGGACCGGACGACCTCCCCCGCGACCGTCTTGTCGAAAAGCGTTACGAGCAAAGGAATCCCGGGACGCACGTGTTCGACGAGCAGTGCGAGGCGGAGCACCTGGATGTCCTCACGGGACACGATCACGACGACGTCGACGGTGTTTTCCAGTTCGCGGTGGAGGTCGTCGACCGAGGGCGAACTCAGGCGTCGCAGATCCGCACCCCACGCCGTGGTGTAATCGGCAACCGCGTCGGTGAGAGCACCGTCGCCGATCAGAAGTAGGTGCATCGCCCTGCCTCGCTCGTGAACGTTTCGCGTTGCCGAGAACCATAGAAGGCAGCCGGGCCACCGCAGACGGTCCGTTTGGACACCGTTCCCCCGGTAGCATTGTCCGATCGCACAAGAGTGCTGGACGATCCGAGAGTGCTGGGCGATGCACGATCGCCGGACGATGTCGCACGGTCGCAATACGATGATGGAGGGCGATGGAAGCGCACGAAGCCGCCGCGAGCGGCGCCAGCCTCCGCCAGCTGATGGTCGCGCTCGGCACGCCGGTGGCCGACCTGGTCGCCGCCCCCTGCGGCCTCGACGTCGAAGTCAACGATGTCGTCATCCTCGACCCCGACGACGAACCCGACTCCTACGCTGGCGACTTCGTCCTGATCATCGGCTCGCGCGGCAGAGCGGCCGCGCGCCTGATCCGGGACGCGGCACGCCGGGGCGCCTCGGTCGTGGCCGTCAAGGTGGGCAAGGGCGACGGCGCGGTCGCCGACCTCCGGGCGGCCGCCACCGACGAACGCGTCGCCGTGCTCGCGGTTCGTCCCGAGGCCCGCTGGGACCAGCTGGACTCACTGGCCCGGCGCGCGGTCGCCGAGGCGAAAGCCACGCCCCCTCTCGACACGGACGACGCGAACGACCTGTTTTCGCTGGCGCAGACCATCGCCGCGCTCACCGGCGGCAGCGTGAGCATCGAGGACAGCGCGAACCGCGTGCTGGCGTACTCGCGATCGGACGACGAGGTCGACGAACTGCGCCGGCTGTCCATTCTCGGCAGGCAAGGACCTGCCGGCCACCTGGCGATGTTGCGCGAGTGGGGCATCCTGGATCGGCTGAACGCCGGAGACGACGTCGTGCACGTCGAAGAGCGGCCGGAGCTCGGGGTCTGCAGGCGGCTCGCGATCGGCATCCGCGCCGACTCCGAACTGCTCGGCTCGATCTGGGTGCAGGAGGGCGGGAACCGGCTGACCGAGCAGGCCGAAGGCGCGCTGCTCGGCGCCGCTCGCGTCGCCGCGCTGCACCTGGTGCGCCGGAAGACCGAAACGACTTCCGGCCTGCGGATCCAGGAAGAGCTCCTGCACAGCGTGTTCGAGAGCCGGGTCGACGCGACCACCTTGGCCAGTCACATCGGTGCCGATCCGGCGAAGCAGGCCGTCGTGGCGGTGTTCGCCCCGTACGGTGCCGATCGGCAGGCGGAAACCGACCGGCCCGCCAGGGAACTGCACAGCGCGGCCATCAGCAATCTCGTCTCCGTGCACGCCGCCGCCTACCGGCGTACCGCGTTGACCACGACCATCGGCTCGCACGTGTACGTGCTGTTGCCGGACCTGCCGCCCGACGGCGGGGACGCACTCGCGCTCGGCCTCGCCCGCGAAATCGTTGCCGCCGCCCGCAAACGGCTCGGCAGGCGGGTCCGCGCGGCCATCGGATCCACAGTGGACCAGCTCGACGCCGTCGTCGAGTCGCGCAACACCGCCGACCGCGTCATGAACGTGATGGCACGGGGGGCGAACGACGTCGCGACCATGGCCGACGTCCGGGCCGAGGTGCTGGTGTCCGAGACGCTGTCCATGATCGACGGCAACCCCCACCTCCGGGATCCGCGCGTGACCAGCTTGATCACCTACGACCTCGAACACGGCTCCGTGCTCGTCCCGTCACTCGTCGCCTACCTCGATCTGCTCGGCGACGTCCGCGCCGCCGCGCGCGACCTGCACATCCACCCCAACACGTTGCGCCACCGGATAAAACGGGCCGTCACCGTCAGCGGACTGGACCTCGCCGATCCGCGGCAGTGCCTGTTCGCCCACCTCCAGCTCCTCGCCGCGACGACCAAGCGGGCCACCGATCCGGTACGGCCGGGCTGAGTTCCTTCATCGGCACCCCCTCGGCCATCCACACCGCATCCGACGTCGGACACCAGATCCCGTGAAGCGCTGAATTGCCTTCGTCCCTTTTACTCCACAGCGTAGAGATATTTCGAAAGATGATCACGAGGGAAGAAAGGTCCGGCTTGGTTGTGCGTATGCACCTTTGCCTTGCCGGGGCTCGCGCGCCGGTGCTAGTGAGGTTTCATGCGCATCCTGGTGGCTGAGGACGAACGGATGATGGCGGACGCGATAGGCGAAGGCCTGCGCGACAACGCGCTCGCCGTCGACGTCGTCTACGACGGCGCCGCCGCACTCGAAAAAGCCCGCGACACCGACTACGACGTCGCCGTACTCGACCGAGGGCTCCCGCTCGTCCACGGCGACGAGATCTGCCGCTCCCTCATCGCCGAGCAGCGAGGGACGCGGATCCTGATGCTCACCGCCGCCTCCACCGTGCAGGACCGGATAGCCGGGCTCGAACTCGGCGCGGACGACTACCTGTCGAAGCCCTTCGTCTTCGGCGAACTCCTCGCCAGAGTGCGCGCGCTGGGGCGGCGAAGCACCCGAGCGACGCCGCCGCTGCTGCAGCGAGCGGGTGTCACGCTCGACCCGGCACGGCACCGCGTCGTCCGCCACGACCGCCCGATTTCCTTGACCAAGAAGGAATTCACCGTGCTCGAAGAACTGCTTCGGGCGAACGGCACCGTCGTCTCGGCCGAACGGCTGCTGGAAGTGGCCTGGGACGCGAACATCAACCCCTTCACCAACGTCGTGCGCGTGACCATGACATCGCTGCGACGCAAACTCGGCACCCCCTCGGCCATCCACACCGTGTCCGGCGTCGGATACCAGATCCCGTGAGGCAGTGGCCGCTGCGGGTCAAACTGACCCTCGCCTACACGCTGCTGACCGCGCTCACCGGCGCCGGGCTGCTCGGCCTGGTCATGCTGTTGTCGGACCCGGTCACCCGCGCCGAAGCCACCACCATGCTGCCCCAGCCACCACTGGGTGCGGTCGCCGGGCCCCAAATCGCCCCGCCTCCCCTCAAGGACCTCGACATTCAAGGCACCATCAGCACTTCGCTGCTCGAAACCGGCGCGATCGCGCTGACGATCGTGGTGGCGGTGGCCGCCGTCCTCGGCTGGTTCACCGCCCGGCGCGCGCTGCGCCCGATCCGCTCCGTCACCGCAGCCGCCCAGCAGGCCGCCGGGCACGACCTCAGCACGCGCATCCGCATGCTCGGCCCCAGCGACGAGATCAAGGAACTCGCCGACACCTTCGACCACATGCTGACCCGCCTGGAACGCTCCTTCGAAAGCCAGCGCAGATTCGTCGCGAACGCCGCCCACGAACTCAAAACCCCGGTGGCAGCACAGCGAACCGTCACCGAGGTGGCGATCGCGCGGCCAGGCGTCGAAGCCGGCACCATCGCGCTCGGCCAGAAGCTCCTCGCCAACCTCGACCACCAGGAACGCGTACTCACCGGACTGCTCGCGCTGGCCCAGAACGCCGAAACCGTACGCAAGAAGGACCTCGTCGACCTGGCCGACCTCACGCACGACCTCACCAAGAACCGGTCCGCGCGGACCGCGCACCGCATCGAACTCCGCTCGGACCTCAGCACGGCAAAGGTCCGCGGTGACGCCACGCTGCTGCAGCAACTGGTCCGCAACGTCGTCGACAACGCCTTCGTGCACAACAAATCCCGCGGCTGGGTGGCCATCCGGACCGCGAGTTCCGGGACCGAATGCACGCTCGAAATCTCCAACAGCGGCGCACGCGTCGACGACACCGACACCGACACCCTGTTCGAACCGTTCCAGCGCCTGTGCTTCGACCGCGCCGACCCCCCACCGGGCAGCGGGCTCGGCCTCTCCGTCGTCCGCGCCATCGCCGAAGCACACGACGGCACCGTCACCGCACGCCCCCGCTCCGAAGGCGGGCTCACCGTCCGGGTCACCCTGCCGGCGGCACCCTGAAACCGACGGCAACCTTGAACCGACCGCAACCTTGAACCGAAAGGCCGGCCGGAGCCCCTCACCAGGGTTCCGGCCGGCCCGGCACGACAACCGGTCAGCGGGGGGCCGGCATGTCGTCGACCACGAAGAAGTTCTCCTCGAACTCATCGGACCTGAGCTCGCCCGTCTGCACGGGTGACATCAGACTCACGGAACGTCGTCGACCACGTAGAACTTGTCCGGAAACGGAACCATGCCCTTGATTTCTTCGTTCGTGCCCTGCAGGCACTCCCTGCCCTGCTGCCCCGGGGTCCCCGGGACGGTCTGCACGGCGTGGATGCACGCGTCCGTGGTGTCGTACCCGTTGGGATCCCCTGCTATCACGGGTTTCGCGGCTGCGGTACCGACGGCCAGGAACGAGATGCCGATCCCGGCGATACCCACCGCCACGGCGGCCTTGAGCTTGCCCGTCTTCACGGGTAACACCTCCATGTCTTGAACTAACGCCGATGCCATGTGGACAGTCAGTTACCCACCATCCACATGACATCCGTACCCCAGCCCAGTGCGCACCGAAACCGACCTTGCACGATCGGCCTTGAAGAGCTGGCGGAACAGGAAACCCGCGGCGCCGGGGACCCCGCATGCCCCGATCAGCCCGGCAGCTCAGTAGACGTCGTTCCCCGCGGCGAGCGTTTCGAGGTGGTTGCCGATCGCGGTACGCGCCAGCCGCCACAGGCCGGTGCCCAGCGACACCCGTGCCACGCCGAGCGCGCCGAGTTCCGCGAGCCGCGGCCCCGCCGGGAAGTAAGTCGCGTTCACCGCGGCGGGCGAAACCGCATCCACAAAGGACTTCAGCAGGTCCGCGGAGCGCACGTGGATCGGGAACACGCAGTCCGCACCCGCCGCCAGGTAGGCGCGCGCCCGGTCCACCGCCTCGTCCAGCGCGTCGTTCTCGTCCTCCGCGCGGAGGAACGCGTCCACCCTCGCATTGACGACGAGCCGGTCACCGGCCGCCTCCCGCAGCGCGCCGAGCAGCTCCACTTGCTCGGCGAGCGGGCGGATTCCCTTGCCGGGCACGGTGTCCTCGAAGTTGCAGCCCACCGTGCCCGCGTCGATCAGCGCGGCCGCGAGATCCGCGCCGGAGAGCCCGTAGCCCGATTCCGCGTCGGCGGTCACCGGCACGTCCACCGCGCGAGCGATCCGCCCCGCGGCCGCGAACATCTCCGCCGGCGGAGCCTGCTCCCCGTCGGCGTAACCGAGCGCCGCCGCGACGGCCGCGGAACTCGTCGCCACCACGGGGAAACCCGCTTCGACGACCAGGCGCGCGCTGTCGGCGTCCCACGCGTTCGGCAGGATCAGCGGGCGCCCCGGCACGTGCAGCGCGCGCAGCGCCTCGCAGTCGGCTGCCGTCACGGCAGGTCCTTGCGGGCGGTCACCGCGAGCCGGTTGAAGGTGTTGATCACGGCGGTCGCCCACGCCACGGCGATGTACTGCTCCTCGGTGAACACCGCGGTCGCCCGGTCGTAGACCTCGTCGGGCACGTCCTGGGTCTGCGAAAGCGTGGTCATGGCCTCCGCGAGCTCCAGCGCCGCGCGCTCCTGCTCGGAGAACAGGTCCGTCTCGCGCCACGCGCTCAGCACGAAGAGCCGGCGGGGGTCCTCGCCTGCTTTGACGGCGTCCCTGGCGTGCATGTCGAGGCAGAACGCGCAGCCGTTGAGCTGCGACGCCCTGATCTTCACCAGCTCGATCAGCAACTTCGGCAGCCCGGCGTCCTTCGCGCTCTTCTCGACGACCGCGTTCAGCTTCACCAGCTGCTTGAAGTCCTCGCGCTGCGGGTCGCCGACCAGAATTCGCTTGCTCATTTCGTCCTCGGCAGGGGTCGGTGGCTCGTGACGCCGAGCCGGTTGAGGGTGTTCATCAGGGTCGCGCTCCACACGACGGCGCGGTACTGCTCCTCGGTGAGGACCGAGGTCGCCTCTTCGTACACGGCGTCGGGCACGTCCTGGGTCTCGGACAGCCGCGTGATCGCCTCGGCGAGCGCCAGCGCGGCGCGCTCGACGTCGTCGAACAGATCCGTTTCACGCCACGCGCTGAGCACGAAGAGGCGCCTCGGGTCCTCGCCCAGTTTGAGCGTGTCGTGCGAATGCAGATCACAGCAGTAGGCGCAGCCGTTGAGCTGCGAAGTCCGCATCTTCACCAGCTCGATGACCTTCGGGTCGAGGCCGGCGTCGACGGCGGCCTTCCCGTTCGCGCCGTACAAACCGCCCAGCACCTTGTACGCGTCCGGAAGCCGTTGCGACAGTTGGATTCTCTTACTCACGCCGTCCACGCTAGCCGAAACTGGCACACGAGTATGGTCCAGTTCCATGACACAATCGTGGTCCAGTCCGGGCTGGGACGTCCACCTCGGGTGGCGCCCCGAGCACGGCAGGCACGGCCTCGCCGAGGCGATCCGCGCGGCGATCCGGGACGGCAGGCTCGCGCCGGGGGCGACGGTCCCGTCCACGCGCGCGCTCGCCGCCGATCTCGGCGTCGCCAGGGGCACGGTCACGCGGGTGTACGCCGATCTCCGCGCGGAGGGGTACCTGCGGACCAGCCAGGGTGCGCCGACCCAGGTCGCCCCGGTGGGCAGCGCGCCGGCGTCGGCACCGGGCGCCTCCGTGCGGCCCGCCCCCGCGCGCCGGTGGACGCTGCTGCCGGGGCGCCCCGACCTGTCCTCGTTCCCCCGCGCCGACTGGCTCGCCTCCACCCGCCGGGTGCTCCAGCACGCCCCCGCGACCGCGTTCGGCTACGAAGAGCAGGGCGGCCCGTTCGCGTTGCGCAGCGCGCTTTCGCAGTACCTCGCCCGCAGCCGCGGCGTGGTCACCGATCCCGACCGGATCGTGGTGTGCGGCGGGTTCTCGCACGCCGTCGCGATAATGAGCCGGGTGCTGCGCGAGCGCGGGGTGGCCGAGATCGCCTTCGAGGACCCGTCGCTGCCCGAGTTCCGGCAGGTGGCCGCGGGCAACGGGATCACCGTCGCCGGGGTCCCCGTCGACGAGCACGGCGTCCGGGTGTCCGAAATAGACAGTCCGGCGGTGGTGGTGACGCCGGCGCACCAGTACCCCACCGGGGCCACGCTCGCACCGTCGCGGCGTACCGAACTCGCGCGCTGGGCAACGGAAACCGGTTCCGTCGTCATCGAGGACGACTACGACGGCGAGTTCCGCTTCGACCGGCAGCAGGTCGGCGCGCTGCAGGCGCTTGCGCCCGAACGGGTCGTCTACGTCGGCACCGCGAGCAAGACGCTGGCACCCGGCCTCCGGATCGGCTGGCTGGTGCTCCCGCGCGCGCTCGTCGAGCCGGCGCGCGCCGCACTGACGGCCGCGGGCTGGCGGCCGCCGGTGCTCGGCCACCTGGTGCTGGCGGACCTGCTGGACTCCGGCGCGTACGACCGGCACGTCCGGCGCTCCCGCGCGCGGTACCGCGACCGCCGCGACCGGCTCCTCGCCGCGCTGCCGGAGCCGATCACCCCGTGGGGGATCTCGGCTGGGCTGCAGCTCCTGTTGATGCTGCCGGACGGCGTCACGGAGGAGCGGGTGCGCGCCGCCGCGCGCGCCAGGTCGATCGAGATCGAGACCCTGCACCGCGCCTGGATCGCGCCGGGGACCAGGCCGCAGGGCATCGTGTGCGGGTACGCGGCCCCGGCCGACCACGCGTTCGCGCCGACGCTGGACACCTTCCTCGGCCTGCTCGCCGACGTCCTGCCCTGAGCGGATTCACGGGCAGCGCAAACGTTTTCGCGGCTAGGTTGACGTGGTGGACGCCTTCGAGGTCGCCGATCACCGGCGGGACGTGGAGTCCTACCACCGGATGGCCGCGCTCGATATCGGCATCGCGTGCTTCGGGCACGGAGCTCCGTTGCGCGCCAAGGCGGGCTCACCCCTGCGAGCCGCCGCCCCGTGACCGGCGCAGGTCGCTGATCACCGCGTCGGCGGCCGCGTACGGGTCCAGCTCGCGGTTGACGACGCGCCGGGCCAGCTGGGCCAGCCGGTCCCCGTCGCGCAGTTCCTCCAGCTCGGCGCGAAGCTGCCGCATCGCGATCGCCTCCACCTCGCCCGCGGCGCGCGCGGCGCGGCGGCGGTCGAGTTCGCCGTACGCCCGCAGCCAGTCGTGGTGCTGGTCCAGCGCGGTCACCACGTCGTCGACGCCGTCGTTCTCCGAGGCCACCGTGCGCACCACCGGCTGGCGCCAGCTCGGGCCCCTGATCTCCCGCCGCGCCATCGACATCATCTGCTTCAGCTCGCGCACGGTGGCGTCCGCGCCCGGCCGGTCCGCCTTGTTCACCACGAACACGTCGGCGATTTCGAGCACCCCCGCCTTCGCGGCCTGGATGCCGTCGCCCATCCCCGGCGCCAGCAGCACCACGGTGGTGTCGGCGAGCCGTACGACGTCCACTTCGGACTGTCCAACCCCGACGGTCTCGATGAGCACCACGTCGAAGCCTGCCGCGTCGAGCACGCGCACCGCCTGCGGCGTCGCCCACGAAAGGCCGCCGAGATGCCCCCGCGTGGCCATCGAGCGGATGAACACGCCCGCGTCCGTCGCGTGCTCGCCCATCCGGACGCGGTCGCCGAGCAGTGCGCCGCCCGAGAACGGGGACGACGGGTCGATCGCGAGCACGCCGACCCGCAGCCCGGCCTTGCGCAGCGCGGTGAGCAGTGCCGAGGTCGATGTCGACTTGCCGACACCCGGCGGGCCGGTCAGCCCGACGACCCGCGCGTGCCCGGTGTGCGGGGTGAGCGCCGCGGCGATCTCCCGGAGCTGGGGATGCGCGTCCTCGACGAGCGAGACCAGCCTGGCGATCGCGCGGTGCTGTCCGGCACGCGCGCGATCGACCAGCTCACCGACGTCTACCCGCACTACCGAGCCGGAACGCGGAGGAGCAGCGCGTCGCCCTGGCCACCGCCACCGCACAGCGCCGCCGCGCCGAGGCCGCCGCCGCGGCGCGCCAGCTCGTGCACGAGGTGCACCGCGAGGCGGGCGCCGGAGGCCCCGATCGGGTGACCGAGCGCGATCGCGCCGCCGTTGACGTTGACCTTTTCCGGGTCGAGGCCGAGCTTTTCGGTCGACACCAGCCCGACGGCGGCGAACGCTTCGTTGATCTCCACCAGGTCGAGCGCGGACGCGTCGAGGCCCGCCTTGGCGAGTGCCGCGTTGATCGCATTGGACGGCTGCTCGTGCAGGCTGGCGTCCGGGCCCGCGACCACGCCGTGCGCGCCGATCTCGGCGAGCGCGGTGAGCCCGAGCTCCTCGGCCTTGGCCCTGCTCGCGACCACGACCGCGGCCGCGCCGTCGGAGATCTGCGACGCCGAGCCGGCGGTGATCGTGCCGTCGGCGGCGAACGCGGGCCGAAGCTTGCCGAGCCCGTCCGCGGTGGTGTCGGCGCGCACGCCCTCGTCGGCGCTGAACAGCACCGGGTCGCCCTTGCGCTGGGGCACCGGTACCGCGGCGATCTCGGCGTCGAACCGGCCTTCGGCGATCGCGGCGGCGGCGCGCTGGTGCGAGCGCGCGGAGAACTCGTCCTGCGCCGCGCGCGTCACCCCGTACCGGACGTTGTGCTTCTCCGTCGACGCGCCCATCGCGACCTGGTCGAACGCGCAGAACAGGCCGTCGTAGGCCATGTGGTCGACGAGCGCGGTGTCGCCGTACTTGAACCCCGACCGCGATTTCGGCAGCAGGTGCGGCGCCTGGGTCATCGACTCCTGGCCGCCCGCGACCACGATGTCGAACTCGCCCGCCCTGATCAGCTGGTCGGCGAGCGCGATCGCGTCGAGCCCGGACAGGCACACCTTGTTGATGGTCAGCGCGGGGACGTCCATCGGGATACCGGCCGCGACCGCGGCCTGGCGGGCCGGGATCTGGCCGGCGCCCGCGGTGAGCACCTGGCCCATGATCGTGTACTGGACCTGTTCCGGCGCGACACCGGCTCGTTCCAGTGCCGCCTTGATCGCGACACCGCCGAGCTGAGCGCCCGAGAAGTCCTTCAGGGACCCGAGCAATCGACCGATCGGGGTACGGGCGGCACCCAGGATCACGGAACCGGACACAATAGGCCTCCAAGCGACGTCGTGGTGCCACCATATTCTGTCCTCGTCGCGCCCGTAGCGCTGTGAGTAGGGGCACAACCGGGTGCTGCAACGATTCCGCAACCGGTGCGAACGGACCGCCTGTGCTTACTCTTCGGTAATGGATGCGAAGTCCCCCCACCCCCTCAGCGCCATCGACCACGTCGGCATCGCGGTGCCCGATCTCGACGAAGCCATCGAGTTCTACCGCGACTCCTTCGGGTTCGAGCTCAGGCACGTCGAGGTCAACGAAGACCAGGGGACGCACGAGGCCATGTTGCGCGCCCCCGGCGACGACGGCACCGGAACGGCGATCCAGCTACTGGCCCCGCTTGGCCCCGATTCCACGATCGCCAAGTTCCTGGAGCGCAAGGGCCCCGGCGTCCAGCAGGTCGCGTTGCGCGTCCCCGACATCGCCGCGGCCGCCGACGGCCTGCGCGGCAAGGGCCTGAAGGTGCTCTACGACGAGGCGCGCCCCGGCACGGCCAACTCGAAGGCCAACTTCGTGCACCCGAAGAGCACCGGCGGCGTGCTGGTGGAACTCGTCCAGCCGGGGGACAAGCCCGCGTAGCCGACGGCGAGCGCCCCCCGCCCCCCGCCCCGCCCGCGGCGGCGCCGAGGACGACCGCGCGCACCTGCGCGACGAGGCGGTGCGGGCTCTCCGCGACCACGACGTGCCAGCCGGTCGAACACGGCCCGGGTACAGCTTCCGGATGTGCGAGTGCCGCTCGTCTCGTAGAGTTGTGCCACTAGTTACCGGCCAGTAATTTCATCGGCAGTTCCCTCGAAGACCAGCTGCCCGACCCAAGCCACGCGGAGGCGCCATGGCCAACGACGAACTCGGCGAAATCCGGCAGGCCATCCTGTCCGGCGATCCCGCCTCGCTGGGATCGCTCGCGGTCCCCGAGCACTACCGCGGCGTCACGGTGCACGCCGACGAGGTGGACCTCTTCGAGGGCCTGCCCACGAAGGAGAAGGATCCCCGCAAGTCGCTGCACGTCGACGAGGTACCGACACCGGAACTCGGTCCCGGCGAAGCGCTCGTCGCCGTGCTGGCCAGCGCGATCAACTACAACACCGTCTGGACGTCGATCTTCGAGCCGATCCCGACGTTCAAGTTCCTCAAGAAGTACGGCAAGCTCTCGCCGCTGTCCAAGCGCCACGACCTGCCCTACCACGTGGTGGGCTCGGACCTGTCCGGCGTCGTGCTGCGCACCGGCCCCGGCGTCCACCGCTGGCAGGCAGGCGACGAGGTCGTCGCGCACTGCCTCAACGTCGAGCTGGAGAGCCCGGACGGGCACAACGACACGATGCTCGACTCCGAGCAGCGGATCTGGGGCTTCGAAACGAACTTCGGCGGCCTCGCCGAGATCGCGCTCGTCAAGGCGAACCAGCTCATGCCGAAGCCGGACCACCTCACCTGGGAGGAGGCCGCCTCCCCCGGCCTGGTCAACTCCACCGCCTACCGGCAGCTCGTTTCGCGCAACGGCGCGGACATGAAGCAGGGCGACGTGGTGCTCATCTGGGGCGCTTCCGGCGGGCTCGGCTCGTACGCCACCCAGTTCGCGCTCAACGGTGGCGCGATCCCGGTCTGCGTGGTCTCCAGCCAGGAGAAGGCCGACATCTGCCGCGCGATGGGCGCGGAGCTGGTGATCGACCGCTCCGCGGAGGGGTACCGGTTCTGGAAGGACGAGCACGAGCAGGACCCGAAGGAATGGCAGCGCTTCGGCGCGAAGATCCGCGAGCTGACCGGCGGCGACGACCCGGACATCGTCTTCGAGCATCCGGGCCGTGAGACGTTCGGCGCCTCCGTCTACGCCGCACGGCGCGGCGGCACGATCGTCACCTGCGCGTCGACGTCCGGATACCTGCACCAGTACGACAACCGCTATCTGTGGATGAACCTCAAACGAGTAATAGGTTCACATTTCGCGAACTACCGGGAATCGTGGGAAGCGAACCGGCTGATCGCCAAGGGCCACATCCATCCGACGCTGTCGAAGGCCTACCCGCTCGAAGAGACCGGGCAGGCCGCGCTCGACGTCCACCTCAACGCCCACCAGGGCAAGGTCGGCGTGCTGTGCCTGGCGCCGGAGGAGGGTCTCGGCGTGCGGGACCAGCAGCTTCGCGAACGGCATCTCGACGGCATCAACCGGTTCCGCGGGGCCTGACGCCACTGAGCGCGACCGGGAGCGACCGAACCCCGGCGCTTCCGGTCGGCCTGTTAAGTGTCAAAAGCGCTCAAATGTGCAGGCGTCGCCGGTACCGGCGCCATTCCGGTGTGTGCCTGCTAACTTTGGAGCGAACCAGGACTCCTCCAGGGTCCGCGACCCCACACAATCGCGGAAGGAACGACCGATGACGCTCGCCACGAGCGTGGCATCTAGGGCGCAGTCCCGGTGAAGGCCCAGCTGCTCGGGCCCGTGCGCGCGTGGCAGCCCGACGGATCGGAGATCGCGCTCGGTTCCGCGCACCGGCGCGCCGTGTTCGCGGTGCTCGCCCTGCGGGCGAACACCGTGGTGCCGCGGGCCGAGCTGATCGACGCGATCTGGGGCGAGTCGGCGCCGGCGAGCGCGAGCGGCAGTATCTACACCTACGTCTCCGGGCTCCGCCAGGCGCTCGAACCGGGGCGCTCGCGCCGGTCCGCGGGAACCGTGCTGGTGTCCGAAGGATCGGGGTACCGCCTCCGGCTCGAACCGGAGGCGCTGGACGTGTCCCGGTTCGTCGCGCTGCGCGAGCAGTCCCGCGACGCCGACACCGCCCGGCGCCGGGAAAACCTCGACGCCGCGCTCACGCTGTGGCAGGGCGAGGCGCTCGACGGCACCCCCGGCCCGTTCGCCGCCGCGCAGCGCGACCGGCTGACCGAAATGTGGCTGGACACCAAGGAACTCCGCGCGCAGGTCGCGCTCGACGCCGGTGAGCACGCCACCGTGCTCACCGACCTCTTCGACCTGGTGGCAAGGCATCCGCTGCGCGAGGGCCTGCGCGGCCTGCTGATGACGGCGCTGTGGCGGGCGGGCAGGCGAACGGACGCGCTTGGCGTCTACACCGACTTCCACACCACCACCGTGGCGAAGCTCGGCGTCGAACCGAGCACCGCGCTGACCCACCTGTACGACCAGATGCTCGCCGGTACCGCCCCCGACGAGGCCCCGTCCTTCGTCGGCAGGGACGCCGAGCTGTCCGTGCTGCGCGCCGCGGCCGAGGCCGTGTCCGCCGGCCGGGGCGGTTCGGTCTGGGTCGACGGCGAACCCGGGATCGGGAAGTCCGCGCTGCTGGCCGAAGGGCTTTCCGGTACCGGCGGGATCCCGGTGGCCTCGGCCGTCGCGGACGAGCTCGGGCAGCGCTTTCCCTTGCGGTTCCTGCTCGACGGGCTCGGCGTCTCGCTCCAGAGCGACGACCCGCGGCGGGTGAAGCTCGCCGAACGCGTGCGCGATCTCGCCGAATCCGGCGCGGAAGCGATCACCGAGGCCGTTGACGACGTGCTCGATCTCGTCGAGCGCCTGTGCGAAGACGGTCCGCTCGTCCTCGTCGGCGACGAGATGCAGTGGGCCGATCCCGCGAGCTTGCTGGTGTGGGAACGCCTCGCCGGGGAGACCGGGCGGCTGCCGCTGCTGCTCGCGGGCGCCTGCCGCCCGCTGCCGCGCCGCCCCGAGGTGGAACGCCTGCGCGCGACGCTGTCGAGTACCACGGCCAGGATCAGCCTCGGCCCGCTCGACGACGACGCGGTGCACGGCATCCTCGTCGAATCGCTCGGCGCCGAGCCCGGCGCGGACCTGCTCGCCTCCAGCGCGCTCGCGGCCGGAAACCCGCGCTACGTCAAGGAAATCGCCGAGAACTTCGCGGGCGGCCAGTCACCGGTGTTCCCGGCCGCGCAGTACCTGACCTTCCTCACCGAGGACACCAGGGAGGTGCTGCGCCTCGCCGCGCTGCTCGGCGACGGGTTCACCGTCACCGAGCTGGAGGCCGCGCTCGGCGACCGCGAGATCGACACCACGGCGGCGGTGCTGGAGGCGCTCGTCGGCGGGGTGCTCACCTCGCCGGACGATCGCCTCGAATTCCGGCACCCGGTGGTCCGGCGCGCGCTGTACGACCACACGCCCGCCGGGGTCAGGGTGGCGCTGCACCGGCAGTTCGCCGACGCGATGGCCCGGTTCGGGTGCCGCGCCGACCGGGTCGCTGAGCAGCTCCTCGCCGCCGGGGCACCGGTCGAACCGTGGGTGCTGGACTGGGTTCCCGCCGAGATCGGCGCACTAGCCACCCGCACGCCCCAGTCGGCGCTGCGCCTGCTCCGCCTCGCCGCCGGGTCGGCCGCCGCGGGCGTCGAAGAGCGGGACGCGCTCACCACGGTCGAAACGCGGCTGCGGTTCTGGCTCGGCGGGGAACCGATGGCCGAAGCCGCTTCCGCCGCGGCCAGGACCACCGATCCCGGCCGCGCGGCCGAACTGCGGTGGATCGTGGCGTACCTGCACTACCGCCGCGGTGACATCCCCGCGGCGATCACCGGGGTGCAGGACGCGCTGCGCGATCCGGCCATGCCGTCGTCGTGGCGGCAGCACCACGAGTCGTTGCTGTCGCTGGTCATGCCCGCGGGCTCGCTGCTCGCCACGTTCCTTCCCGCCCAGCAGGCCGCCTCGGACGCCGGGCTGGACAGGGCGCTCGAAGTGGTGTCCGTGGTGCCGAAACTGGCCACGCTGCACCGCCTGCTGCTCGACGACATGATGCCGACGCTGCGGGCCGTCACCGACGACGACCTTTCGTGCGGCCGGACCGCGCGCGCCTACTGGCACGGTTCGTGGGATTCCGTGCTCACCGAACTCGGGAACGTCGTCCACGACGGCGCCGCGGTCGCGTCGTACCTGCTGGGGCCGCCGGGTTCGGTGCGGCTCCTGCACAGCGTCGCCGGGCTGATCGCGGGCCACCGCGGCGAGGTCGGCACCGCGAAGGCGCATCTCCTCGCCGCGCAGGAGCAGCCGCGGCTCGGCACCGCCGACTTCGAGGGCGCGGACTTCCTGCTCGTCGCGAACGCCGTCGTCGCCGAACAGCTCGGGCACGCCGAGGAAGCGCTCGACCTGCTGTCCGCGAGCTTCGAGAAGCGGTTCCAGCCGACGCGGTACCGCCACCACTGGCTCCCCGTGCTCGTGCGGCTCGCGCAGGAGACCGGCGACCGCGCGCGGGCGAGGTATGCGACGATGCTGTGCGAAACGACCCCGGGACCGGAGGCGGCGCACTGCCGCGGCCTGCTCGAACACGATTCCGCGCGCGTGCTGACCGCGGCGGGGCACTACCTCGGGCAGGGCGCGCCGCTGTCCTTCGCGACCGCGATGGAGGACGCCGCGGTACTGATGGCGGAACGCGACGATCACGAGGGCGCCGAAGCCGCCTTCCGCAAGGCGCTGCGCGCCTACACCCGGCTCGGCGCGCGCTGGGACGCGCGCCGCGCCGAAACCAGGCTGCGCCCCTTCGGCATGACCCCGCCCGCCGTCACCTCGATCGCCACCGTCGCCGCTACGGGGACCGATGGCTGAACCGGCGGACACCGAACTCGAGGTCGCGCTGCTCGGGCCGGTACGGGCCTGGCGCGGCGGCGCCGAGCTGACGCTGGGGCCCGCCCGGCAGCGCGCGGTGCTCGCCGTGCTCGCGTCACGGGCGAACCACGTGGTGACCAGGGCGGAGGTCATCGACGCGGTATGGGGTTCCGCCGCGCCGGCGAGCGCGGAAGGCAGTGTGCACACCTACGTCTCCGGGCTCCGCCGCTGCCTCGACCCCGACCGCTCGCGCTGGTCCGCTGGCGCCGTCCTGCTGTCCGAGGGCGCCGGTTACCTGCTCAACGTCGCCACGTCCGACGTCGTGGAGTTCGACGAGCACCGCCGTGCCGCGGAACGCCTTGCCGCAGAAGGCGATCACGCCGGTGCCGTGGCGGCGTTCGACGCCGCGCTCGCGCTGTGGCAGGGCGAGGCGTACTCCGGAATTCCCGGGCCCTACGCCGAATCCGAACGCACGCGGCTCGCGGGGCAGCGCGTCGACGTCTTCGAGCACCGGGCCGCGAGCATGCTCGAACTCGGCCGCACCACCGAGGTGATCGCCGAGCTGACCACGGTCGTGCAGCGCCACCCGCTGCGGGAATCGTTGTGGGAGACCATTTTGCTCGCGCTCTACCGCGGCGGGCGCCGGACCGAAGCGCTGGAAACGTTCCAGCGCGCGCGTCAGGTCCTGCTCGCCGAACTCGGCACCGAGCCAGGTGAAGCGCTGCGCCGCGTCCACGAACGCATCCTCACCAACGATCCCGCGCTCACCCCGGGCGAAGACGGTCACCTGCAGGTGCTCCCCACGCACGTCGCGCGCGGGCGCAAGGCGTCGCAGGACCAGCTCTTCGTCGGCAGGAGCCGCGAGTCGGAGGTGCTGCGGAAGCTCGTCGACGACGTGCTCCTCGGCACGGGCCGGGCGGTGTGGATCGAGGGCGAGGCCGGGATCGGCAAGTCGGAACTGCTCGCCGAAGCGCTCGCCGACGCGGGCGAGCGCGGCTGCCAGCTCGCCTGGGCGGTCGCCGAGGAGCTGGGCAGGCGGTTCCCGCTCCAGGTCATCTCGGCCTGCCTCGGGCTGGACACCGCCGACGGCCCGCTCGCCGGGGACCACGACGACGGCGACCCCGTCATGTCCACAGTGGATACTCTGCTGGCGATGGTCGACGAGCTGTGCGCGCGTGCGCCGCTGGTGCTCGTCGTGGACGACCTGCAGTGGGCGGACGAGGCCAGTGTGCTTATGTGGCACCGGCTCTGCGCCGCCACGAGGCAGCAGCCGCTCCTGCTCGTCGCCGCGACGAGGCCCGCCGCGGACCGGCCGGAGCTGGCGCAGCTACGCCGTGGCGTCGAAGCGCGCGACGGCAAGGTGCTCCTGCTCGACCCGCTCAGCGAGCAGCACGCCGAGGAGCTGATGACGGCGGTGATCGGCGCGCCGCTCGGGCCCGGCCTGCGCGCGCTCGCCGCCCGCGCACCCGGAAACCCCTTGTACGTAAGGGAAACCACCGAGGCACTGGTCAAGGGCGATGCGGTCGACTTCACCGGCGGCGCGGCGGATCTGAAGGACCCCACCGGTTACACCCTGCCGAAATCGGTCAGCGGCGCGGTCGGCCGGACCCTGGAGTTCCTGTCCCCCGGCACGCAGCACGCGTTGCGCTGGGCGGCGCTGCTCGGGGTCGAGTTCGCCGTGTCCGACGTCGCGACCGTGCTGGGCAAGCTGCCATCGGAACTCGTCGGCGCGTTCGACGAAGCGGTGTCCGGCAGGGTGGTGATCGACGCGGGCGCCAGGCTGACCTTCCGGCACCCGCTGCTGCGGCAGGCGCTCTACGACAGCATTCCCGGCGCCATCAGGGTTTCGTGGCACCGGCAGGCCGCGGAGGCGCTCGCGAGGGCCGACGCACCGGTCCGCCAGGTCGCCGAGCAACTCGTCACGGTGCCCGCACTCGCCGACCCGTGGGTGCTGGACTGGCTGGCGCACAACCACACCGCGGTGGCGACGCGGGCGCCGCTGATCGCCGCGGAACTGCTCAAGCAGGTGCTGGACGCCGGCCGGATCGACGACCCCCGCCGCGAGGTGCTGCTGTTCGCGCTGGTGCGGGTGCTGTTCCGGTTGCAGCGGAACCCGGAAACCCTGGCGCGGCAGGCACTCGCCGTCGTCACCGATCCGGTGCGCGCCATCGAGCTGCGGCACCTCCTCGCCGCACTGCTGCACCGGCGCGGCGAGACGAAGACCGCGCTCGAAGTGCTCGGCGAGGACGACCCGGACGTCCCCGCGCTCTGGAACGAGCGGCGGCGCTCGCTGGCCGCCAACTTCGGCCGTGGCGACCTCAGCGATCTGAACGCCGCCGAGGAGGCCGCGCACCGGGCGTACGAGGCCGCACTGGTCAGCGCGGAGCCTTACCCGATCGCGCACGCGCAGCAGACCCTGTGGCTGGTGCAGTCGATCCGGCGCGACCACCCGCAGGCGCTCGCACACGTGGACACCGCGCTTTCGGTGGTGAACAGCAGTCCCGGCGTCGCCGGGCTGCACTTCGACCTGCTGGACAACCGGATCTTCACGCTGCAGAACCTCGACCGCCTCGACGACGCCGAAGCGACCCTGCGGTCGGCGCGCGAGGTCGCCCAGCGCTACCGGCTCCCGCACGGGCTGCAGGTCTCGGCGGCCGTCCAGCACTACTGGCAGGGCAGGTGGGACGAGGCGCTGGTCGAACTCGACACCGTCACCGAGGACGGCCCCGCCATCACCTTCCACGGCCTGCGCGAACCGGGGCCCGCGGCGCTGCTGCTGCACGGGGTCGCCGCGCTGATCGCGGGCAGGCGCGACGAGACGTTCATCGCGGCGGGTCACCTCGACGCCGCCGAGGAGTACGCCCCCGTCACCTCCTCCGAACGCGAAAGCTGCGACTTCCTCCTTGTCGCACAGGCACTTTCGGCCGAGCAGCGCGGCGAGCCCGGCAAGGCGATCGAGCTGCTCGCGCCGATACTCGACCCGACCTACGCCCAGATGATGCTGCGCCACCAGTGGCTGCCGGACCTGGCGAGGCTCGCGCTCCAGACCGGTGAGATCGAGACCGCGAAGCACGCGCTGCGGGTCTGCGAAGAGGAAGCGGCCAAGGAAGTGCACCCCGCGAGGGCGGCGGCCGCGGCCGCGCGGTGCCGCGCCCTGCTCTCCGGCGACGAGGAACCGATGCTCGACGTCGCGGAGCACTACCGGCGGGTCGGCAGGTACCTGGAAATGGCTTCGGCGCTGGAAGACGCCGCGGTGCTGCTCGCCCGCGACAACCGGCCGGAAAACGCGCGCTCGGCGCTGGAACAGGCGATCAGCGAGTTCTCCCGGCTCGGCGCGCGATGGGACATCCGGCGCGCGGAGACCCGGCTGTCCGCACTCGGCGTGACCGCGGGACGCGCGCGGCCCGAGGTGCGGCCCAGCTCCGGCTGGGCGTCACTGTCCGATGTGGAAGTCGAGATCGCGCACCTGGTGGCGGAGGGGCGATCCAATCCCGACATCGCCTCGGAATTGGCGCTGCCCCGGCGGACCGTGCAGGCGCATGTGGCTCGGCTGCTGGGTAAGCTGGGGGTCAAGTCGCGTAACGGGGTTGTCGAGGTCGTGCACGCGCGAGCGTGATTCGTTCTTCTTCAAACGGCATTTCTTCAGGTCTCGGTGCCGGTCGCCACGACGGGTGGCGGTTTAAAGATGGCTTTGTTGTGTCGCGAACATGGAGAGGAGTCGTTTGGTAGGTGCGGGTACTTGAAGTGATGCTGTGTGGGAGATGGAGGTTTGGCCCTCCGGCGT
>NZ_BAAANN010000035.1:65333-103176 GCF_039529815.1 Amycolatopsis minnesotensis | reverse complement strand
GACATCCTCATCCCCGCCGTCATGATCATCCTCGCCGTGAAATCCCGCCGGCTCGCGGCCACCCCCCAGCAGACCGCGGACATCACCGCCTGACACCGAAAGAGCTGCTCCTCGCCATGGCCACGCAAGCCGACTCCAAACCCGACGACGAGACCGGCGCGGCACCGACGATCGCCGCCGAGCGGCTCAGCATGTTCGTCGACGCGGTGATCGCGATCGCGCTCACCCTGCTGGCGCTGGAACTTCCGGTCCCCACCGGGGACACCACCGACGCGATGGTGAGTTCGGTGGGGGCCCACGGCAAGGAGTACCTGGCCTTCGCGCTCAGCTTCGTGGTGATCGCCGCCCATTGGCGTGCCCACCACGAAATCTTCCAGTACGTCCGCTCGCTCAACGGCCGCCTGATCAGCCTCAGCCTGGCGTGGCTGTTCATGCAGGTCCTGATGCCGTTCGCGACCCGCGTGATCACCGCGGACGGCGCCTTCGCGCCCCGGTTCAGCCTGTACGCGATCGTGCAGGTACTGGCGTCCGCGTCGTTCGCGCTGATCATCATGGAGATCCGGCGCCAGCACCTGTACCGCACGGACGGCCCGCCCCGTGTGTTCGCCAAGAGCCTGATGCGCAGCGTCTGCCTGGCCGCGGTGTTCGGGGTGTCCGTTCCCGTCTCGTTCCTGACCGGGAGCACCGCCTCGTACCTGTGCTGGCTCGCGGTGCCGATCGTGCTCAACGTCGCCGGCCGCGTCCAGGACCGTGCGCTGTCGCGTGCCTGACCGGGTACCGATCCGGATCAGGAAACCTTCGCAGAAAGGATCGTGCCGTGCCGTCGTCCGCTCTTCCCCTGCCGAACGGGAGGTTGTGCCCCTTCGGTCCCGCACCGGAGATCGGCGCCATCCGGGAAAGCCCTTCCCTGCCGAGGGTGTCCTGCCCGACCGGGATCGACGCGTGGCTGGTGACCCGCTACGCCGACGCCCGCGAGGTTCTCGGCGACCCGCACCGGTTCAGCAGCAAGCCGGGTACGGCGGGGCACATCCTGGCGAACACCCCGCCGGACGCCCCGATCGACGCGGGGCAGTTCGTGCGCATGGACGGCGCGGACCACCTCCGGTTCCGCCGCGTGCTCGCCCCGGCGATCTCGACCGCGAAGCGGATCGCCGCCATCGAGCCCATGGTGCGGCGCATCGTCGACGACAAGCTCGACGAACTGGGCGCGGGCGCGCGGCCGGTCGATCTGCACGAGCAGTTCGCCCAACCGGTCACCACGGCGGTGATCGCCGAATTGTTCGGCGTGCCCGAATCGGACCGCGGACTGTTCCACCAAGCCGCGGATGCCCTGTTCCTCGGCACCGCCGAGGAATTGGACGTCTTGGTGGGAAAGCTCTACCAGCTCCTGATGGAGCTGATCGCGCGACGCCGGTCCGAACCGACGGAGGACTCCCTCGGCATCCTGGTCGGCCGCGGCCCCGACCTCACCGACTTCGAACTGTTCACCACCGCCGTCACCACCTTGCTCGCCGGATACGACACCACGTCGAGCATGATCAGCCACGCGACGCTCGCGCTGCTCCGAGATCCCGCCCAGTTCGCGCTGCTTCGCGAAGACCCCGCGGTGCTTCCTGGCGCCGTCGAGGAATTCATGCGCCTGCTCGGCTCGGCGGGGGCGGTGCTGCGCGTGGCCACTGCGGACACGGTGCTCTCCGGGACCCCGATCGCCGCCGGTGACTACGTCGTGGTCTCCGTGCAGGGCGCGAACCACGACCCGGCCCAGTTCGCCGATCCCGGCCGGCTCGACCTCCGGCGTGACGCCCGGCAGCACCTGGCCTTCGGGTTCGGTCCGCACCGGTGCGTCGGACAGCAGCTGGCGAGGATGGAACTGACCGTGGTGCTCGGCACTTTGTCGCGCCGCGTTCCCGGTCTCCGGCTCACCGTCCCGTTCGACGAAATCGAGTTCAAGACCGGCACGCCCAACACCGGGCCGGTATCGCTGCCGGTCACCTGGGACGAACTGCTCCCTCGTCCCAGGTGACCGGCAGTTCGGCCGGTCCGAACACCGCGGTGTCCTTTTTGAACTCGACCTCCGCGATCGGGACGGCCAGCCGCAAGGACGGGATCCGGCGCGCCAGCGTGGCCAGTGCGCTGGTCAGCACCAACCGCACGATATGCCGCCCGGAGCACTGGTGCTGACCGTGCCCGAAGCCGACATGGCCGCCGTGCGGTCGGCGAACGTCGAGCCGGTCAGGATGCGGGAATCGCGCCGGGTCGCGGTTGGCGGCCTGTACCGCGGCCACGACGTAGTCGCCTGCCGCGATGGGCGTGCCGGCGAGTTCGGTGTCCACCGCCGCCACCCGCAGCAGACCGCCACCCACGGCGAGCATGCGGATGACTTCCTCGGCGGCGTTCGAGGCCGCGCCGGTGTCTTCGCGAAGGATCGCCAGCTGGCCGGGGGTTTCCAGCAGTGCCGCCATCCCGTAGGTCAGCGCGGTCGACGTGGTGTCGTAACCGGAAAACACCAGGCCTGCCGCGATCTTCGTGAGTTCGAGGCTGGTGAACGGGTCGCCTGCCGCCCTGGCGCTGGCGGCCACCACGCTGATCAGGTCCTCGCCCGGCTCCTCGGTGCGGCGGGTGACCAGCTCCTGCAACAGCATGTACAGCGGAATGGTGGCGGCCTGCAGGCTCTCGGCGTCGCCGCGCCCGTTGAGCAGCGCCTCGGATCTGGTGCGGAACAGGTCCCGGTCCTGGTGCGGGATATCGAACAGTTCGGTCATCACACTGGTGACCACCGGGATGGAGAACCGCGCGTGCAGGTCGACGGTGCCGGTCTCGGTGGCCAGCGCGTCGAGCGCGTCGTCGACGATGCGCCGCACCGCCGGCGAGAGCCGTTCCATGCGCTTCACCGACGTGACCGCGGGCGCCATCACCCGGCGGAAGCGCAGGTGCTCGGCCCCGTCCAACCGGGCGAAATCGCCCTCGGTGATCGGGGCGTCCGGGGGCTGGTTGGCCAGGAGGTGACCGCATTGGCCGGAGCGGGCGCTGAACCGCTCGTGGTCGCTGAGCACCTCGCGGACGTCGGCGTAGCGGGTGACCAGCCAGGCTTCGATCCCGGTTGGACAGAGCACTTTGGTCACCGGGGAGTCGCGCTGGAGACCGGCGATCTCCGGTGCGGGCCCGAACGGGCATTCCCGCTTTCTGGGCAGTGGCAACGGATCGATCGGCGAAGACAACGGCTGCTCCTTGTGGTGTGCCGCCAAGGCTATCAACTCGGCCTATGGTGCACCGGGTCGTCCAGGGAACCTTCGGTGACCGAAGGGGCAATGATGCCGAGGGCGCGCCGGGCGCGCTGATAGGTTTTGCGCGGACTATTTGGTTCGTCTCAATCGGAGGAGCGCCATGCTTCGCAAATTTCTTGCTGGATTGGGTGCCGCAGTCGCTTTTGCCGGCCTCTCCGTGGTGGCTCCTGCCGCGGCGGTGGCCGACACGCCACCACCATCGCCGTCGACCTGGGTCTACCTCAAGTGGTACCCGATAACGGCCGGTGCGGATTTCGCCAAGCTCGTTTGCGATCGTGATTGGGATCAGAATTGGGCGTCCTCCTACCCAGGGCGTGATCACAGCTGCTGGGTGGATGGCAACATAGTCAAACTTTCGGTGCTTCTCTGAATCGGTGCGGCGATGCGCCGCCCTCGTCGAAGCCTGCCATTGTCCTGGTGCGTATCCGGCTTCAGGTGGTCGGTCGTGTGTTCCACAGTGTGGTGGTGAGGTGGTCGAGACCGGTTTGGAGATGCCGGCGGTACGTGCTGAAGGGGATACCGAGTCGGGCCGCGGCGGCTTTTTGGTTGGTGTCGCGTTCGAGATAGGTGGCTTGGACCGTGCGCTGGTGTTTGAGGCGGTCGGGATCGCGGCGCAGGGCGTCGACGGTGGTGGTGATCGCGGTGCGCAGGGCGGCGGGGTCGCCGTAGGTGGGGATGAGCGCGTTGGTGGCGAAGGCTTCGTCGTCGTGCCAGTCCCGCAGGGCGTGTTTGACCGCGGTGGCGAACTCGTCCTGGGCCATCGCGCGTGCCGCCGGGGTGTCCGGGGTGTTGGTGAGCTCGCCGCCGAGGCGTCTCATGGTGTTCTCGACGCGGTCGAGGTGCGGTTCCAAGGGGACTTCGCGCCAGTCGTGGACGAACATGCCCCAGTTCGCCTCGCCGTATTCGGGCATGGCGCGAACCAGCCAGTAGTCGAAGGATTCGAGTTCGGCGGTCACCACGTCGGCACCGGGCAGGATCATGAAGCTGGCGGCGAGACCGTTTCGCTGGTGCAGGGCACGGGTGACCTGGCACGCGGTATCGAGGGTCGTCGCGATGGCGTAAAGCTCAAGGGAGCGTTGCGGGACCTCGAAACGGCCGATCCCGATGTGCTCGCCGGGGGTGAGCGGGCCGGTGCGGTCGAGGTGTTCGCGGACCGGGGCCAGCGCGGGGTCGTGGGTCAGGTCGTCGGTGTCGGGGTGCAGTTGTAGCCAGGTGAAGAAGGAGACGACGGTCAGGTCTTCGGCGTGGCGGTAGATCTGGAACGCTTCGGGGTGCCGGTCGAGCCAGTAGGCGACGAGCCGGGCGTGCTCCTCGCCCTGATCCGCACGGGCCAGTTCGAGGAGTTCCTCGCGCAGGTCGGGGGTGTAGTCGCCTTCGAGCACGGACCCGCGCAATCGCGGGTCCATGACCTCGTCGAGTGTGCGGTCGAGGTAGCGGCTGAGGTAGAGCAGGTCCTGGACCGCGACGTCGACCTCGGTGTCCGAAGCGGTCGAGGGGGCTTTGAGCAGATGGCGCCACAGGGTCAGGTGTAGTTCGTTGTAGGCGTTGGGGTCGCGCCATTTGAAGGAGGCGTCCAGTACGTCGCGCACCAGTTCGTGGCAGACGAGGCCGTGCCGTCGTACCTCGACGTAGGGAAGGTGGGCGAGCCAGTCGAACACGGTGTGCGCGTCGTGGTCGTCGAGTCCGGTGCGCAGCAGGTCGAGGGTGACGTGGCGGACGTGGCCGCACACGCGCAGGCCGTATTCGTGCGCGGGAGTGAGGACGCGGTCGATCACCCGTGCGAGCAGCGTCTCGATGACCCGGGGGCTGGGTTCCCACACCGTGTCATCGGGTGCCGCGTCCTTGGTGAGGGTTTCCTCGGCTGCCATGCACAGGGCGAGTGGATGTCCGTCCGCGAACCCGTTGACGGCCGTGTGCAGTGCCTCCGGAACGCCCCGGTCTTCCAGCAGCGCGGCTACTTCGCACGGGTTCAGCGGTGTGAGTGCGGTGGTGTGGACGAGCTGGCGCCAGCCGGGGTCGAGTGTCCATTGTGGTTCTGGGCGTTGCCGTCCCGCGATGACGACGATGGTGTCGGCGGGCACTGTGCGCAGGAAGTGTTCCCGTAACCAGGTTTCCAGTACCTGGCAGTGCTCGAACCCGTCGATGATCAGCACCGGCGAATCGGTGTGGTGCACCGGCTCCGCCGCTTCCGTCAGCGCCGTGGTGGAGGCCACCACGTACTCACCGTCGATCCACACCACCGCGCGCCCGCACTCCTGGGCGTCGTCGGCGAAGCGCCGCAGCAACGCCGATTTGCCCATTCCGCCGGCGCCGTGCACCAGCAGTACCTGCGGAGCGTCGTGATCACCGCGTAGTGCCGATGCGAACACGTTCCGCTGTTCGGTCCGGCCGACGAACCCTTCACGGGACAAGCGCCGTACCCGATCCCCCATCGACCCTCGCCGCGCCTCGCGCACGGGAAGGCGGCGCACCACGTCATTCACGCTCTGCTCCTTCGAACCCGCGCCGGAACGGGCAGATCCACGTTGCTGGCGGTCATTGTCCACTGAGGTGCGTTCGGGGTCAGGTGGTCGGCCGTGTGTGCCAGAGTGTGGCCACGATGGTGTCGAGGCCGGCTTGGAGGTGCCGACGGTAGGTGCTGAAGGGTACGCCAAGGCGGGCCGCGGCGGCTCTTTGGTTGGTGTCGCGTTCGAGGTAGGTGGTGTGGACGACGCGGTGGTGTTTGAGGTGGTCGGCGTCGCGGCGCAGGGCGTCGACGGTGGTGGTGATCGCGGTGCGCAGGGCGGCGGGATCGCCGTAGGTGCGGATGAGCGCGTTGGTGGCGAAGGCTTCGTCGTCGTGCCAGTCCCGCAGGGCCTGTTTGGCCGCGGCAGCGAACTCGTCCTGGGGGAGCGATGGTGCGACCGGGGCGTCGCGGGTGGGGGCGATGGCGTGCCTCATGGTCTTCTCAAGGCGATCGAGGTGTGCTTCCAGCGGGACTTCGCGCCAGTCGTGGACGAACATGCCCCAGCCTCCCTCGCCGTATTCGGGCATGGCGCGAACCAGCCAGTGGTCGAAGGGTTCGATTTGGGAGACGGCGGCGTCGGCGTTGGGCAGGAGCATGAAGGTCGCGGCGAGGCCGCCTCGCGCGTGATGGGAGAGGGTGGCCGCACACGCGGTGTTGAGGATGGTCGCGATGATGTAGTTCTCGCTGGACTGTTCCGGGACGGAGAAGCGGGCGATCCCGATGTGTTCGCCAGCGGAGAGCGGGGGACGGCGGTCGAGGTGTTCGCGGACCGGGACCAGTGCGGGGTCGCTGGTGAGGTCGTCGGTGTCGGGGTGCAGTTGTAGCCAGGTGAAGAAGGAGACGACGGTCAGGTCCTCGGTGTGGCGGTAGATCTGGAACGCTTCGGGGTGCCGGTCGAGCCAGTAGGCGACGAGCCGGGCGTGCTCCTCGCCCCGGTCGGCACGGGCCAGGGCGAGCAGTTCCTCGCGCAGGTCGGGGGTGTAGTCGCATTCGAGCACGGACCCGAACGACTGCAGATCCAGTACCTCGTCGAGCGCGGAGCCGAAGGCGCGGCTGAGGTCGAACAGGTCCAGGAGCGCGACCTTGATCTTGCTGGTCGAGGAGGTCGAAGCGGCGAGCGCGGTCGAGGGGCCCTTGAGCAGGTGGCGCCACAGGTTGAGGTGTAGTTCGTTGTAGGTGTTGGGGTCGCGCCATTTGAAGGAGGCGTCCAGTACGTCGCGCACCAGTTCGTGGCAGACGAGGCCGTGCTGGCGCACTTCGACGTAGGGCAGGTGGGCGAGCCAGTCGAACACGGTGTGCGCGTCGTGGTCGTCGAGTCCGGTGCGCAGCAGGTCGAGGGTGACGTGGCGGACGTGGCCGCACACGCGCAGGCCGTATTCGTGCGCGGGGCTGGGGACCTGGTCGATCACCCGTGCGAGCAGGGACTCGATGACCCGGGGGCTGGGTTCCCACACCGTGTCATCGGGTGCCGCGTCCTTGGTGAGGGTTTCCTCGGCTGCCATGCACAGGGCGAGTGGATGTCCGTCCGCGAACCCGTTGACGGCCGTGTGCAGTGCCTCCGGAACGCCCCGGTCTTCCAGCAGCGCGGCTACTTCGCACGGGTTCAGCGGTGTGAGTGCGGTGGTGTGGACGAGCTGGCGCCAGCCGGGGTCGAGTGTCCATTGTGGTTCTGGGCGTTGCCGTCCCGCGATGACGACGATGGTGTCGGCGGGCACTGTGCGCAGGAAGTGTTCCCGTAACCAGGTTTCCAGTACCTGGCAGTGTTCGAACCCGTCGATGATCAGCACCGGCGAATCGGTGTGGTGCACCGGCTCCGCCGCTTCCGTCAGCGCCGTGGTGGAGGCCACCACGTACTCACCGTCGATCCACACCACCGCGCGCCCGCACTCCTGGGCGTCGTCGGCGAAGCGCCGCAGCAACGCCGATTTGCCCATTCCGCCGGCGCCGTGCACCAGCAGTACCTGCGGAGCGTCGTGATCACCGCGTAGTGCCGATGCGAACACGTTCCGCTGTTCGGTCCGGCCGACGAACCCTTCACGGGACAAGCGCCGTACCCGATCCCCCATCGACCCTCGCCGCGCCTCGCGCACGGGAAGGCGGCGCACCACGTCATTCACGCTCTGCTCCTTCGAACCCGGCAGATCAACCCCGCTGCCATTCGACGTCCATTGAGGACAAGAGAGTGGTCGTCGGACCGGCCAGCGGCGGTGCTGGGCGCTCAGCGGGCTGGCTCATGAGAGCGGCGCTCGGACGAGCTCCAGTGCGGAAGTGGCTCGTCAGCCATCGGCGCTCCGACATGATCACGAGGTTACACGTATAACTTGATGACCTTGCCAAGGTAACACCCGTGACCGCGAAGTCAAACCGTGCTCATCCAGTCGTGACCGGTCGCGAGGGTGATCTGCGGGCTGTCGCGCGCGGATCGGCCTCAGCGCGGCGACGTGGCGGGCTTGCCGGGGCGGGTGTCCGTGCTGCCGCGCACCACCAGCTCGGTCGGCAGGGTGATGAAGTGCGTCCCCCGCTCCCCGTCGATGGTGTTCAGCAGCAGGCGGGCGGCCTGCTGCCCCTTTTCCGCCTGCGGTTGCCGGATCGTGGTCAGGTCCGCGCTCGCCGCGGCGGGGATGTCGTCGAACCCGACAACGGCCAGGTCGTCGGGAACGCGCAGGCCACGAGCGCGCGCCGCGTCGAGCAGGGCGAGGGCCAGCACATCGGTCGCGGCCAGCACCGCGGTCACCGGGCAGGTGTCGAGCAGGAGCTCGGCCGCGGCGCGGGACTGGGCCGCGCTGAACCCGCCTGCCTCGATCACTCGTGGCGCGCCGATCTTGGCTTCGGCGAAGGCGCTCTGGTAACCCGCGACCCGTGCTTTCATGACGCGGTCGCGGGCTTTGGCTATCCGGGCGCGGGACACCGGTCCCGAGCGGCCGTCCGGGCTCAGGCGGCTGACCAGCACGCCCACGTCCCGGTGGCCGAGCGCCAGCAGGTGTCGTGCCGCTTCGCGAGCCGCACCGCGATCGTCGATACCGACCAGTGAGTGCCCGTCCAGCGCGGGGCCGTCGATGACCACCACGGGGAGCCGGCGGTGCAGGACGTTCTCGAGCACCGGATGGTGGTCCGCCATCGCGTACACCAGGAAACCGTCGACCAGGGCGCGCGACGACAGGCCGGTGCCGACGGTCGCGGGCACCGCTTCCAGCGGTGCGGGCAGCAGCGTCAAGGCGACCTGGGTCAGCTCGCCGACTTCCGAGATACCCCGCATGAGCATCGCCACTCCCGGATCGTCGAACGCGTACGCCAGGGAGTCGGCCAGTACCAGCCCGAGCGCGTCGACCTTGCCGGTGCGCAGCCCGCGGCCGGTGGGATTGGGGCCGGGGTAGCCCAGTTCGGCGGCCACCGTCAGGATGCGTGATCGCTGCTGTTCGGAAAGCTTGTCCGGCCGGTTGTAGGCATAGGAGACGGCCGCGTGTGACACTCCGACGGCTTCCGCCACATCCCGCATGGTTACCAAAAGGCAGCCCCCCGTGTGCTCCTTGCCACATTTCGTGGCCTGCGACCTGGCCACCTTATAGTCCCGACATCCGATCGCGCTGAGATTCGGGCAAGTTGGGTGAGTGGTTCTGGCCAGTTATACGGTTAACCGCTCTTGACAGTGACAACCACTGACAGCGACCATGTGCTCACCGGTTCGCTCCTGGGCTGGGTCCGGGCGTGCCGGGACCACGCTGCTCCCGGCAACGGCCGGTCGCCGGTATGCACTTCAGATACAGTCCCGTGACGAAAGTCTTCGATCCTGCGGCAACGGCCCGTCAAGTCGCCGCGAGGACCACATGATGTCGGTGTGGACGCCGTATTCGCCGCTCTTGCCGCCGGTCGGCCGCTCGTCCCGATCACCGGGCCGAGTGGGATCGGCCGGACGACGGCGCTGACCAGGATCGGGGCGACGCTGTCCGAGCGCGGCGCCCGGTTCTTGGCGATCCGCTTCAGCCCCGGTGGCGACGCGGTGCCGTCACACCTGCCAGGTGCCGATCCGGGCTTCGCGCCGTTCGGCCCGGTCGCGGGCGCACATCGCGATCCGGAGATCGCGCGACGGGCCGCGGTGGCGGCCGCCGCCGCGCTACTGCGTGGTGGCGGCGAGGTTTCCTTGCTGATCGATGACGCGCACTGGATCGACCGTGACTCCCGCGCCGTCCTCGGCGCGCTGGTGCGACGGCTGGCCGGCACCTCCGCGGTGTGTGTCTGCGCCATTCGCACTCCGATGCCTGCCGAGTGGCAGGACTGGCTGGGAGATCTGCGTCGCGACGCGCTTGTCTGTTCGGCGCGTCTTCGGCCGATGACCGTGGCCGAAATCGCCGGAGAACTCGCGACGGCGACGGGAGCGAAGCCGGACGACGAGCTGGTTCTCCGGGTCAGGGGACTCTCGCGAGGGATCCCAGCGGCCGTGTCCGGGGCGATCGAGATGGCGCAGCGCGGCGGTGCCGTTCGGCTGGTCGAGAACAGGGCGTGCCTCGTACCGGGCGCACGATCGGTGAAATGCGTCCCGGACAGCGGGTTCCTCCGCTTCATCCGCGGCCTGCACCCGATGGCCGTCAAGGCGGCGACGGCGATGTGCGTGTTCGCTCCGCTCGGCGAAGCGGTACCGCGGCTGGTCGCCGAAGTGCTCGAAAGGGACGAGTCCGAGACGGTCGCGGTGCTGGACGTCCTTCGGCGAGGCGGTGTTCTGCACCGTGGCCGGAAGGGGCACTCGTGGCGGATCACCGTGCCGTTCGTCGCTGCCGTGCTCGCCGCGGCCATGGGGCCCTTCGAACGCAGGCAGCTCGCGGCCGCGGCCGTGACCGCGGTGTGGACGGGCAGGGCGCGGTGCGCTGATCCGGACCACCTGGCGGATCTGGTGGCCGACGCCGGGCGGCTGATCGACCCCGCCCTCGCCTTCACCGCACTCCTGGAGCGATCGGCGGACGTGGGCGAGCGGAAGCCGTGGCGGGCATCGCGCTGGCTCGGTGCGGCGGTCGAGCTCGCGGAGGACCCGGCGCAGCTGGTGACGGCCATGCTCGCGCTCATCGAGATCTGCCACGCCTGCGGTGATCATGAACGCAGCCTGCGCGGCGCCCAGCTGCTGCTGACCCGCTTCGCCGACCGGCTCGAACCGGATGTCGCGCAGGAGATCCAGGTAAGAGCGGTGCAGGCGTTGAAAGGCGCGGGGGACGACGAAACACTGCGCAAGATCGGCGAATCGTGGCGCGGCTGGCAGGGGGATCTCACCCAGCGTCCGGTGACCATGGCGCTGGCGCTGGGCATGCTCGATCGCTGGGCCGAAGCACGTGACGTGCTCGGGGAGCAGTGGCGCGCTGGAAGCGCCACGACCGTGCTGCACGGGTCGCTGCTCGAGGCGACCGCGGCGTTGTGGACCGGCCACAGTGGACTGTTCCAGAAGTTGCCTGCCCGGCCCCTTCCCGAGCCCGAGGGCGCCGGGCCGCGGTGGCTGCGCCGGCGCCGGACCGACTGGGTGGCCGCGCAGGTGGCCGCGTCGCTGGTGATCGGCGAGTCGGGGCACGCCGAGCAACTGCTGGCCGGGGAAGATCTCGATGTCGACGTGCTGTCGTGGAGTGATCGCGCCGCACTCGCCGCGATGCGCGGGCAAGTCGAGCCGGTCAGGGAGGACGGGACGTGCGGCGCGAACGGCGGCTACCACATCGGCTACTCCGCGGCGCGGCAGGCGAGCATTTTCCTGCTGGTGGCACAGGGAAAGCTCGCCACAGCACGGAAGACGCTGAACGCGGCGCGGGAGGCGCGCCCGCGGTTCGGGCACCTGCTCGACATCGCCGACGCGCGGATCCATTGCGCGCTCGGGGAAGACGAGCTGGGCACCGCCAGGCTCCTCGACTGCGAGCGGGTGGCGACCGAGCGCGGGCTGGCGGTCGGCATGGATCTCTGCTTGGCCGAACGAGCCGATCTCGCGCTCAGGACCGGTGAGCCGGTCGAAGCAAAACGGTGCCTCGTCGCGCTCGAAAAGCTCGCCGAGACCATGCCGATGTCCCGCGTGCTGATGCACGCCAAGCTCGTCCGGTCTCTTGTGGACGGTGACCCCGCGGACGTGGCGGACTGCCTCGCACTGGTGCGGCGGCGCGGGCACCCCCTCGAAACGGCCACCGCGTACGAACGGCTGGTCCGGCGGGGCGTCGCCGATCCGCCCCTGCTGGGCGAGGCCTATCGGAGCCTCGGCGTGCTCGACGCACTGCTGTACCGCTCGTGGTTGCGCAACCTCATGCGCGAGCACGCGATCGTCGTCCCCGGCCGCACGCGCACGGTGGCCGAAAACGAGCACCTGCTGGCGGTGCTCGTCGCCGACGGCCTGACCAACAAGCAGCTCGCGACCGCCCTGCGCGTCAGCGAGAAGAGCGTGGAAAACCGGCTCAGCAGATTGTTCGCGCGTACCGGATACCGGTCGAGGATCGAATTGTCGGCCGCGATCCGCGAAGCCGGAGCGCTGCCAGCCACCTCGGGTCCAGCGGAAAGAAAAGGCGTCGAGTGAGCATCGGAATGGGAAGGCACCGCGTCGGGCTCGTCGGCAGGCGCGCCGAGTTGGCCGCGCTCGCCTCGGCGGGAGACGACCGGGGGCTGATCGTGCTTCGCGGGCGATCGGGTGACGGGCGCACGGCCGTGCTCGCACGGGCAGGCGCCGAGTTCAGCCGTCGCGGCGTGTTCGTGCTCGGCGTGCCGGGTGCGGCACCCGGCCCGGCGTGGGACCGGTTCGGCGTCCACATCGTCCTCGACGCGATTCGCGAGCGGTTCGAAGACCTCGGCGATCGTCCGCGTCTCATCGAAGCGATCGACGCACTCAGCCAGCTGTGCACCGAACAGGCCTACGAGTCCGCCCGGGGGAGGGCGCGCCTGGCCACCGCACTGGGCACGGTGTTCCGCAGGCTCGGGGCGATCGTCGTGCTCGTCGACGACGCCGACCGCATCGCCCAGCCCGTGATCGGCCTCGCCGCGGCGCGTCACGCCGGATGCCGGGTGATCGCCGCGTGCGCCGAAGGCACCGATCTCGGCGAGCGGGCGGATCTGGAGATCAAGCTCGGTGCACTGTCCGAAAAGGATTCCGACAGCCTGCTCCGGCAGTCCGCGGGCTTGCCGGTCGACGATGCGCTCCGTCAGGCCATGCGCAATGACCTCGGTGCGCTGTACGGCAATCCAGGGACCATTGTGTCCACAGTGGCCGATCTGCGGCGGCGCGACCGGCTGGTCACCGTGCACGGTCACGCGTGCTTGCGCGACCCGGAGGAACCCATCGCGCTGCCACCGGGGCACCGGCTGCTCGTCGAACTCGATGCCTGCGGCCCGGCCGGTCAGGATCTCGTGCGGCTCGCCGGGGACATCCCGTTCGGCGTCGACGAGATCCCGTTGCTGGCCGTCGCGACGGGACGCTCGACGGCCGAGTGCGGTCGCGCGGCCGACCGGCTGGTCAGGGCCGGTGTGCTCGACGTCGATGCCGACGGGCGGTTCAGCGTCCACTGCCCCGCGCTGGGTGCCGCGGTATCCGGCCACCCGAGCGCGACGCGGCGACTGCACCGGGCCATCGCCGGTCACCTGCTCGGGGGGGCCGAGGAACGCCCGTACGCACTCGCCCGGCACTTCGCGGCGGCGGGTTCGGCGCTGCCACGCGAGCCGGAGCTGGCCGAACGGTGCCGAGACCGGGCACCGGACACCAGTGCCCGGTGGTACGCGGCCTGGTGGCACGCCGAGGACGGCGAGCGACGCTCCCGCGCGGCCGTCGAACTGGTGCGCCGCTACGTCCGCACGGCGGACTACGCCCGGCTGGCGCGGTTCGTGGCCGAAGTACCGGCAGGCGAGCTGGACCCCGCCGATCTCGCGGCGGCGGCCGCGCTGGCGGCGCTCTGCTCGGGCCGCCCGGTCGCCGGATCCGTTCGCGCCGCGGTGACGGCCGGCGGACCGGTGCCGGCCGCGATCGAGTTCTGCGACCGCTGGTTCGCCGGTGCCGCCGGCAGGCCGGAGGAGTTCACCGTCGGCGAGGTCGAAGCGGCTTTCGCGCCGCTGCGGCGTTCGCCGGTCCTGCCCACGATCGAGCGCGGGGCCCGCGACATCGAGCACGCCTTGGCCCTGCGTGACCTGGTCCCGGTGCTCGCCTCGGTGCTCGGCGCGGATTTCGGCCCGCCGATCGACGGCCCGCTGGCGGCGTACCACGAGGTGCTCACCGGTTACGCCGATGGCGACTGGACGGCGGCGTTGAGCGCGGCGCGGGAACTGGAACTCGATCCGCGTGCCGATGTGCTCGCTCGCCAGAGCGCCCGCCTGCATGCCGCGGAGATGTGCTGGTGGCGCGAGGACAAGCACGCGATGGCCTGGCTGGAGTCCGTTCCCGTCGAGGACTGCGCTTTCCCGGCGTTGCGGGCCAGGGTGGACCGGTACCTCACCGGCGCGGCGCGGGCGGGGCAGCGCGTTCACCGCGGTGGTCATGGCACCTCGTGCTCCCGGTCCCGTGCGCGGACGTCGGAACGCCTCGTCCGGCGCAGCGGAAACCAGGTCGAACTGTCCCTCGCCGGCCAGGTGGCAGGCGGCGCGGACGCTGAACCGGCGCTGTGGCTGACCGAAGCCGCCGAACCCGCCCAGCCGACCGGCGCGGCCAGGCGGGCCAAGCGGTCGCGCCAGGGCAGCGGGCGCGTCGTTCCGGACCAGCGCGAGGACCTTTCGGAGACCGAGTCGCGCATCATCGAGCTGATCCGCCTCGGCTGGACGAACCGGCAGATCGCGCTCGCGGTCCGGATGAGTGAGAAGACCGTGGCGAAACACCTCACCAGGCTGTTCGCCAAAGCAGGCTGCCGGACGCGGCACGGGCTGGCCACGTCCGAACTCGCCGGGCGGCCGCAGGCTCGCGGGGCCTGAGGCGCGGGACTATGGAGGAGTTTGTGAGCGGTAACGTCATCGCGGTCACCCAGGCACCGGGGCCGGGGCACCGCACGATCGTCGAGGCGCTCGACCGCGCGCACGACGGCGCGGTGATCGTGGTGGGCCCTGGGCGCTACACCGAGAACCTCGTGCTGACCAAACCCGTCACCATCACCGCGGAGAACGGGCCGGGCACGGTCTGGCTCGTCGCCGCGACCGGCGTCGCGGTGTCCCTCCAGGCGGAGTCGGCCGCGCTGTCCGGGATCACCGTGGTCGCCGCCGACGCGGACAGCCCGGCGGTGCTGGTGGCGGACGGGCAGCTCAGCATCACCGAGTGCACGGTCGAGGCGTCGAGCTGGGCTTCGGTTTTCGTGCCCGACCGGGGCACCCTGCTCATGCGTTCCAGCGAGGTGCGCAACGCCGTCGGTGCGGGCGTGGTGGTCACCTCGCCCGAGGGCGGGGTGCTCGACGACTGCAAGCTGCCCGATCTCGGCACCTCCGCCGTCGTGGTGGCCGAAGCGGGCGTGCTGCGCGTCCGGTCCTGTGCGATGGGGCCCGCGGCCGCGAACGGGATCTGCCTCAACGGCCGGGGCAGGCTCGTTGTCGAGGACACCTCGGTGTCCGGTACCGGCAAACCCGCGATCGCGGTGGAGCAGCAGGCCGGGCTGACCGCCACCAGGCTGCGCGTCCGCGACACCGCCACGATCGGTTTCTACCTCGCCACCTCGGATCCGGTCGTGCTGGAGGACTGCGTGGTCGAGGACGCGGGCGCGGAGGGGGTCTTCGTCGCCGAGGGCTGTGCCCCGGTGCTGCGCGGCTGCCGGGTGCGGGGGGCCCGTGGGCGGGGGATGCACTTCGCCGGGCGCGCGTCCGGGTCGGTCACCGGCTCCGAAGTGTCCGATGTGGACGGTATCGGGATCGGCGTGACGGAACGGAGCCTGCCCGAGTTCGAGCAGACTTCCGTCGCGCGGTGCAGTGCGTCCGGGGTCAGGATCGACGACGGGGCCGATCCCTTCTTCCGCAGGCTTCGAGTGCGGGGCTGCGACGGCGCGGCCATCGACGTGGATGGTGGCGCGCGCGGCAGGCTCGAGCACATCGAGGTCGACGGTGGTGGGGGAGCAGGTCTTTCGGTGACGGGTGCGGCACGGCCTTCGGTCAGCGGATTGAACACGCGCGAGCTCGCCGGTGCCGGAGTCCGGGTGATCGGCGCGGCCCTCTCGTTGTCCGACAGCCAGCTCGTCCGTTCCGGCGCGGAAGGGGTGTACGCGGGCGCCGGCGCGGACGTTTCGGTGACCCGCTGCCGCGTCCAGGAAAGCAAGGCCGCCGGCTGCACCTTCGCCGAAGGCGCCTCCGGGTCGTTGCTGGACTCCGAGTTCTCCGGTGGTTCCGCCGACGGGGTCCTCCTGGACACCGAGGAATCGGTCCTGGTGAAGGGGTGCACGGTCCGGGACAACCACGGCAGCGGTGTGCGGCAGGTCCGGCTGAGCAAGGGAATCGAGGTCACGGACCTGATCAGCGGAGGCAATCTCGCGAACGACGCGTACGGCACCGCCGCCTCCGCCGGTGCCGCACCGCGGACGGCCCCCGCCGGCGCCGAGCGGACGCGACCGGGCCTCGGCTCCGATCCGCTGCTGGAACTGCAGGGGCTGGTCGGGCTCGCCGGGGTGAAGAGCGAGGTGACCTCGCTGGTCAACCTGAACAAGATGGCCAAGCGGCGGATGGACGCCGGGCTGTCGGCCCCGCCGATGGCGCGGCACCTGGTCTTCGCCGGGGCGCCCGGTACCGGAAAGACCACCATCGCCCGGCTGTACGGCCAGATCCTGGCCCAGCTCGGGGTGCTGCGCCAGGGACACCTCGTCGAAGTCGCGCGGGCCGATCTGGTCGCCCAGATCATCGGCGGTACCGCGATCAAGACCACCGAAGCGTTCACCACCGCGCTCGGCGGGGTGTTCTTCATCGACGAGGCGTATTCGCTCAGCACCGGTGGCGGCGGCACCGGCCCCGACTTCGGCCGCGAAGCGATCGACACGCTGGTGAAGCTGATGGAAGACCATCGCGACGACGTGGTCGTGATCGCGGCGGGCTATTCCAAGGAGATGACGGAGTTCCTCTCCTCCAACCCCGGGATGGAGTCGCGGTTCAGCCGCACCATCGAATTCGCCAACTACACGCCGGAAGAGCTGGTGACGATCGTGCGCGCGCAGTGCGGCAAACACGACTACCGGCTCACCGATGGCGCGAGCGCCGCGCTGCTGAAGTACTTCGACGAGATACCGAAGGACGGCACGTTCGGCAACGGGCGTACCGCGCGGCGGGTGTTCGAGCGGATGACCGACCGGCAGGCGTCCCGCTTGGCCGCGACCGCCGCCGACACCGCGGATCTCACCCTGCTGACCGAGGACGACCTCTCGTCGATCAGGTGAGCCGTTCTGACTGGAGTGACGATGGATCAGCACCAACCCGGCCTCTTGGTCGCCGAGGAACACGAGCTGCACGAACGGCACGTGCTCATCCGGCGTCGCGACGAGATGGGCCTCGACCGGTTGCGCATCGGCGCCGCGCCGCTGTCCGGCAACGAGTTGCTCGTGCTGGTGACTCCGAAGGCGCGCCACACGCCGTCGCTGGCCGCCGCGTTACCCGGCCTGGTGCGCGAATACACCACCGGGATCGAGCTGCTTTGGCTCGGTGTCAGCGGTCTCGCGGCCGACACCGAGCTGGCCAAGCGGCTGGCACGGGAATTCGGCATCGAGATCGCCGCGCCCGACGGCGGGCTCGTGGCGATACCGGGTGCGGCTCTGTACGCGGGACACGGCGCGGGCGGCGCGGGCTGGCACCGGTTCCGCCCCGATCAGCCGGTGAGCTTCCACGGGGCCCGGTTCCCGTTGCCGGAGTGGGAGTCGTGGCTGCCCGGCTGCCCGGTCACCGCGGGCGAGGCCGTGGCGTTGCCGGTGCCGTGCGGCCTGGCCGTCCGCCCGGCGGCCGGTGGCGGCACCGCCGACAGCGCCTTCCCGGTCGTGGTCAACGAGCGGTTCCCCAAGGTCGTCGTCGAGGCTTCGTCCGCGGCCGAAGTCGCCGAGCTGCTCGCCGGGCTCCCTTCGCGCCCGGTCATGGTGGTCCCCGCGACACCGGAGGTCGCGGCGCACCACTGGCAGATCGAACTGGCGCTGCGGCTCTCCCGCGACATCGTGTTCAGCACCGGTCCGCAGATCGGCGGGGAGACCGTCGTGCCAGGTGGCGGATTCCGGCCGTTCCCGTTGGTGCTGCGGCAGGCCGCCCGCGGCGGGGACCAGCAGGTGCTCGCCGTCGCGCCGCCCCCGCCCGGCTGGGTGCGGGAGGGCGCGCGGTCCTACCGGTTCGCCGGGGGGAGCGCCGCCCCGGTGCTCGCGGACGTCGTGCCGTCCGGGCTGGCCCTCCGCGCGGCGGACGCCGACCCCGATCCGGCCGCCGGTGCCGCGCCGTTCGATCCGGCGTGCTGGACGCTGACCCTCGGCACCACCGGCGCGCCGGTCGGCCTTCCGGTGCTGGCCGCGGCGGAGCGCCTGCTCGAGGCGCTCCCCGCCGAAGAGCGCGCGGCGGTCAAGGTGCGCATGGCGGGTATCCCGGACGACGAGGCCGAGCAGGCCCTCGATCCCCAGGTGGTGAGCCGGTCGCCCGCGCCGCCGTCACCGCCCCGTCCGCCAGCCCCGAAACCGTCCGAATTGGATAGTCCGAGTCCGCCGCCGGTGAGCCCGCCGCCGGTAAGTCCGGCGCCGGTGAGTCCGGCGCCGGTCATGACGGTCTCCGGTGCTCCGGTGTCCACTGTGGGCGGTGCGGTGCCGTCCAGGCCGATCGGTCAGCTGACGTCGCCGCCACCGCGTCCGGAACCTCGTGACGTGCCTGCCGCGCAACCGCCTGCCGCGCAACCGGAAGTCGTCGAGCCACCGCCTGGCGAAGCGCCGGAGCCGCCCGCGCAGGAGGCCGAACCGAGTCCCGCGCCACCCGAAGGACAGGAACTGGTGCGGCC
Source organism: Amycolatopsis minnesotensis (assembly GCF_039529815.1). Taxonomy (NCBI): domain Bacteria; kingdom Bacillati; phylum Actinomycetota; class Actinomycetes; order Pseudonocardiales; family Pseudonocardiaceae; genus Amycolatopsis; species Amycolatopsis minnesotensis. Next base: position 84,485 of record NZ_BAAANN010000035.1, on the reverse strand, counting down.
GGTCGAGGTATCGGTGCGGGCCAGCACCACCGCCGAGCAGAACCGGTTCGTCACGGCCGCGGGTGAGGACTTCGGGATCGCGCTCGCCACGGTGAACGCGGCGCTGGCCACCTGGCCCGCGATGCGCGCGGACGACTCGCCCGCGGGCAAGGCCGACTACGTCGCGGTCTGCCTCTACCTCAGCCGTGGCGAGGGAGCGGCGGGCTCGGTGAACGGCGTGCTGCGCACCGGTGAGGGCGCGGTGCCGGACGGGCAGATCCCCTGCCTGATGTCAGGACTGCGGCGGTTACCCATCCACCGGCGGGCGGTACTGCGGCAGGGAAGGGTTTCCGAGTCGCTCGAACACCGCGGTGGCCCGGGTACCGTGCTCACCGAGCCGGGGTTCCTCGCCGCCAGCATGAACCTCGACGTGACGGTCCCCGGCGCCGATCTCGACGTGCTGATCTGGCCCGCCTCCGCGCGCCGCACGTCGGAACTGATGCTGAGCCGCCCGGTCGGCGAGGCGGTGTTCACGGCGGGTGCCCGGTTCAAGACACTGGCCGTCCGCTCCGTGCCGGACGACCAGGACGAGCGCGAAGAGGACCCGGACGCGCTCGCCGCCCCCAAGATCGCGGTGCTGTTCCGCGAACTGGCGCCGGGCGAGGCACTGGAGTCGACCGAGCTCGACGACCGCGACCGCGCGGTGCTGGCCAAGCTCGACACCGTGCTGGAGGGACGGCGCAACGCGGCGCTGCGGCTCGTCGACGATCCGGACACGATCGCCCGGCTCACCACGTCGATGCTGCTTTGGCGCGACGAGGCGGCCGGCGAGGACAAGTCCGTCGCGGTGGCGTCGTGAAGTCCGCCGTGGGCTTGGCCACGGTGCTCTGTTTCGCGGTGGGGGTGCCCGCGCACGCGGCACCGTCACCGCCCACGACCTCGCCTTCCGCGCCACCGTCGTCCTCCTCGTCGTCCTCGTCGTCCTCGTCGGTGGGCGACCAGGCGAAAACGCCGCCGTGCCTGCAACCGCCGCCCGCCGCCGGGCCGTCCGTGCCCTGGGCGCAGCGGCAACTCGCGCCGTCGCGGGTGTGGCCGCTGACCAGCGGCACCGGTGTCACCGTCGGGGTGGTCGACACCGGCGTCGACGCTTCGGTTCCGCAGTTGCGGGGTGGCACCGTGCTGCGCGGGGTCGACACGACCAAGCCGGGCGGCGGGCCCGCCGACGACGACTGCTACGGGCACGGCACGTTCGTGGCGGGCATCATCGCCGCGTCCCCGATGAGCGGCACGGAGTACGCCGGGGTGGCGCCCGGCGTGCGGATCCTGCCGGTGCGGTGCGCGACCACGGACACCCCGGGGGAGCCGGGTGCGCTGACCCCGGAGGGCATGGCGCTCGGCATCAGGGCCGCGGTCGACGGTGGCGCGCGGGTGATCAACGTTTCGGCGAGCACGCCCGAGCCGAATCCGCAGCTCGCCGCCGCGGTCGAGTACGCGGCGAGCCACGACGTCGTGCTGGTCGCGTCGGCCGCCAACAGCGCGAAACAAGGTGACCCGGTGACGTTCCCGGCGGCGTACCCCTCGGTCATCGCCGTGGGCGCGGTGGACCAGGCGGGTCAGCACGCGGAGTTCTCCCAGACCGGGCCGTTCCTGTCGGTGGTGGCGCCCGGTGTCGACGTACTCGGTCTCGGCCCCGGCGGACCCGGGCAATGGCAGGGCAGCGGGACGAGCTACTCCGCGCCGTTCGTGACCGGGGCCGCCGCGCTCGTGCGCGCCTACCGGCCCTCGCTGAACGCCGCTCAGGTCAAGCACCGGCTGCTCGCCACCGCCACGCATCCGGCCGCGCGGTTGCCGGATCCCGCGCTCGGCTGGGGCATGGTGGACCTGATGGCGGCGGTGACCACCGTGCTGCCGGAGGAAGGTGCCGCCGGGAGCGCGGTCGTCGCCCCGCCGGACGCCCGCGCGGTCGAAGTCGCCCCGCACGACGAGCTCGGGCCGATCCTGGCCGCGACGGGGGCGTTCGGCGCGGTGTTCCTCGCGCTCGCCGCGCTGCTGCTGACCAAGATGTACCGGTCCGGTCGCAGGCGCGGCTGGCGGGCGGCTCGCGTGCTCGAAGTCTCCGCGCCGGAGAAGTAGGCGGGTATTCCTTCCACCGCACCGGATTTCGGGCCCGTCCGGCAGGTCGGGCGGGATACCCGTGGTTGCCCGATGCTCCTGCGGGGTAGCGGTGGGGTCCGCTGCTGATGCCCTGAAGGGGCCCTTGGGGGAATCTGAGGCCGTGAAGGTCGCCTTCGGGGCATCGGCGTCGTGATGCCGTGCGTGGTGAGGGGTGGGATTGGGGTGTCAGATTCCCTGAGGGTGCCGTTGGGGGCATGTGCTGGGATCTCGTGGCTCGCGTCGCTCTTGTTCGTTTCCGTGCTGGTGCCCGGAGAGGTGCCTGCAGGGGCGTGCGTCGGGGCGTGGCTTTCGCGGGGCCTGTTCGGCTCTGGGGCGGATGTCCTGAAGGGGCCCTTGGGGGAATCTGAGGCCGTGAAGGTCGCCTTCGGGGCATCGGCGTCGTCATACCGCGCGTGGTGAGGGGCGAGATCGCGGCGTCAGATTCCCCGAAGGCGACCTTCAGGGACCAAGCCCCCGGCGGCTCCGCGCTTCCGCCACCCACCTCAGCGGAATCGACGCGCGCGCATCATCACCGCGACCTTCGGGGCGTTCAGTTCCCCCGAGGTCACCTTCAGCGCGGGCAGGATCTCCGCCGAGGCAGCACGAGTCTCCTACGAGGGTGAGGTCGCCTAGTGCCCCGAGGCCACTTCCGGGCAAGCAGCCCGGCCCTCGCGCACACCTCAATCCTGCTCCGGTTTGATGAAGCCCTCCACCAGCGGGGTTTGCACGAGCCGGACCGCGCGGCGGCGGTTGACGAACTGGCCCCGGCCAGGCGGTAGCACGCGCGGCCTGAGGTTGCCGAGGAACGAGCCCTCGGATTTGGGGCAGGACAACAGGAACGCGGGGGTGCCCAGTTCCCACATGCGCCGGACCGCCTGGTTCATCATCGACCTGCTCCCGCTGGAGGTGCTGCGGGCGATGATGATGTGCACCCCGATGTCCGCGGCCTGCGGCAGCACCGGGATCAGCGAATCCAGCGGGCCCGCGCCCTCGGCCAGCTCGAAGTCGTCGATGATGATGTAGAGCCTGCCACCGGTCCACCAGTCCCGTTTGGACAGTCGGCTCGGCGGGATGTCCGGCCCCGGCAGCCGATCCTTGATCACCGAGGCCGCGCCCGCGATGGACTTCGCCAGCGCGTCCGCGCCGACGGCGTATTCGAGCTGGTACTCGGCGGGGATCGAGTCGTGCAGTTCGCGGCGGAAGTCGCCGAACATCACCCTGGCCTCGTCGCTGCTGTGGTGTGCGGCGACGGAGCGGGCGATGTGCCGCAGCAGGTTGGTCTTCCCGCTTTCGGCGTCGCCGTAGATGAGCAGGTGCGGGCTCGCGTCGAAGTCGTGCCACAGCGGGGCCAGCTCGACGTCGTCGATCCCGAGCGGGACCCGCATTTCCGCGGCGGGGCCGGGGGATTTCGGCCCCGGCAGCTCCCGTGCGGTGACCTGGTGCGGCAGCAGCCGGACCTTCGGCGCGACCGGCGCGCCGGGCAGGGCCAGCGCCTCGGCGAGTTCGACGGTCGCCTCGGCGAGGTCGTCGGTGGTCGGCGAGCCGTCGATACGGGGCAGGGCGGCCAGGAAGTGCAGCCGGTCCGGGGTGATGCCGCGCCCGGGGATGGACGGCACGGTGGCGGCGAACCGGCTGTTGATCTCGGAGTCGACCGGGTCGCCGAGCTTGAGCTCGAACCGGGTGCCGACCACGTCCCGCAGCCACGGGCGCATCTCCGACCACCGGTTGGTCGCGACCACCAGGTGGATGCCGAAACTCAGGCCGCGCGCGGCGATCTCGGTGAAGTTGTCCTCGATGTCGTCGAAGTCCTGGCGGATCGTGTACCAGCCGTCGACCACCAGGAACACGTCACCGTAGGGATCGAGGTCGGTGTACTTGCCCGAGCGCCGCGCCCGCCGGTAGGTGGCCATCGAGTCGATGTTGTGCTCGGCGAACAGCGCTTCGCGGCGGGCCATCAGGTTGGTCACCTCGAGCACCGTCCGGGTGACCCGGTCGCGGTCGAGCCGGTTGGCGACGCTGCCGACGTGCGGGAGCTTCGCCAGCGCGGTGAGCGTGCCCCCGAAGTCGAGGCAGTAGAACTGCACCTCGGCGGCGGTGTGGGTCACCGCGAGTGCCGCGATCAGGGTCCGCAGGAGCGTGCTCTTCCCGGTCTGCGGACCGCCGACGACGGCCACGTTTCCCTTGCTGCCCGCCAGATCGGCGGTCAGCAGCGCGCGCTTCTGCTGCGCTGGCAGGTCGATCAGGCCGACCGGGACGGTCAGCGACGCGGTCTGCAGATCCCCGACCGGACGGGGCCCCAGCTCCGGGTGATCCACCAGCGGGGGCAGTAGCTGGTCCAAAGTGGCCGGTTGCTTGAGCGGCGGCAGCCACACCTGGTGGGCGCGCGGCCCGACCCCGCGCAGCCGGGTGATGAGCACGTCGAGCACGGTGTCGATGCTTTCCTGCTCGTCCGCGGGTTCCGGTTCGGGGTCCGGCTCCGGCGCCGCGGACGGCTCGACGTAGGTCATCCCGAACGGGACGACGTGCTGGTCGACCGAATCGGCCGCGGTGACGCGGCGTTTGGCCCGGTACGGCGAGGACGAGTACGCGCCCTTGAACCGGATGAGCGTCTGCGTGTCCGAGCGCAGGTAGCCGTTGCCGGGGCTGTTCGGCAGTTCGTAGGCGTCCGGGACGCCGATGACGCTGCGGCTTTCCATCGCGGAGAAGGTGCGCAGGCCGATCCGGTACGACAGGTGCGTCTCGACTTTGTGGATGCGCCCTTCGTCGAGCCGTTGCGACGCGAGCAGCAGGTGTACGCCGAGGCTTCGGCCGAGGCGGCCGATCATGGCGAAGGTGTCGATGAACTCCGGTTTGCTGGAAAGCATTTCGGAGAACTCGTCGACCACGATGAACAGCGCGGGCATCGGCTCCAGCGGCACGCCTTGGGCGCGCGCGGCCTCGTAGTCCCGGCGGGAGGCGTAGTTGCCCGCGGCGCGCAGGTACTCCTGCCGCCGGTTCAGTTCGCCCTCCAGCGCGTCCTGCATGCGGTCGACCAGTTCGAGCTCCTCGGCGAGGTTGGTGATCACCGCCGAGGTGTGCGGAAGCTGGTCGAAACCGAGGAAGGCCGCGCCACCCTTGAAGTCGACGAGGACGAAGTTCAGGTCCTCCGAGGAATGGGTCGTGGCGAGCGCGAGCACGAGCGTGCGGAGCAGCTCGCTCTTCCCGGACCCGGTGGCGCCGACGCACAGCCCGTGCGGGCCCATCCCGTCCTCGGCGGCTTCCTTGATGTCCAGTTCCAGCGGGGTCCCGTTGGCGGCGATGCCGATCGGCACGCGCAGCCGCCGCTTGGCGGTCATCCGTTCCCGGCGGTACCGCGCCGGTTCGAAGTGCGCGACGTCACCGACACCGAGCAGCCCGGTCAGCTCGTAGTCGGCGGCCGTCGGCTCCTCGTCCTCGGACACCTCGCCGATCCGGTACTTCGCCATCGTGCGCGCCAGCGCGGCGGCCGCCGTCTCGCTCAGCGAATCGGGGGTGCAGAGCGGTTTGGCGTGCGGTTTGCCGAGCCGGTCGAAGGACACGACGCTCACCTGCTCCGGCTCGGCTTCGAGGAACAGCACGCCGGGCCGGTCCTGCCACGGCAGGCAGCCGGAGACGTCGAGTACCACCGCGTTCCGATAGCCCTCTTCGGCGGCGCGGTGATCGGCGGGGACGGACACCCCGTCGAGGAGGAGCACGACGAACGGCTCCGAGGCGGTGATCGGGGTGTCGGCTTCGAAGCGGGGACGTCCGGTGAAGGACGGGCCACCGAGCAGCAGTTCGGCCTCGGTGACGGTGTCGGCGACCAGCCGCCGCGCGCCCGCGGCGTCCCGGCTTTCCGGATCCTGGTGGTGGGGCAGCCACTTCAGCCAGTCCCAGCGGGCGACCCGGTCGGGGGCGGCGCACAGCGCGATGCGCACGTCGCCGGGGGCGTGCGCGGTGGTGAGCTGGCCGAGCATCGCACGGACCAGGTCCAGCACGGTGCCGTCGTCACCGCCGAACTGGATCTGCCCGAATCCGCGCAGGTACACCGCGATCGGGGCGTTGGGCAAGCTGGAGTAGGCGCGCAGGAAACGGCGCAGCGCGTGCGCGGCCAGCGGTTCGAGGTCCTCGATCGGCTTGGTGTCCGGCGGCAGCAGCTTGACCGCGGAGCGCTGCGTGCCGACGCCGATGCGGATCTCGCCGAAGTCGTCCTGCGCGGCACGGCGCTCCCACAGCCGGTAGCCCAGCGCCAGCGACCACAGCGCGCGGGGGTCGGGATGGATCCACCGCGCCGCGCGCTGCTGTTCGGTCAGCGCCTTGCGGACCCGTTCGCGAAGCTGCGCCAGGTAGCGGATGTAGTCGCGCCGGTGCCCGTGCAGCTTCTGCTTGTGCGTCACCGAGGAACGCACGAGCTGCACGATGAGCATGCCCACCACCGACAGCAGCATCATGCCGCCGCCGATGTAGGACATCAGCCCCGAACCGGGGCGGACGAACATCATCACCATGGCCAGCGAGCCCAGCCCCATCGGCGCGTACATCAGCACCGAGCTGATCCCGCCGCCGGTGTCCTCCGGTACCGCGGGCGGTGGCTGGATCTCGATCTCGTCGGCGGGCACGGCCGGTTTCGGCCGCCGCGCCCGGCGTGCGAACAGCACCGTGCTCAAAGGTCGCTCTCCCTCGTGAGTGGACTTCCCCCATTCCGCGCCGACCGGGCTTCGAGCGCCGAAATGGCGGCCGCGCGGCGATAGGTTCCGGGCTGGTTCACGGTCTGGGATCCCTGGCAGGAAGGACCTGACACCAGATGGAAGAGCAAACACAGCATCGCACAACAACGTCGGCGAGGCTACGGTTCGTTCTCGGGAAGCAGGTGACCGAGGTGGCCCTGCCCACCGAGGCGGCACTGGCCGATCTGCTGCCGGCCGTGCTGCCCCAGTTCGGTGCCGAATGGATCGAACAGGGCGCCGATCACGAGGGCTGGGTGGTGCAGCGGGTCGGCGAGCAACCGTTCGACGAGGACCGGACGCTCGACGAGCTCAACCTGCTCGACGGTGAGACCGTCTACTTGCGACCCCGCGCCGACCAGCTCGCGCCGATCGACTTCGACGACCTGGTCGCCGGTGTCGGCGAGCAGGTGCGGGAGCACGATGGCGTGTGGCAACCCGCGCACACCAGGTGGATGTTCCGGATCGGCGCGGGTGTCGCCCTGCTGTTCGGGATGCTGGTGGTGCCCGGCGCGGGTTCGGTGGCCGTCCAGTCCGCCGTGGCGCTGACACTGGCGGTGGTGCTGCTCGTCGCGAGCGCACTGGTCGCGCGCAGCGTCGCGGATGTGCACGTGGCGACGATCCTGGCCGGCGCGGCGGTTTGCTACGGCGCGCTCGGCGGTGCGTTGCAGGTGCGCGCGCTGACCCCGCTCGCGCCGATGGCGGTCGAAGCGACCGTCGCGCTCGCCGTGGCGGTCTTGCTGCTGAGCGCCGGGGCGTTCGCGGTCGCCGACTCGGCCCTGCTGTTCGCCGGTGCCATCACGTTCGTCGCGGTGCTGGCCATCGCGGGGCTGATCGCTTCGACCACGGCGATGTCCGTTCCCCAGGCGGCTGGTCTCAGTGTTGCGCTCAGCCTGGTCATCGGCATTTTCCTCCCCGCTACGGCGTTCCGGCTTTCCGGCCTGACGCTGCCGATGCTCCCGACGGAGAAGGACGAACTCAGCGAGGACACCGACCCGGTGCCCGCCAAGATCATCGTGGCGCGGGGCGCGGTGACCGTCGGCTATTCGACGGCCCTGCACACCGGGCTCGGCGCCGCCGTCGCGGTGTTGCTGCCCTTCGTCGTCTCGGGTGGCGACGGCTGGGAAATGACGCTGTCGCTGGTGGTCTCGCTCCTGCTGTTCCTGCGGAGCCGCCATCCGTGCGGGGTGGTGCAGCGGTGGGCGATCATCACGCCCGCCGTCGTCGGCGTGGTGGCGAACGTGTGGCACCTGGCCGGTGCGGGAAGCGGCACGGTGCGGCTGCTCGCGATCCTCGGCCCGGTCTTCGCGCTCGGCGCGCTCATGGTGCTCGCGAGCAGGATGCTGCCCGGCAAGCGGTTGCGGCCGTACTGGGGCCGCGCGGTGGAAATCTTCGAGTCGATCACCGCCATCGCCGTCGTCCCGATCCTGTTGCAGGTACTGGGCGTGTACGCCTGGATGCGCGGATTGGCCGGCTGAGGTGCAGTCGCGGCGGGATCAGGTACAGGCGTACTTCTTCGTGGTGGGCAGGCTCGTGGCCGCCGTCGTGCACGGCAAGCCCGACGTGCTGCAGTCACCGAACAAACGGCTCAACACCGGCGTTTTCCTCGGGGTTGTCGTCGGCGCGATCGTGATGGGGATCTTCGGGATCTACGGGGTGTTCGTCCCCGGTGGCAACACGTCGTGGCGCCAGCCGGGTGCGATCGTGATGAACGAGACGACCGGCGCGCGCTACGTCTACCTCGAAGACCAGTTGCGGCCGGTGCTCAACTACTCCTCGGCGCGGCTGGCGGCCGGGAAGTCGGGCAACGGCCAGGTCGTCTCGGTGGCCCAGGAGTCCTTGTCCGGCACACCGGTCGGCCAGCCGATCGGCATCGCGGGCGCCCCGGACGCGCTGCCGACAGCGCTCGACGTCGGACCGTGGACGGTGTGCGCGCAGCCGCCCGGCCCGCAAGGGCAAGGCGGCACGGTCACCCTCGCGCTGGAGCACCCGCCCGAAGAGACCCTGGCCGACGGCCAGGCGCTGCTGGTGCGTACCCCGGACGACACGAACTTCCTGGTCTGGCGGGGAAGGCGGTACCGGTTTCCGGGCAGGGCCGAGGTCGAGGCGCTCTACGGCGGGATCTCCCCGGTCACCGTCACCGCGGCGTGGGCGAACACCGTGCCCGCGGGACCGGACGTCGCGGCGGCGGTACCCGATCAGGTCGGCTCGTCCGGCCCGGCGATAGACGGGCATGCCAGCGTGGTCGGGCAGGTCTACCAGGTGCGCAACCCCGCGATCGGCACCACGCAGCTCTACCTCGTCCGAGCCGACGGGGTCGCGGCGCTGAGCCCGACCAGCGCGGCGCTCTTGATGGCCTCGCCGTCGATCAGGGCCGCGTACCAGGGTTCGCCCGTGGAACCCGTTCCGGCCGGGCCGGGTGCGTTGTCCGGGGTGCCGGCTTCGACCAGCGGGCCCGATCTCGTCGGCGCGCTGCCGCCGGAACCGCCGCGGATCGTGTCCCCGCCACCGGATGCCATGGCCTGCGCGAGCTTTTCCCCGCTGGGCCCCGCCGGGCAGCAGGTCAGCATCGGCCTGCTGTCCACTTCGGTCAGTGCGGCGAAGGGGATGCCGGTGAGCGCGCACGCGGCGGGGACCGCGGCGGACCGGGTGGTGATCCCGGCGGGCGGCGGCGCACTGGTCGCCGGGCAGCAGACGCCGGGCGCGCCACCCGGTGCCGTCTACCTGGTCACCGAGACGGGCACGAAGTACCCGCTGGCGAACGCCGACGTGGCGAGTGCGCTCGGCTACTCGGCGCAGGCCGCGGTGCGGATGCCACCGGAACTGCTGTCACTGCTCCCGTCGGGGCCGTTACTCAGCGTGGAAGGAGCGCTGCGTGTCCAGTCCTGATCGGACGTTCACGGGGGGAGTTGCGCCTCTTCGCCGCTCTCGGTCCGTGAGCGCGGTACTCCGCCGCCGCGAAACCTAGTTTGAGACCTGTAGGCGTGTACCGGATACGGAACAGCGAGGAGACCTGATGTCGCACACGACAACGGTTGACAAGGACAAGATCTTCGACCAGGCGAACAAGCACGAGCAGTTCGCCCAGGAAATGAGCCAGGAGCTCGACAAGCTGCTGAGCCACATCGAGAGCACGACCTCGGCCAGCCCGAGCGAGGCCACGAAAGCGCTCAGCCACACGGCCGAGAGCTGGATCGCCTCCGTCAAGAAGACAGTCCTCGAGCACGTGAACACCATGGCGACGAACATTCGCAACGAGGCGAACAACCAGACCGGCACGGACGAGAGCCTGGTCAAGCAGATCAACAGCGTCCAGATCGAGACCAGCAACTTCCTCGGCGGAAGCTAGTCCTGCTCGGCCTCACCCGACCTTTCAGTACAAGGAGAAAGTTCATGATCAAGTACGACTACGCGGTGCTCGACGACATGATCAACGCGATGAAGGCGCAGGCCCAGCGCATCATCGAAAAGACAGAAGAACAGCGGAACAACGTCAAGCAAATCATGGGGGAGTGGGAAGGTAGCACCGCGCAGGCGTACAACAGCCTGTGCGACGACCTGGAGAAGGATCTTCAGGCGAACGCCGACATCTTGGAGCAGTTGCGCGCCAAGATGCACAGTGGCGTGAACGAGATGCAGACCGCGGACCAGAACGGCGCGAAGCACGTTTACCACTGACACGGTCCCGTGATGACGTTGTTCCGGGAAGACACGGGCACCGGACATCTTCTGTCCGGTGCCCGTGCCTCATGTTCCATCCTGTCAACCATTGTGGAGTGATGACATGAGCACCACCAAGCTCGACACGGACGTCGTCAAGGCGTCGGCCACCGCCCTCGGGCGGATCATGGACGACATGTCCGCTTTCACCGCGTTGCGGGCGGATTGGCCCCAGCTGGGGAACTTCGACCTCGCCACGCAGCTCGGCACGATCGCCGACGACCGGCGGCGTGGCGTGCTCGCGCACGCGGACCAGCTGAAAGTCGCGCTCGACGAGATGGACAAGGCGCTGACGAAGATCGCGACCGAGATCCAGTCCATCGACGACACCGCCGCCGCGAAGATCAGGGCCGTGGTCGCGGACCTGCGCACCCGGGTGGGCGACGACATCAGCAGCCTGAACCAGGCGTGAGAAGGACATCGTGGCTGACAAGACGGAGTTCGACAAGGACGAGTTGAAGAACTCGGCGAAGGAAATCGCCAAGCTGCTCGGCGACGGCAGGCAGGACAAGGTCGACAAACTGGTCAACCAGCATCCGAAGTGTGGCATTTTCAACTTGGCGGTGTGGGTCGAGCGCCTCACCGATGATCGGCGCAACGCCGTTGTCGCACATTTCAATCATCTGGGGACGAGTTTCGAAAAGATGTCGGACTTCTTGAACGAGATAGCAGAGAAGTTCGACAATGTCGACGGTGACAACGCGAGTAAGATCAAAAAGATCATCAATGATGAAAAAGATGATTCCGAGAAGAAGATCAAAGAGTGGAACACGGCCCGCGAAAAGACTGAGGGGAACCACGGGGGAGGCGGTGGGTCGCGAAACGACGGTTACACCAACAACCTCAACGTCGAGTTCAAGTCGGACGGTAGTGACGAAGTGGACGTGAACAAGAAGAACTAAGTGTCAAGGTCCGGTGTGGACCTGACACCAGCTGGACCAGTCCGATCCGGATCACTGACAACGGCAGGGAAAGATGGCTGCGACCAACAACTGGCCCACGGGCGGATACGACGAATCGCCACCGTCGTTCGACTACGGGAAGTACCGGAAGCTCGACGAGTTGCTGGTGTACACCGCGGGCCTGCTCGACAAGTCCGGGCGCGACATGGATTGGTACAACTTCGGTTATGATCTCAAGGACGCAATGAAAGCGCTCGGCGAGGTGAACGACGGCTTCGCCAACCAGGTCAAGAAAATCTCGGATCAGCTGAAGGGTGAGGCGGGGGAGGCCTTCAACAGCTGGGCCAACGATCTGCTCACTTCGAGTCGCGAGTTGCACGACCGGATGGACACGAAGAAGTATTACGACGCGTTCCACAACATCGGGCACACCATGACTTGGTTCTACGATAGTTGGTGGTCCACGGTCGAGGCGAAAGAAAAAGATTACGAAGACGATAAAGGCAAGATCAAGGCTGCCGCGCAGGAGGCAGCCAAGCTCGCGGCCAACATGGACGACATCGACGCCATCATGGCGAAGACGAAGGACGCCTTCGAGAAGATCAAGGGCGAAAAAGAAGACAAACTGATCGATGCGCTGCAGTTCTGTTTCAAGAACATCAGTGAACAATACGTGGCCGCCGGGCGGGCCATGGTCCCCATTGAACCCGCCGTGGGCTACGACTACGACAAGTCGGAGGCCTACGGCGACGGCAAGAAAGATGACGACGACAAGGACGACGACAAGGACGACGACGACAAAAACCACAAAGGCGACGACGACAAAGACGACAAGGACGACGACAAGAAAGGTGACGACGAGGACGACGACAAGAAGGACGACGACAAGAAGGACGACGGCAAAGACGACGAGGGCGGCTCGTCCAACGGGGTTACCCACAAGATGCCGAATGTCGGCGGGGATGAGGGCTCCGGCAGCGGTGGTGGTTCCGGCAGCGGCGGCGGTTCGGGCGGCGGCGATGACCAGGCGCTGAAGGAGCAGGCGAAGAAGGCTGCGGGCGACGCGATCGACAAGCTCAAGAAGCCGGGCGACAGTCAGGACACCAATAAGGCGCTCGAGAACGCGAAGAAGGCCGCGCAGGACGCCATCGGCAACGTCGGTGGCGGCGACAGCGGCAGTGGTGACACGGGCGGCGGCACGGGTGGTGGCCCCGGCAGCGGCACGGGTGGTGGCACCGGCGGTGGCAGTGGCGGTGGCAGTGGCGACCAGGTGCCGAAGGAGCAGGCGAAGAAGGCTGCGGGCGACGCGATCGACAAGCTCAAGAAGCCGGGCGACAGTCAGGACACCAATAAGGCGCTCGAGAACGCGAAGAAGGCCGCGCAGGACGCCATCGGCAACGTCGGTGGCGGCGGCGACAGCGGCAGCAGCGGCGGCGGCAGCGGCAAGGGCGACATCCCGACCGAGGGCGGGCCGGGCAGCACGACGGGCGGCCCCGGGACCAACAAAGCGCTCGAGGACGCCAAAAAGGCAGCCAAGGACGCGATCGACGGGACCAAGGACAAGTACAAGGACGACCCCAAGGCGCAAGAGGCCCTCGACAAGGCGAAGGAGGACGTCGACAAGGCCATCGGCGACCTCGATCCCAAGAACGCCGAGGAGTTCGGCGACGCCAAGGACAAGGCCCTCAAGGCGATCGACGACGTCAAGGACCACCAGCAGGACCCGACCGTCAAGGACGCGCTGGAGAAGGCGAAGAAGGCCGCCGGGGACGCCATCAACGACGTCAAGCCGGGCGAGGACGGCCTGAAGCACGCGCGCGAAGCCGCCGACAAGGCCCTCGACGACGCGATGAAGGACGCCGACCCGAAGACCAAGGCGGCGCTCGAAGAGGCGAAGAAGGCCCTCGACAAGTCGTACGACGACTCCCAGGCGAACCACGACTCGTCGTTCGGCCAGCTCAAGGACAAGTCGGTCGACGCGATCGACAAGATCGAGGGCCAGCACCACGACAAGCCCGCGGTCCACGACGCGCTCGAGAAGGCGAAGGAGGCCATCGGCAAGGCGGTCGACCCCAATCTCAAGGGGCTCTCCACGAACGACGTGCAGCCGATGGCGGACAAGGCCTTCGACGACCTGATCAAGAACACCAGCGACCCGGACGCCAAGCACGCCCTGGAAGAGGCGAAGAAGGCGGTCGACGACATCTTGCCCGACCCGGTCAAGTTCGACGGGAGCGGCGGCTCGCACGACCAGCAGTTGCTCGGCGACTCGAAGAGCGCGGCCAACAAGGCGTTCGACGACATCATGAAGGACGCCGACCCGGCGACCAGGCAAGCGCTGGAGGATGCGAGGAACGCGGTCGGCAAATCCATCGACGGGCTCGGCGGCAGCGGCGGTGGCGGTCAGCTGAAGGACTTCCTGTCCGGTGGCGGCCACGGTGGTGGCAGTGGCGGTGGCTCGGGAGGTAGCGGCGGCGGTCCCGGCGGGAACTTCTCGACCAGTTCGGAAGGGCCGGGCGGGCAGCGGGCCCAGTTCGACACCGACGTCGCCAACCAGCGCGGCTACACCCAGCCCGGCACCAACGCGGCGAAGGTGCCAGCCACCTTCAACGCGGCTACCGGCGGCGCGGCCACCGGTGGCGCGGGCGGCCAGGCGGTCAATCCCCAGCAGGGCATGCCGATGGGCGGTGGCATGCCGATGGGCGGCGGTATGGGCGGTATGGGCGGTGGCGGTCAGCAGAACAACCAGCGCGAACCGCAGATCTGGCTACAGGCCGACAAGAACGCCTGGACCGACGATCCGGACGGGCAGGACGAAGCCGTCCTGGGCAGGAAGAAGTAGGTCATGGCCGACGGTGCTCCCGGCAACCCGCCACCGGTCCCCGACGACCCGGTGCTGAAGGGACTGAACTTCGACCAGCTCGCGCAGCTGGTCAACGAGGTCAGCCCCGAGGTCTTCTACCAGCGGGCCGAGGCCTTCGACCGGGCCGCGGCCCGGCTGCGGGAAGCCGTCGAGCAGGTCCGGCGTGAGCTGAACGTCGTGCGGGACGCGTGGACCGGTGGTGGTGCGGACGAGTTCGACGCACTCGCCAAGGAGGTGACCGGCCGGGTCACCGGCGCGGTGCAGACCATGGGCAGCCCCGGCTACGGCACGGTGCTTCGCGCGGCGGGCGACGTCCTCGCCGCACACCAGCGGCGGATGCGGGACCTGCAGGGCCGCAAGACCGAGGACGACAGCAAACCGCCCGCGCCCGGCGCGCCGCCGCCGGAGGAGACCGCGCGCATGCACGACGATGCCGCCAGGCAGGTCCTGCTCGATCTGCGGACCGCCTACTGGGACGTCGGCAACCAGTTGCCCGCTCTGTCCTATAAGGACACTCAGATCGGCGGCGGTGACACCGGCGGCACCGCGAGCGGTGGTGGCGGTGGTGGTCAGGGCAGTGGCGGGCCGGGCGGTCATCAGCGGCCGATGGGCACGGACCCGTCGCTGCTCGGCTCCGGCGGCGGCGCACCGCTGCCCTTCGTCACCAAAACCATCGGGAGTGCCCCCGGTGGTCAGGGTGGCCAAGGCGGCACCGCGTATCCGGAGCACCGGCGGTCGTACCGGCCGGGGGGCGAGGATCCCGTGGGCCGTGTCCAGCAGCCGTGGCAGACCGCAGGACCGGAGCAGGAGCCGTCGTCGGTGAATCCGCTGGACCCCGTCGTCGAGCCGTCGGGCCAGCCGTGGCTCACCGGGCAGGGACTGGGCGGCCCCGAGCCGGGGCAGCCGGATGGCGAGCGGCCCGGTTTCGTGCCTTCGGTGCTGGGCAGGCCGGACCGGAAGCCCGCGCACGAGAAGAAGCCGGGCACGTCGAAGTTCGTACCGCTCGGGAACGACCCGATCGTCGTCGAACAGGTCGTGTACGGCCCGGGCGGGGAGATCGAGCGGATCGACTCCTTGCCGGAGCTGACCAAGAAGACCGTGGATGTGGACGGCCCCGGGGACAGCGGGCCGCAGGAGACGAATCCGGTGGTGCAGAAGAAGACCGGGGTCCAGACCACGATCGACTCGCCGGCGCCGGTCCCCGCCGCGCCGGTCCAGCAGCCCGAGGTCGCGACCTCGACCGGGGACACCGGCGCGGGCACCGACCAGGCGCCGCCAAGGCACCAGAAGTCGGTCCAGTTCAGCGGAGTGGACGCGGGGCAAGCATCGACGACCACCCAGGCGGCCACCTTCGGCACGGGTGGCGGCGGTGCGGCCGCCGCGTCCGAGGCCTTCAAGCCGGAGGACCGCGGGATGTTCGCGCCGGGGAGCGGAGACGCGGGCACGTTCCAGGGGTTCGACTCGTCCGCCGTCGCGAAGGCTGCGAAACCGGGCCACAACCCCGCCGATCCGATGACGTCCCAGCCCGGCGGAGGAATGCCGATGTCGCCGATGATGGGCGGAATGGCCGGGATGGGGGGTCAGTCCGGGCAGCAGAACAGCCGGATGGCGGCGATGTCCACTGAGCCGAGGCCCGATGCGTGGCCCCAAGGGAGCGGTGCGTCCGGCACGTTGGGCCGCGGCGAGCAGAAGCAGTACGAAACACCCGAACAAGCCGGAGACGCGGCGAAGGAGAAGTTCGCCGAACTGGACCGGCTGCTGGAACGAGGGAAGTGACCATGACCGACTGGAACTCCACGGATCCCAACCAGGCCGTCGACGACGCATGGGCGGCGCTGGAGAAGGAGAAGCGGAAGCTCGCCGATCTCGGCAAGCACTGGGATGAGGCGAGCACGACCGTACGCGCCAAGGACCAATCGCTCGAAATGAAGTTCGACGGGCGGGGTGAGCTGACCGACCTCACCTTCAACACGTCGAAGTACCGGGAGCTGGCGCCGGCCCAGCTGGCCAGCGTCATCATCGAAACCCTGCGGAAAGGTCGCGTGGAGTCCCAGCAGAAGGTTTCGGAGCTGATGGGGACGTCCTCGGTCCCCGGACTGGACCTGGACGGATTGACCAGCGGAAATGTCCGGCCGGACGAGATGATCAACTCGCTGATGGGGCCGATGCTCGAAGCCCTGAACGGCTTCGGCGTCGACATCGAACCGCCGAAGCCGGAGAACCGCGATCGGGAGACTCGCGAACATGGCTGACGATTTCTTCCTCGATGAGACGGCCTACGACGCGATCATGACGGATCTCCAGAGTACCGGGCAAAAAATCGGGGAGAGTTACCAGCTCCTGACCGATGTGCTCTTGGAATACGACGGCGCGTGGGGTGGCGATGACATCGGCAAGGCGTTCGAGAAGAAGTATCTCGGCGACAGCGATGACAGTGGCGCGCGCGGTGATCTCAAAGCCTTCGACGGTGTCGAAGACAACATAAAAGAAGTCGCAGATATCGGGAAGAAGAACGCGAAGACGTTTGCCGGTCTCGATCATGACACCGCTCAGCGCCTGGATCTTCAGTGAGAAGCGGGCAATGATGCGGTAAGGCAAATCCGGCCACTGGGTGGTTGGTGGTACTTGTGTGAAACCGACGCACTGGAAGTTATAGCCATGGAAGGGAGGTAAAGAAAATGGTTGCTTCCAGTGCTGGTGGGCGTGCGGCGGGTTACGGTACCGGCGGCGGTTCGCACGGCGGGGGTAAGAAGTTGCCGCCCGACTTGCAGAAGTTTTTCGATGTCACCCTGGGGCTGACCTGGCCCGAAGGTGACGATGAGGCGCTGTGGTCCATGGCGGTAGCGTGGAAGCAGTTCGCTGAGGACCTGGACACGAGGGTTGCCGAGCTCAACGGGCTGTTGTCCCGGATTCCGAACGCGATGCGCGGTAACACCGCGGATGCGTCCGTGGATTGGCTCAAGAGTCAGATCGGCGCCCTTCAGGAGAGTGCGGAAAGGGCGCGCAAGTACTCGAGTTTGTGCCGGAACACCGGTGCCGACATCGAGAAGGGCAAGATGATGCTCCTCGTCATGGCATGCATGTTCGTCGCCATGATCGCCGCGCTGATCCAAACGCTTATCGGTTGTCTATTCGTTCCCATGGTCATCACGTCGGCAAGATTAGTTCTCATGTCGATCATTCGGTGGATTTTCTCGACAGTTTTGGCGAATGCCGCCAAGTATGCGATAGGTAATGCTGCGTTTATGGAGTTTCTCGACGTCAGCATTCAGGGGATTCAGAAGCTGCAGGGTGAGCACAGCGATTATGGTGGCCGTGATGATTGGGATACGGAGTCGCTGAAGAACTCCGCTATCGCCGGTGCGATTGGTGGTGCCGGTTTCGGTGCCGGGCGCGGTTTCGCCAAGGGAATCGGCAAAGCTTTCGGCAAGGGGTCGAAGGGGCCCGTCGCGGGTGGTAAGGGGCCGTTGAGCGAAAAGGGGCCCGGTGGGAAGAAGGCTCTGAGCGAGAAGCCCTCGGTTGTCGAGAAGCCTCCTGTCGAGGAGAAGCCCTCGATCGTCGAGAAGCCCTCGGGCAGTGAGAAGGCCCCGGGCAGTGAGAAGGTCTCGACCGGTGAGAAGCCGCTGAGTGGCGAGAAGTCTTCAAGCCGTGAGAAGCCTTCGCGTGATGAGCAGGCCCCTGTCAAGGAGAAGGCCGGGTCCGCGGAGGAGGGGCCGCACGGCAAGCCGTCGGTGCTGGGGCAGCTCGGGTACGCCGCCTTGCAGGTCGCGCTGACGGTGCCGATCAACATAGCGGTGAACGAAGCGCTCGGCGGAGCCACGGACATCTGGGCGGGCATGCTCGGCGCGGCAGGGCCGTACCACAAGAGCAAGGGCTGGTCGGCGAAGGTGGACGCCGCAGGCGAAAGGCTCGCCGCGAAGATCGGGTCGGCGCTGGGCTCGAAGCTCAAGCAGCTCAAGTTCCCGGAGTTCGGTGATCGGCGCTCGGGCGCGGGTGGCCCGCTGGGCGATGTCGCGAAGGACAGCGATTCGTCGAGCAGTCATAGCTCGCTCGACGACGATTCGTCCAGCCGCCGCAGCTCCATCTCCAGTGATGACTCTTCGAGTAGTGGGTCGTCGAGTAGTCGTAGTTCTATTTTCAGTGATGACTCTTCGGATAGTGGGTCGTCGAGTAGTCGTAGTTCTATTTTCAGTGATGACTCTTCGGATAGTGGGTCGTCGAGTAGTCGTAGTTCTATTTTCAGTGATGACTCTTCGGATAGTGGGTCGTCGAGTCGGCGAACTTCCATCAGTGAGAGCCCTTCGGACGCTGCGTTGGTGCGCAAAGAAGTCACGAGCGCGAAGACGCCGATGGGCACCATATTCTCCGAGGACAAGCAACACGTCGTCACCACTTCCGACGGGAACTCGAACAGTTCCAAGGCGACCACCGAGGGCGTCAAGGAAATCCCGAAGGGCGATACCCGGCAGCAGGGGGCGCCGCAGAACGGCCCGGCCACTCGGCAAGAAGGCACGCGGGAACTGTCTGGTGCGGGCCCGGAGCGGCGGTCGGGTGTGTCGAAGCCGAACGTCAGCTCGGAGGGCCCGCCGCCGCCTCCCACCAAGCAGGTCACCACAGGCGGGGGCGGTCCGAAGCCGGACGGCCACTCCGGGCCCGAGCCGCGGCGGACCGCTGCCGCCGAGGCCGGTGGCTCGAAGGCCAGCTCCCCCAAGCCGCCTGATCTTTCCAAGCCCCTGCCGGAGAAGCCTTTGGCGGAGAAGCCGCTGCCGGAGAAGCCTTTGGCGGAGAAGCCGCTGCCGAAGGAGCCTTTGGC
>NZ_BAAANN010000035.1:54663-65234 GCF_039529815.1 Amycolatopsis minnesotensis | reverse complement strand
CGGAGAAGCCGCTGCCGGAGAAGCCGCTGCCGAAGGAGCCTTTGGCGGAGAAGCCGCTGCCGGAGAAGCCGCTGCCGAAGGAGCCTTTGGCGGAGAAGCCGCTGCCGGAGAAGCCGCTGCCGAAGGAGCCTTTGGCGGAGAAGTCTTTGCCGGAGAAGCCTTTGCCGAAGGAGCCTTTGGCGGAGAAGTCTTTGCCGGAGAAGCCTTTGCCGAAGGAGCCTTTGCCGAAGGAGCCTTTGGCGGAGAAGTCTTTGCCGGACAAGCCAGCTGTCAAGGGTGAGCAGCCGAAGTCCCGAGATGGCGGTCCGCTCACCGAATCGGGAGGCCCCAAGCAAGACTCTTCCGCCCCGGCGCACTCGTCCACGGAGAGCGGGAAGGGCGGCAGGCACAACCAGAAGTCGACCGGCGGTTCAGACGCACCGCCGCCGCGGCCCAGCGTCGGGTCGGAACCACCCCTGCCGCGGCCCGGAACGAGCAGCCTCGGTCCCCGCACACCGGGTTCGCACGTCGACGGCGCGGGGGAATCGAAGCACCGTGGCCGGAACGATCGGCACGAGTCGCACCACGAGCATGACCACCAAGGTGACGTGGTGCCGGTGGGCGATCTTGAGCACACCGGACCACCGCACCGGCAGACCTCCCCGAGCGACCCCGGCGGTCCAGGCGGAGGCTCGCACCTGGAGATCATCGGCAAGATGCTCTGGAAGCGCGACGACAGCGGGTGGCATATCACCGAGCATGGCGGTTCGTTTCGCTCTGAGGCGACGGACAGGTCGGGCAAGCCGTTCGCTGCCGAACTGCCCGCGGGCACAAAGATGTGGATCGACGTCAACGGTGAACCCAAATTGCTTCTGCTCCCAACTGGGAAGAGCTATGACCGAGCGCCGGACGGCCACTGGTCGCGTCTGCGCGAGCGCGAGTACGGCGAGATTTTCCTTCGAAAGTTGCACGTCCCGCGTTTGGTCAAGCTTTCCGACGGTACGTCAACATTGCTCCCTATTGCGACTGAGGTGATCTGGGACCGTCAGGCGAAAAAAGCTGTGTATTTCCGGAAAAAGGACGAAGGCTACGGGCTTCAGCCCAACGGGAAATATAAACTCCTGTCAGATCCCGGGTCGCGCGTTGCTTACGAATCCTGGATGGCTGGCGCGAACCTGCGGCACGAGACTGCTCGGAAGCTGCTCGTCCTCGAGGACCGGTACAACCACGCCGACCCAAGCAGCAGGCTGGACCAGTTGACGGGAGCGCAACTGCGGGAAATGGTGTTTTTCGGCAGCCCGGATGAAAAATTTGCGGCGGCTTATGAAATGACCCGCAGGCATACCGATAAATCGATGTACTGGGGGCAAGTGGACGCGGTCGACCAGATGCGAGAAAATCCGAAGGTCGACATTCACTACCAGATGCGAGCCGGTGAGGGAAAGACCCTTGCATACCTGCTTGCTTCCATACTGGAAGCAGTCGAACCAGAATTCGACGGGATTCATCTCCTGACTAGCAATGACTATCTCGCGACCATTGCCTCCGTACACCACATGGAAATTCTCGGCGATCTGGGATTTACGCTACATTGGATAGATTCAGATAGGCCGCCGCCGGTCCCGAGTCCCGGTCGGCCGACGATCTATATCGGTTCGGTCGACGAGGCAGCGCACCACCTGAACAAGACGGGCAGGCTACCTGGTGAGGCCCATGATGGGTCAACACGGTTGAGGCTTTTTTACGACGAGGGTGACACCTCGTGCCTCACACCTCCTCAGTGGATCCTTTCCTTTCTGGCGGACAAAGAGGCGTCCCCTTATGTTGCGGGCGAGGTCATGAAGGCCAAGAAGGTACTTGATGACTGGTTGGCCACGGAGAAGCAGCCGGATCGTCCGCTTACGAAGGAGGATTTCGGGCACGTAGGCAACAAGCGGCCTGCGCAGTCCGCACTCACCGTTGAAGGGCGGGTTAAAGTTGAGAAACTGATGGGCCACTCCCTGAGCCTCGAACAAGAACGACGGATCAACAACGCCGCCCGTGTGAGGTTGGGAGACATCAAGCTGGACGAGGACTATGTGATCGACTTCACGACAGGAGAGGGTCGAGTTGTCCTAGTCAACCGGGGTACCGGCGACGCCATGTCGGATCCGAAGACCGGGAACGAAAGTCGCTGGAACGAGGGTCTGGGGCAGGCCGTCGAAGCGGAGTGGAATCTGAAGATTCGCGCGGACTCGGATAGCAGCAACAGTAGGGTGCTCACCGCGCCCGAGTTTTTCGGTCGCTACCCCAAGGTCACGGCTATGTCCGGAACTATGGAAGGTATGGAGCCGCTGCTCAAGAGTATCGGCCTCCCCGGGGCGGTGCGAAGGATCCCAAACCGTTTCCTGGATGATATGCGTGAGAATACCACTGTTCATATAATGCCCGACCTTGAAAGCAAATTCAAATACGTCAACGAGTTTGTCCATGTCAATCCCGAACCGACTTTGATTATTTCGCACGACAACGCGAAAATTAAAAAGCTGTCGGACTACATGAACGACAATCCAATCAACGGCAAATCTGTCGAACATACGGCCGTTGATATAA
Organism: Amycolatopsis minnesotensis; assembly: GCF_039529815.1. Lineage (NCBI taxonomy): Bacteria > Bacillati > Actinomycetota > Actinomycetes > Pseudonocardiales > Pseudonocardiaceae > Amycolatopsis > Amycolatopsis minnesotensis. Next base: position 62,663 of record NZ_BAAANN010000035.1, on the reverse strand, counting down.
AGTGGTTGTTGAAACAGAAAGCGGATCGTTATCCCAACCTTCAGAAAGTTATTGACAAGGTTGGGGGTGAAATCAAGGTTCTTATCGGTACCGACATAGTCGGCCGTGGTGCGGATATTGATGCGTGGAATCTCGATGTGATACTTCTGGAGCCTTCGGGCCTCCATCCCAATGTTGATGATCAAGGTATGTCTCGAACGAGGCGTAACGGCAAAGATGGTCGTGCCCAGGTCCTCATTTCGCCAGAAGATGACGCTGTGCAAAATGTGCAGGGCTCCGCCCCGCAGGTGAGTATAATAAAGTATGTGGAGTCGCTCGAAGAGAATGGAACACATCTCGCACTCGATGATCCCGCGGCAGTTGAAGCGGCAAGGAAGGAATTGATCGAGACTTTCGAGAGTCTCGGTGAAGAGACTGCCTCCCGTTTCACGCTCAACAGGCTGCGCGAGACTTCAACCGCTCGCGGCGACGGCGACCTCGGCTTGGACAATGACGTTTCGGGTCAGGAGCACGGCGACTCTCAGCGCGATCAAGACGATCTCGAGGTTGAGCGCGACGAACACGGCCGTGACCGTGCGAACTGGCCGCGGGTGGCCGCCCCCGCACACCTGGAGCAGATCCGCCGTGGGATCGAGGAGGTCACGAACTTCGTTGAAGGAGCCGGGAATCCGGGAACGGGGCCCGCTACGATCGATCAGGCCCGCACGGCATACGAGCATTGGCGGATTGCGGCCGGGCACACAGGTCCCACCAACGACTCCGCCTTCAACGCGGCGTACCACGCGGTGTATAACGGTCTTCTACTCCCGAAGGTCCCGCCGCCGGTCGACACGGACGCGACCGACGACAGCACGGCCGACAACGCGAAGACCCCCAACCGCATCGGGCCATCGACACAGCCGAAGGACGACACCTCGGCGCGCGGGGGTGACATCCCTCGGCGCGGTCGTAACGATTCCGAAGCTGACCGAGATGAGCCTGGTGGCGAACTCGATGAGCCGAAGCAGTCGCACGGCGAAGAGTCCGGTGAGGACATCTCGCGCGATGAGCGGGACGCTGAGCGCAGGGCGGACGAGCCCGGATCGGTCGACACGAGCTGGCCGCGGGTGGCCGCCCCGGCGCATCTGGAGCGGATTCGCGCCGAGCTCGCCGAGCTCGTGGAGGCCCAGCGCGAAGCCGGGCAGGAGGTGGCGGCGGAGCCGATCACGATCGAGCGGGCGCGTGCGGCCTACGAGGGCTGGCTGAACTCGGGCGGGCCGGACCGCCTCGACAGTGGCGACGACGCCGCCTTCGAAGCGGCGTACCACGCGGTGGCACCGGACCTGGCAGTGCAACTCGGCAAGGCCGGAACGGGGGAGAACCCCAGCGGTGCGGAGGAAACACAACCGGCCCCCGAGACACCGGAAACGAACGAGCGCGCGCGGGACGAGGAGCGGAAGCATGACTTCCTGAAGCACGGGATCGTGTTCGCGCGCTCGGAGATGGAGCGGCTCGCGAAGCGCCCTGTGTCGCACGATGAAGTACTGGAGGCGTTCGACGACTGGTTGGCACTCGAACGTTCCTGGCCGAGCGACGTGATGCACCTCGCGGACGAGGTGGCCCAGGTCGGCGTGAATCCCGAGCGCCAGGTCGTCAGGCGCCGCGGTGGCGCGATCGGGACCGAGTCGGAGGTCGGCGAAGTGCAGCTGACCGGCCCCGTACTTGTCAGGGGCCGGTACACGAAGCTCGTCACCGACAGCCTCGTGGGGGGAGAGTTGATCCCCGAAAAGGTCGGAGAACCGGCGGGTGTGCTGCGCGGGGAGCAGGGCAGGCCGGACCCTGCCAAGGTCTGGGGCGAGTTCGATCGCGTCTTGCGCTTGCTGCGCGATGCCCGCCCTGACCAGACCATCGCCGACCTGTTCGGCAACGAGGACGGGTTCTCCGTCGGCCGGGGCGAACAGACCCAGGTAAAGCTGCAGGATCTGGGGCTGGAACAGATCGCGCAGCAGTTGACCGTCGGGGTACCGGTCTTCGGTTTGTGGAGCTTCTTGAAGGCAGTTGCCGCTGAAGCGCGTGAGGAAGGGGTACCCGCGGACGCGCTGGAGGCGCGATTCCTCAAGCAGGCGATGACGTTCGGTCAAACGATCGCCGACGAGTTCCGCGAGTACGCCGATTACGACGGTTATGCCGGATTAAGCTTCGCACGGGACGAGGGGGTGGAGGCCGACGCGACAGCGATCGCGGGGTACGCGGCACTGGTCTACACGCAGGCTGCGGTCGCCACCTTGAACTGGGAGAAGTTCGGTGGCAACGATGACGACGGCACTGATGCCGACCTGATGAAGAACTTCACGATGGTGCTGTCCCGGATGCCGATGTCCGTCATACGAGGTGGATTGCCCCGACGCGTCCAGCACTACTTGGAGAACAACGCGGAGGAGCTCACCATCGCCTTCGATCGCACGCTCCGGGGCAGGAACCAGGACCTCGTCCGCGACGACAGGATTCGTGAGCACGCCCTCGACCGAAAGATGTGCGCGGGGGGGAGCCCATTCAGCCCGCGTGACTACCTGCGTCAGGCCTGGCAGTCGTTGCGGCCAGGTGAAAAGCCGGTGCCGCAGTCGCACGCGGTCGGTGGGTTGAAGACGGAGATCAACGAGCTCGACTCGTACGGTGACCGAGCGCAGCTGCCCCTGGGTGCCTTCGAACTGCGGTACCTGCGCAACAAGCTCGGCGCCAAGGGATTCGGTTCGGCGTATGCCCAGTTCCAGCGGTGGATGGCGACCAGCCGCCGGATCGACGACGAGGCCTGGAAAGCGGCGGCGGCGTCACGGGCTGCTGAGAACGGTCCGGAGCCGGTGTTGAGCGTGCCCCCCGCGCTGCCGGACGTAGGTCCGGTCCGGCTTACCGACGAGCCGCGACCCGATCCCTTGTCCGTGACATTCGAGAACAAGAAGTTCGAGGTGCCCGATCCGAGCAAGCTCGAGAACTTCGCTGACGAGGTCCTGGAGCAGGCGGCGGCTGTCGTGAAGGCCGGTGGTGAAGGCCTCGTCGTCCATGTCGAGGGCGGTGGCAACGGTGGCCTGCGCAGCAAGGGCGCGGCGGCCACCGGGAACGAGCGTGCTCGGGTGGTCGCGGACATTCTCGAGCGACGGCTGAACACGCTACGAGCCGGACTAACCGAGGAGGAATCGGCGCCGGTCAGGCTGGTGACGTCCTCTCGTGGTGACGGACCGGGTCGCTCGCCGCGATGGGCACCCACGAGCCAGGAGGACCGCCGTCAGGTGCGTGTCTGGGTCGAGCCGGTGGCTTTGGCTCGTCCCGGCGCGGCTGGTCGTGGCCACACGCTCAGCGACGAGTCGTTGGACGCGGCAGTGCTGCGGCCGTACGTGTGGGCAGCCATGGAGCGGCTGCCGGAGCTCGGTTCTCGGCTGAGCAGGGACCAACTGCCTGACGACGAACAGGTGCTGCGGGCACTGCGGGAACTGGACCAGGCAGGAGACCGCCCCGCCGATCGAGCGCGCCTGGTGGACGCCCTCGCACAGCGGTTCGCGCAGGAGACGAAGACGTCCGAGCGTTCCGGCTGGCCGGAGCTCGATGATGTGCGGCGGGAGAATATTGCGAGCGCGTTGAAGGGGCCGGACGGTTCGAAGGCTTCGGATGCTGAGGTGGAGCGGGCTTATCAGCAGTGGCAGACGTGGCGTCGTGAGCAGGAGGCGGCCGATCCGGATTTCCGGGTCCGGCCGGAGAACACCGGGCGGTTGGTGGAGGAGATCGTCGCGGTCGCGAAGGCGGACGGCAGGGTGGTCGATCCTCATGCCCTGCTGCGCCTGCCGGGTGGTGCGCCCGGTCGCGGGCACCCGGATCAGCCCGCGCATTTCGCCGGGCCCTCCGGCGCCGTTTCGGAAGCCACTTCGCACGGTGTCGAGGTTCCGGCTTCCGAAGACGGCTTGGCGAGGTGGGCGGCAAAGCAACGGGCGCTTGATGATGACGAGCGGGCGGCGTTCGATTCGGTAATGGCTGGTGCGCCGTCTTTGACCGCGAACCAGCGTGAACTGCTGACCCGGGCGGCGCGGCGCAACTCGATTCCGCGGCGGGCGGTTTTCGCCGCGGTGATCAGAGCCGGGGCGGTGGACCAGGAGACCGGGCAAGTCCAGGTCGGCTTGCCCGTCACTCCGATGGGCAAGGCCGGGAGCCAGCCGGGCGTGGTGCGGGTGATCGCTGACGTGGGCACACCGCTGGTGACCGCGGGTGGACGGTACCTGTTGCCGCCGGGTACGAGGCTGGTGCCGGAAGGCGAGGGATACCGGGTAGCCGGTACCTCCGGGGACCGGACCGGCCTAGCCGAACCTGGTGACGCACCCGCGCGGACCGTGGAGGAAGCGCTCGCCGGTCTCCCGGCTCAGGTTCGAGCGCAGATGAGGCGCACAGCCTTGGTGCTGCTCATGGCATCTCATGATCTGACGAATCTCAACAACAAGGAGGCCCTCGAGGCCGCGATAATTTCGATACGGCGCCATACGGGCAGCGTGCGCGAAGCAATGAAGTTCGCGCTGAAGGCGGCGCGGAATACGCCTGCTGAACTGAGCGCAGATGATGTAGAACTTCTGTTGGCGAAAGCGCGACGCGCCCAGATTCCAAGATATCTGACCGGCCTGGCGGACGTCGCCGCGGTGATCCATGATTCAGAATTGTGCGATATTATCGAATCGGGCTCGGCTGGGATGGCGCGGTTGATCGCCTATATAATGCATCGCGGCAACAGTACCTTCCCCTCCGCTGCGGGAGATCCGGATGCCGGCCACATGCATATTTCTGAGCTGCTTGGTTCTACCCTCCTAACGCTCCGGCCGAAGGAGGAGTGGGATGACGCCATCCGGGCTGCCAGTGAGGGATCGTCGGTAGAAAATGACATCGATGCCGCCTGGGAGGACGACATCCCCGACCGGGTGCTCAAGGGAGCGGCCGCAGAAGCTTCCCGGCATTTCGGTCGCCGTCGGCTCGTCGAACTGGGCTACGCGCTGAAAGACATGACGCGGTTGGTGGCGTATACGGTCGCGTCAAAATACGACGAAGAGGAACTGGAGAGGCTGACCAAAAACAAGTTGACGGCGGAACTGGTCAAGTCCGCTGAGAAGTTGGCGCAGGACCTGAAGGCTACTCCCGCCGAGCGTTCGAACCGCGTCCGGACGGTGGATCCCGCCCAGGTGACGATTGTGACAATTCTGCTCCCCGAAGAGGAGTCGCCGGAGTTCGATGCGATGGACGATCGAGGCGAGGCCGGGACGCACAACTTGCTTCGCAGGAGAATCCCGGGTGCGAAACCCGTTCCTGTGGGGAAACGTGAAACGAGCAGGCCCGACGACCCCGTGCCGCGCGCGGCCTACGTGGGTGACGGCCAGGACGGACTGGACCGTGTCATCTCCGCGCTGAAGGAAAGCCGTGACCGGACGGCGAGCGCGATGGTGTTCGAAGTGACGCCGAGCGGCGGTCTCGGGATGGTGTTGCACGTAGTTCCGAAGGACGGGACGTTCGAAGTCCTCGGTTACGCTGGTTCCCAGCTTTCCCCGGAGGACGAGCGGAAGTTGTCGAGAGAAGTGCGCCTGTTCGCACTCGGGTACGGGCCGGACGGCACCGTCATCATCGGCAACGTCCGCCGCGTCCAGCAGGCCGTACAGGTCGATGCCCGTCGGGTGGCCGAGCCGCTCTACGAGCAGCGGCAGAGGCGAGGTACCGCTGGGAGCCCGGGAGTGCGGGAGTCCTTGACCCCGTCACGGTCCTCATCGCCGGCACCGGCCGAGCAGCCGAGCGATGACGTCGGGCAGGCATGGGATTTCCTGAATCTCGATACCGCTGCCGCGAAAGCGCGAGCAGTGGTGAAGCGGCTAGGCGAGGGAGAGCGAAGCGACAAAGTGCGTGCGGAGCTGAAACAGACCGCACAAACCATCGCGGATAACACTCACGACTACAAGAAGCTCGGCGAGACGAGAAAGTCGGAACTGGTGGAGATCATCACGTCTCGCCTGATCACCAGGTCCCCCCTCGGTTTCCGGGTAAACGTCGCGGATGCTTTTTCGTGGTCTCGGCGGCTGGCCGGAAAACTGCGTTCGGCCCCGGCCGAGCCATGGGCACCCGTCCTGCTGGGCAACGGAAGTGCTCGCCCCGAAGGGATAGAGCCCGTACTGGTGAGCACCATAAGGGCGCCCAACCGGTTCAAGATCGAGGCAGAACTCGGCTGGAACCACCTGGTGGACGTGGCAGGACCGCGCGAATCTCGCGAGCTCATGGACAAGGCCAGGCAGATCATGTCCGATACTATGGACTGGGGGCAGGTTGATCAGTCCATGTTAACCGCGATCGCGAAAATTCTCGCCAACAGACTCCGGTTCTCTTCGGACGGGTTCAAGGCCGGGTACAGGTTGTCCTACTCGTTTTCCGGCGTGCTGCAGAAGCCCCCTCCTCCGGGGTCCTGGGTGCCATCGAGCGCCACCACCAATCCGCTGACGGTGATGGCGCAAACCGTGTGGACAGAAGTCCGGCTTCTGGTCGAAGCGGCGTTCGTGCCACCGGGCGCCGTGCAGAGCGATGGCCCCGCGGTGGCCGCGGCGAACGCGGCGATCGCCGCCACCCACCATCCGGTCCTGCTCGCGGAGCGCGACATCCGCGGCGAGGTGCGGAAGGTCCTCGCGTACTGGTGGAGCATCTTGCCCGACGCCGTCCACGACAAGGAGGGGCTTCTGCGGCAGGTTTCGATCCGCATCGCTGCTGGGCTCGGCACATGGTGGACGTCGCCCACGTTCCGTGACGCGGTGCGCGATGCGCCCAGCCTCGACCAAATCGATCCGATCGACCAGCAAGAGGTGTACCGGGCCATGGGGGCACCCGGGGTCGCGGAAGCATTCCGGAAGCTCGGCTTCGATCCCGCCGACGTGGTCCGGGTCGCGGCCGGAATCCGCGCCCGGCAGGGGGCCGAGCTCGGGCTGGCCGAGATCGTCATGGCGATCGCGCACAGTGCGCCTCCGGCCCAAGAGCAGGCGGCCGACGACAGCGCTTCCGGCAACGCGAACGCCGCCAAACCGTCGACGCGGCAGTCCGAGGCCAGCAGTTCCGGCCAAAAGGCCGTCGTACCGGCCGAGCTGAGGCCGAAGGCCGTGGAGCGGATGGCCAAGAAGGCGCGGCCCAACGCGCCGCCCGCCGAAGATCCGGACGCGATCACGCCGGCGCCGGAACAGCGGCCCGACCCGTCCGACGCGAGCGGTCCCACGGAACCTGACGCCCATCAGGGGACCAGGCCCGGTGGGGTGCGGGAAGGGCCCTACCGGGACCCGAAGCTCACAGCGCACCTCGAGAAGGAGTTGTCGGCCCTTTCCGGCCGGAGCGGGAATGACGTGAGCGGGTTTGTGGCGAAGGTGCTGGAGTTCAAGGCGGGCCTGGACTGGGCGTCTCTCAGGGTGCCATCGGAGCAGCGGAACTCCGTGGCGGTGACCGCCACCAAGATGGCCCGGGTGCTGATGACCGTGCCCGCCCCCGTGCGTGACTCGGACTTCGATCTCGCCTTGCGGTCCGAGTTGGGCCGGTTGTTGCGCCAGCAGTACCAGGGCGAGAAGCGGGACCTGGTCGGGGAGTTGGTGCGCCGTATCTTGGCTTTCGAGCCGGGGTTGGCTTGGGCCTATCACCAGGTTCCGGGGTCGCGGGATCCGGCGAATCGGATGGCCCAGTTGCTGGTTACGGGGCAGGTGCACCGGTTGCTGGGTGGTTCGGACCAGACCAGCGGCGGGGGAGGACCGTCCGCACCGGCTCACCCGTCAGTCGCCCAGCTACTCGCCACCCCTGCGGACGAGTCCGTAGGCCCAGTGCGGGCACCGAACAGCCAAGGTGCCGACAGCGCATCCGTGAACAGCGATGCTGGTGGCCACGAGTTCGGGTTGGGTGTGTTCAGTCGTCCGGTGCATGCTCCGGTTTCGGATGTGGTGTGGCACGAGTTGGTGGGTCTTGTTCCTGCTGATTTTTCGGGGGTTTCG
>NZ_BAAANN010000035.1:0-54565 GCF_039529815.1 Amycolatopsis minnesotensis | reverse complement strand
GCACAGCCGATCACGGGGGACGTGATGGACACGCTGAGCCACATCGCACGCCAAAGCGGACCCGCACTGGCCGGAGTGCTGGTGGTGGCGCAACCGAAGACGGGGACGGGCGCTGGTTCGGGTCGGGTCTGGCTGGTGAACGACGAGACGGACTTGTTCCTGATCGGGGAGAACGAGTGGCAGAACGAACTCGCGAGTTCATGGCGGGATCCCCGATTCGACTATTCCGTGCTCCCATTCGACGCGCAAGGCAACCCGCTCGAAGTCGACCTCGGCGGCCAGGTGCTGGGTGCCGTGGACGAGATGGTGCTCGACCAGTCCGACGAGGACGCGGTCGACAACGTCGAGTTGGTGTTGGGTGTGTTCAGTCGTCCGGTGCATGCTCCGGTTTCGGATGTGGTGTGGCACGAGTTGGTGAATTTTGTTCCTGCTGGGTTGTCGGGGGTTTCGCCTGGTGTTGGTGGTTATGCGACGTTGTTGGCGAAGGTGGATTCGGTGCGGGTTGAGCAGGGTGTGGTGGATACCGGGGGGAAGGTGCCGGCGGATGCGTTGAAGCGTGGGGTGTCTCGGGTGTTTTTGCCGGGTGAGCAGTGGCAGCGGGTTTTGGTGGAGAGTTGGGTTGCGGGTATGCGTGCGATGTTCCCGCATTTGAGTGATGAGCAGGTGGCGGCGTATTCGGGTGGTTTGATCGAGGCTGGTGCGGTGGGGAATGTGGATCAGGTGTCGCTGGGGAGGGAGTTCTTGGCGGCGCGTGGTGGTGTGCGTGCCGAGGTGCAGGCGTTCTTGGATGGGTTGTCGCCGTTGGCGCGCAGGGTGTTCGAGCGGCAGGTGCAGTTGGTGGAGTCGTTGTGGATGATGCCGGAGCCCCGGCTTGGTGGGGTTGAGCGGGATGATCGGCCCGCGGTGGTGGACGCGCTGGTGATGGATTTCGTGTGGCGCCAGTTCGCCGGGGGTGGCGAGGTGTGGGGATCGGTGGTCGACCTTCTGGGGGACGCGAAGTCCGCCAGGGAGTTGTGGCCCGATGTGGCACAGCCGATCACGGGGGACGTGATGGACACGCTGAGCCACATCGCACGCCAAAGCGGACCCGCACTGGCCGGAGTGCTGGTGGTGGCGCAACCGAAGCTTGGAACGGGCGCTGGCCCCGGCCGGGTATGGCTGGTGAACGACGAGACGGACGTGGTGTTAGCCGGGACGACGGTTCGGCACGAGGAGTTGGCGGAGTCTTGGCAGGACCCTCGGTTCGACTATTCGGTGCTCCCGTTCAACGCTCGGGGGCAGCGCATCGACGTGAACCTCGGTGACCGGGTGTTGGGTCTGGATTCGTTGCCGGGAGTTCCTGAAAGCGATCCCGCCAACGACGAATACACGAGCATGGTGGGAGGGCTCGGCGACTCGCGGCTGGCGACGATACCGGAACCGCAACCAGGGCCAGAGTCGATATCGCCGAACGATCCGGCTGGCAGATCGGCGAGTCCGGAGTCACCCACCCCACCGGGCCAGCCGGGCGCTACCGACCCGGATGATCCGCTGGGCTCCGAACCCGAGGCGCACGGTCCTCATGACACCGATCGAGGGCAAGCCACGCGCGATAACGACAATGAGACACTGAAGAACCACGTGCGTGAGTATTTGTCTGAAGCTCGTGTCAAGGGGTGGGCGCCTAATTATAGAGGTACTAACGGTCTTACGGCGTTCTTGAGGGGTCGGAAGAAGTTAACTATTGCCAATGCCAATACTCTTTGGCGCACGGTGCTGTATGAGCTCATGCCGGAATTTGGTTTTACTCGTCCCGGCATTCGGGCCCGGTCTGTTCCTCATGAGGTATTGAAGAGCTACGTGCGTGAGTATTTGTCTGAAGCCCGTGCTAAGAGGCGGACGCCTACAGATAATGGTCTTGTGGTGCACTTGAGGCGGAATAATCTACGTGGTGACAATAATTTTTGGGTTAAGGTGCTGTATGAGCTCATGTCGGAATTTGGTTTTACTCGTTCCGGCGTTCTGGTCCCGTTTGAGCTCGATGATGTGGTGGTGGCGCGTGCGGATGAGTACGTGTCCGCTGTTTTTGCTGAGGGGCGAATCCCGGTTCTTGAAGGTCCTGAAGGTTTTGCGGAGTTCTTGAAGACAGGTGACGTGCGGAATGAAGACGCGCTGGGCGCAGAAAGTTATTTGCATCGCATGCTGCGTGAGGCCGTGGAGAAACGAGAGGGGGCTGTGTCGGCTTCGGGGCAGGTCGGTCCGCACGAAGACCAGGATCTGAGCGAGTCGGATGAGCCGGTGGCGGGGCCGTCGGGTGCGGAGGCTTTCGCGGATCTGAGGCGTGGCCGGTTGCGCGGCAGCGGGGCGGTGGGGAATGAACCGGGGCTCGCGAACGTCCGGCCGGTCGCGGAAGGGAACGACACGCCGGAATCGAGGCAGGCGTGGTCATTGGATCGGCTGTTCGGAGTGGCTCGTGCGGTGGCGGACCTGTCGGAGGCCGAAGGGGCGAAGGCGGACGAGGTGATCGCTGCCGCGTTCGACGGTGGCCTGGTCAGTGATGCCGATCGGCAGCTCCACCCCGGCCTGGCCGAAGCGATCCGGGGGGTGATCGGCGATGCCGTGCGTGTTGTGGGAACGGCGACCGCGTTGCGGGTGGCCGATGAGATAGCGTTCGATCGGGGCAGTATGGCCCGGGAGTGGAATCCGCATCGGCTCGACATTTCGGGAGATGCGGCAGCCAAGGCCCTCGACTCGATGGAAGACACCGAGTACGTCACCGAACTGCGAGACGCCGTTTCCCCATTCGCGTCCTTGATCGACTCCGATCTCACGCAGGAGTCGGCGCGTGATGTTCTCGCGCTGGTGTTGCACCAGTACCACCAGCTGGAGCCCGGTTTACCGCTGTCCGAGAAGGTGCACGAGGTCGCGGAGCTCGCCGGCCGGATCGCTACCGGGCTCGACGAGTGGGCTTGGTTCAGGCTGGTGGGCGAGGCGCGGAAGTACCTGATCGAGAACGAACCGAGGTTTGACTCGGATCGTCGTGACGAATTGGCCCGGCAGGCGAACGAGCTGATGGCCGGCGGAGGCCGCTCGTCCCGCCGGACCCGCCCGATAACCGGGGTCGCGCCCGACGAGTTGCGAACCGTCCTGATGTCCCTGCTGGACAAAGGCCAGGAGGTCGAAGGCGCACTGCTGTTGGCCACCCGGATCGGAAATCCGGCTCGCCCGATCGAGGACGACGATCCTTCCGGTTATGGGCCATCCGCGAAGCGGTTGTCAACGATCCAAGAGGAGCCGGAACCAGGCGAGGAGGCACCGGCCAGCGACGTTGCCGCCGACTCCGCTCCAGCCGTGGCGGAGAAGCCTCGCGATCTCGGGCGGACCTTCCGGCCGGCCGAGACGCTGGGGGGTGCGAAGACGAATGGGCCGGTGGAAAACGTCAGCTCCGTGATCGACGGTCTAATGGAGTATCTGGAGCTCCATCTTCAGCGCTCTGTTGAGCCCAAGGACGTAACCGGTCTTGAAGAGATTCAGGACACCTTGACGAACAAGCCGGAAAGCCTGCAGGACGGTTCGGGCAAGTGGTTCCAAGTCACTGCTGACGGTCGGCGCTTCGAATTCCTGCTGCGGACGGAATTCGATCCGCGCAAGGCCGAGGGTGTCGAGTCCGCGGGGAAGATGTCGGCCGCCCGGGAGGCGGTGGGCAAATCCGAGTTGAGCAGGACGCACCACCGCAACCGCGCGGAGACGTTCCTGATCATGCTGGGCACCGCGGGCATCGGCTGGTTCGGCAGCTTCAAGGGCAAAGTCACCCTCACCCGGCCGAGTACGACGCGAGACGAGAAGGTGACGCGGGACTCCGCCCGCTCCCTCGAGTTCGAGGTACCCACGCGCGCGCGGGAGGCCCAGGTGCCGTTCCGGGTGGTGGCGTCCTTGTTCGACGCCAGGGCCAACGCGCTCGTGCGCGAGCGGATGGTGGGGCCGTACCTGCGGGCGCCGATGACCGTGCCGACGGACCTTCCCACGCCGAAACGGGACGGCTGGCGCCCCGCCGGTCCACACCTTCCGCACGCCGCGGTGCTGGACGCGAAGGTGCATCCGGAGGCGGAGGCGACCTACAAGGGGAAACCGCTGCGGGAGCGGGGGATCGTCCACAAGCTCACGGCCAGGTTGCCGAAGGGCATGTTCCGCCCCGGTCAGGCCGCGCTGGACGACCTGCGCCAGTTCGTCAGCGAGGACGACATAGCGAAGAACCTGTCGTCGATGGAGATCACGCCGCAGCAGAAGAAGGACGGGGTGGGCGGCTGGCAGGACGTGGGGCTGGACGAACCCGCCAAGTGGCTGAAGGGACAGCGCGCGAGGCGGGTGCGGTTGCAGAGGCGGGTCGTCGTCCGTGAAACCCAGCATCTGCGGGACGTCGACGACGTGCGGGTGCGGCGGGTGGCGGCTCGCGACACCGATGTCACGAACACGATGAGCACCAGCCACCACAAGGGCTTCGACGGCACGACCGGGCCTGTGCTGGAAGGCGGTGTGATCAGGCCGGCCGCCGGACCCTTGGCGGGGGTCGAAGGAGCGAACACCCACGAGCGGACGTCCTCGGCACGGGACACGGACCAGAACTCGACGGTGACCAAGGAGAAGGTCAGCGTCTACGCCGTCAAGTACGACCTGGAATTCCGCGAGGTGGGCAAACCGTCGACCATCTTCCGCGAGGGCCTCACCGCCTACCGCGTGGCCACCGCTGCGGACGCGCGGGCGGCCGGGATCCACCCGGACACCGACAGCCAGGAGCAGTCGCCTGCCGAAGAGCGGTCGCCCCCGCCCGCTGTGCTGGACCGCGCGACGCTCCAGCACAGCGGCGCGGGCACGGAGGTGGCGAAGCTGATCATCGGTGCCCTGCGGAAGAGCCGGGTGGGCGAGCGTTGGAAGTGGGGCGGCTCCGACTCCCCCGTCGACCTCGACGACACCGCGGCGTTCACCGGGCGCCTCACCCGCAAACTGGCGGAGCAGGCCGCCAAGATCAGCGAACTGCGCGAACAGGTGGGGGACGATCAACTCGGCCCCGGCCCGGTGACCCTGGACTTCAGCCACGAGGGAAAGCTGCACACCCACCACCTGCGGGTCACGGTGACCCGCGAAGTCGAGACCGCCATCGCCGGTGATCGGCTGGAAGGCGAGCCCGGCTCGGGAACCACCCACTCGACCGAGATCGGGTCCGAAGCCACCCGGGAAAAGGAGTTCTCCACCAGCTTGGGTGTCGTGGCCCGTGCTTATCCCGAGGGCGGTTTCGCCGAGTGGCACGCCCTGGCTACGAGAGCCACCCGCCGTTCGACCACCATCGGCAGATCGGCCAAGACGGGGGGCACGGAGGCCACGGGGCTCCCGGGTCCGGACGGCACACTGAAGAACGCGGCGTACCGCGAATACTCCGGAACGGTGCGCTACCGCGTCGAGGCCGTGCAATGGACCACGGCCAAGCCCGCCCTCACGACACTGCTGGGGCCTCAGCAGCCCGAAGAACAACAGCGGGTGGCCGTCGGCGATGGTTCCCCCGAGGGGGCCTCGGTCAAGGTCGGCTTCACCACCCTGGTTTCCGACCTCGACAGGCTGATCCCCGGAGGCCCACCACGAGAGGGGGAGGACAGCGCCTGGACCCGGCTCGACGAGGCCGCGATCAACCACCTCGTCCAGGGCCCCCGGCTGAACAACGTGAAGATCGCGGGCAAGGTCGATGACACGCACCTGGTGGCGCGGACCAAGGAACTGGTCAGGGAGGTCTCCTGGGGTCCGCTCGACGGGAGCCAGCACGCCCGGATCGAGGAGGCGTTCCCCGCCGAGTCCGACTATCCCCAGCACCACGGGTTCAACGCTTCTCCGCCGGAAGCCACACCCAGCTCCGGGCAGCGGATAGAGGTGGGAACGTCCACCGAGGTCATCGAGGTGGACCCACTGCCCATCAGTACCTGGTCGGATACCGCCGACGAGGTGACCGGTACCACGTTCGTCGAGGCCGGCGATGGGCGGACCTGGGCGATCGTTCCGAGCGAGTTCGAGGTGTTCGTGCTCCCGGGCATGAAGCACTACGGGATCCGTGTTTTCAGCATGGTCGGTGCCGGTCTGATCACTACCCAGATCACGGACGTGAACGGCAGGCGCGTGGAGGCCAGCGAAACCACGACCCGCACGTCTGCCGGGAAACGCCGGACGCTGGCGAGGGTGAAACTGCGGCGGCGCGTGGTGGTGGAAGGCCGACCCTACGGCAAGGCCGGGCGGCGCACGTTGACCCGGGAGTCGCCGCCCGCGTGGAAGCTCCTGTCCGATGGACCCGGCTCCCGGCCGCGGGATCACATCACCCGCGTGGCCGAGGAAAGGGAAGACTACGTCTACGCGTGGTTGACCGATGCCGATATCAAGGCGGTGAACGAGAGCGCTGCGGTAAATGAGGGCACCGAATCAGCGCAGCCGTCGCTCGAGCTGGCCGAACAAGCACCGTGGCGGCAGGGGCTGAACCACCTGGACACCTCGATCGACCTGACGGAAGCCATTCCGGCTCTCCACCAAAAGCTGGTCGACCACCCGGACATCGGCCCGGAGGTCGCCAACCAAATCTTCGAACCGTCGCCGACCAAAGGGGCGGGCAACTACGCCGAAGCGATGCGTTTTCTGCGCACCATGCGGAACCACCTCGGCGACGCGGGCAGCAGTAGCGTGGACACCTCGTTGTCGTTGGAAAACAGGGCATTCCGGCAGACGTACGAGCTACACGTCCAGGCTCGGCCGAAAGGACAGGTGGGCGTTCCCGTCCCCCTGCCCGACGGCTTGACCTTCGCCAACACGCTGCGCGACTTCGACAGCAAAGAACGGACGCTGAAGGGGTCGTATCTCAAGACGGCCCAGGCAGTCCTCATGTTCGCGTCGATGACCGGCGAGGACCCCAGCCTCGCTACTCCGGGTAACGCAGTCGCAGGCGTCAGCGTCCTCGGCGAGCAGGCCTTCGGGACCAAGACGAAGGGTGTCAAGGACAAGACCGAGACGTCGGGCGGACAGACCATGACGATGTCCGGCTCGGCGGAACAGGTTTCGTCCCTTTTCCGGTTCGAGATTTCCGTCCAGCGCGACGGCAAGGTGTTCGCCGCGGTCCAGCTCGACCGGACGATCGCTCTGTCTCGGGCGCTTGAGGACGGGCTGTCGTCGGGAATCCCCGCCGATCAACTCGGCATTGTGGGCAAACCCACGATGCGACGGGTGCAGGTGTCCCCCGAGAGCCTTCGACAGTGGCACGACGAGCCGGGGTACCTCGGCATTCCGAATCCGGAAATGTCCTTCGTGGAGGACGTTTACTTACCGATGGACCGTTTGGTGGGCATCGCCGCGCAGATGATCGCCAAAAAAGGCGGCACCGTGTCGAAACAGGTCCGCAGGGAGCTGCGCGCACTCTTCTCGCGTCGCCTGACGAAGAACGGGCTACTCGCCGCGCTGAAACGGGGCTTGTTGTTACCGGTGAAAGCCAAGCGGGATGTCACACTGGTGCTGCACGCTCGGCCTGGTGCTTCCGCGCGGCTGGGCGCGCCAAGCGAACGCTTCACTTTCGGCGACGAGTCGGCCAGCACCAGGACGCAGGAAGTCACGACCGCGTCAACCCGGTTCCAGCACGAGCTGGCCGGAGGCTGGGGACCCGTGGCCCCCGGGGTGCCCGTTTTGGGGATCTCCGTGCAACCGCTCCTGGAAGGCGGATCCTCCACCAAGAGCACGGCGGCCAGCCAACTGCTCAGCAGATCGCAGGTTGGGCCGAGCACCGCACCGGACGACTCCAAGCTCAGTAGCTCCTGGCTGGAAGACTTCGAGTTCCGGCTGGTGGCCATGCGCAGCTCGGAACTCCGCCGCATGCGTGCCGCACTGGCCGCGCTCCGGCCAGGGACTGCCGCGAAACACACCCCCAAACGCAGGGCCGTGGCCGCGTTGCGATCGGGGAAGCCCCGCGTGAGATTCATCGGCAAACAGCTCGACGTGATCGATTTCGAGGTCAAGAACGCGGCGCTGATCCGGCGCACCGACCGCAACGACCGGATTCCGGCCGAGCTCGTCGCGGCGACCAAGACCCTCGCCGAGCGGGACCGGGCATGGGTCGAAGCGGCGCGGCACCGCGACGCTGCCAAGTGGTGGCAGGACCAGGTGACCGAACTGAACGAGTTGCTGGCGCGGCCCCGCCCGCACAACGAGATCGATACCGTTGCCATCGACGTGTTGACCAGCCGGGGCGTTCGCGCCGAGGACGGCGCAGAGGCGGCACGGGCGGTGTCGGAAGCCGAAGAGGCGTTGAGGGAGCGTGCCGAGGCCAGGGAGCTGGCGAAGTCGGCGTACGAACGGGAACTCCGCTGGGCCCGCGAAGCCGTCGTGGCGAAGCTGGAGCCGGACGCGACGATCGAGGCAGGCCGGACCGGCCTGACACGGCTCGAGGACGAGAGTCGGCTGAACCGCATCGCTCAACGCCTGCTCGACTGGCACCGCGAAGGGTACGCGCCGCGGATGGAACTGCGCGGGCTCGGCCTTATCGAGGCAGCGGAAGCCGTCGAACAGCACATGCGAGAGCTCATCCGGCGGCTCGACCACCGGGTTGGTCTCGCCGGAGCCGAAGGCAGCCACCGCCCCACACTCCACCAGATCGGCGTGCGCACCCACGTCACCTTCACACACGGGACCGGACCGGTCGAGGCACAGATCTGGTTGGACAAGGGGGAAAAGGTCGCGCCGTCGGAAGACGAACGGTCGGATTCGGAGTTCGGCGACGAGTGGTTCGACGAAATGCGGGAGCGGTTGGAGCGGTTGTCGGGGCGGGAGCCGGGTGAGGATATTCCGGTCACGGTTGCCGGTTCGCGGCGGGGGCCGGTGTTGCCGGGTGATCCGGGTGTGGGCAGCAAGCCCGGCATCGAGCCGGTTCGTTCGGTGCCGCCGGCGGTGGCTGAAGGGGACGTGCTGGGCAAGTGGGCGCAGGACGTCGTTACCCACTGGGGTGACGTCGAGCGGTTGATGGCCGACGACGGGGCGCGGTACCGGGTGGTGGTCGAGTCGGCGGCCGAGGTGAAGCGGCGGGCGGGCGAAGACGAGGGTGAGGCCGTCGACAGCATGAAACGCGTCCTTCGGGGTGTCGGGGCGTTGCGCGTCGGGGCAGAGGTGCACGCGGAAATCAACTCGATGGCGAAACGCGCTAGCCGGGAGCCGCTGAGGTCAGCGAACGAGGTGATCGCCGAGTCGGGCCGGTTGGATTCGGTGCACGGCGTTGGCGACTGGGAGCGGCGGGAGGAGACCAGGCGCTACTTGGCCGAAGTGGAGCGTGCTCGCGAGGAAGTCGTCCAGGGCATCGTGCTCGACGAGCACGTCGAGGTCGTTTCCCGGCTCGTGGCCGACGAATACCTGACGTCGTTGCGACCGATCGACGAGTTGAAGCGGTACGCCACCGAACTCGCCCTGCTCCTGGGCGGCGTCGAGCCGAGCCGGATGCTCGCGGTGAAGTACCGGCCTATCGGGCGCGGTGGCGCGCCGTCGACCGGCCAGGCGGCCCTGTCGGCCGGAGACACGGCACAGCGGCAGCATCTCGCCGAGGAGTTCGCGAGGACGATCGCGCAGTTGAGCCGACATGCGCGAGCCTTGCCCGAGCACGCGTTCCCCGGTTTGCGGCAGCGAACCGCGCAGTGGTCGGATTCGGTGCGCAGAAACGATTTCGGTAGTTCGCCGTTGGATCTTTTTTCGGAGCGACTGGAAAAGGCACGCGAGTTGCTGGCCCAGGTGCGGGCGCGCAGGGCGCAGCAGATCGCTGGTATCGCCAACGCCTCGGCAGCCGCTGGTGAACCACGGTTCTATCGGGAAGGTATTCCTGATGGCGAAAGTTCTCGCGAAGATGTGAAAATGGGATTCGAGGTCGAACTTCAATTAATCGATGATTCTGACTCTATGTCGGATTTAGCGGAGTGGGAGGACGAGGAGCCGACGACTCCTGACTCGGTCGCCACACTTCCGGGGATCAGGAAGTTCATCCGGCGAGCCGACCTCCTGGGTCGGGAACTGCTTGCGGGCGGTCACATTATCGAATGGGAGCACGGGCTGCCGGAGGGGTTGCCGAATAGTACGGATCCGACGATTGCCATAGCGCGCTCCGCGCGCAAGTGGGCGTTGGTTTCGGAGGATGCGTATGACTTCGCCTTGGAACTGGTGTCGCATATCTTGCAGCCGGGCCGGAATTCGGAAGAGTGGGCGGAACTGGACGACGTGCTGGCCATCTGCCGGGATGCCGACGGCACCACCGACAAGGTGGGCGGACACGTCAACGTGAGTCTCGGATCGAATCTCACGCCTGGTGAGTACGCGCGGTTGGCGCGGTTGACCAAGGCGTACGAGTCAGTGCTGTATCGGCTCGGCAACTATCCAGGTGGCGGCCAGCGCAGAATCAAACTGGTGGGACCGAACCCGGTACCTCCGCATCCGTCGCAGGTCCGGACTTATGACGATGTGCGGAAGCTGAGTCGCAACAAGTACGACGCGGTGAATTACCAGCACGTCCACGGGACCGACGCGGACCGGGTCGAGTTCCGTTTCTGGGCAGGTGGTCTGGACGCGTGGATGTGGCAGGTGCACGCCGAGGTGAGCGTGGCGATGATGCGCGCGGCGAAGGATCCGACCATCGATCAGCGCCTGGATGAGCTGCTGGAGACGTTGCCGTTGGCGCTTGGCCAGGGTGATGTCGGGTTGCCGGCGCTGGTGGATTTCCTGAGCTTGCTGCCGATCGGGGAGAAGGCCCAGGAACTGGTGGTACAGCTGTTCACCAGAACGTGGACCTGGGCCGACGAAGATGGTAACGACGTCTTGTTCCGCGCGCAGACCGTGGCGCTGGCCGGTGGTGCGTTGTACTTCCCGGCTCCTGCGGTTCCTTCGAGCAGCGGCGTGCAGTTGTCGAGGGCTGTTCCGCACTACCCCGGCGCCGATATGGTCTTCGCCAGTTTGAACAGTGGCGGAAACGGGGTCGCGCTGCGGAACGGTTCAACGGTACCGGGGGAACAATTCCTGACGATTATTCGGCAGCAGCCGCATAAGATCGGTAGCGAGAAGCTACTGGTGCTTGCCATCCCCGGCGTGGACAAGACGAGCTGGTTCAATTCTGCGCTCGAGAGCTTTCCCGGCCATTCGGTGTTGGTCCCGGCGAACAACTGGGCCGTGTCGGACGGGCGTGTCCTGGCGACTCGGAGCGGTTTCGATCAGGAAGGTCGGATCCGGCACGAACCCGATCCGGCAGGGTGGATCCTCTTCTACCTCGATGACAACACGGAAGTCATCCGCAGTGAAACTCATGAGACGGATCTGGGTCGCGCCATCGAAGTGGCGACCGATGACGGCAGGATGGATATCGATGAGAAGTCGGATTCCGACGGTATGCCATCGTCCGCTCCGCGGTCGGCCGACGAGGAGGTCTTCGGGCCGCTGCGGCGGCGTGGCCCCGACGATAGTAGTGATGTCGAGATGGCCGATCGTGATTCTGAAGCCGAGATGCCAGAACTCGACATCTTCGATGCATTCGTCGT
Source organism: Amycolatopsis minnesotensis (assembly GCF_039529815.1). Taxonomy (NCBI): domain Bacteria; kingdom Bacillati; phylum Actinomycetota; class Actinomycetes; order Pseudonocardiales; family Pseudonocardiaceae; genus Amycolatopsis; species Amycolatopsis minnesotensis. The sequence goes on along the minus strand of NZ_BAAANN010000035.1, from coordinate 43,013 downwards.
GGAGCCGGACGAGGGATACGAGAACCTTTTGCATATCCTGACAGGTTCGGCAGAGCCCCTTGATTTCCCGACGTTGTACCGGGTGATCCAAGGGTTGCGGAACTGGAACCCTTTAGCCGATGGCGACGTGAAGAACGCTGTGCGATCTGCCGTCGGCACGGGGCTGCTGGCCGAAGAGGAAGCCACCATGGTGGTGGACTTGCTGGACTTGATGCTCGGTGAGCAAGCAGCGAAGTCCCGTGCTCGTACCGGACGAGGTGGTGTCCGAGTCGTTGAGGTGTCCGAGGAGCGAGTGATCGAGACGTGGAACACTATAGAGCAGCCCACCCCTGAAAAGGTTTTCAGGTCTTTACGGAATGCCGAGGGCCTGTCTGGAGCGAACTTAACGAAAGGTTGGATCTTCTCTGTCCTTGCGAGAAACAGCAAGGGCTCGCCGCGTTATCTTGGTGATATGCCATCAAGGATGTCTGCACAAATTGTGCGTTCACGTAACAGAATGCAACAGGATTCGGAGGCTTCGCCCGGGTTGGCAAATATTCGCACCGAGCTGGGTCGCCGCGGCTGTACGCCGATTCCGTCAGAGCGAATGATCGATCTTGTTCTGAAATGGTATGACTCGCGTGCCGGTAACGCTTCCGTGTACGAGCGATGGGTTCACGGGAGGACGGAGAACGAGGTGGGGGTGGAGGAGGTGTTCCGGCTGTGGGCGGAGATGAAATCGGCGCATCCATCGGAAAGTGTGAACAGAATCTACAAAAGGATGATACAAAGTTTCCGAGACGCGGGTCGCGCGGCGCCATCCGTCACTCGGATGGACAGGGATATGCTCAAATATCGACAGTTATACAAGCGGCGAGAATCTGGGTCTGCGGGCGTCATGCGCCCGGTCGAACAGGCCGAAATTGCGCTCTGGGATTCTGTCTCGCCTGAAGTGGTGCGAAAGATCCTCGAAAAGAAAGAAGAAAATCCGCCGCGCATCATGGACGCATTGGTGTCGGATATATCTGAAAAAGGATTACCTGTCATTCATTACGAGGATGTCAAGTACATTTTGAGAATGGAAGAAATTGCTTCGGGATTGATGCGTAAGGTGGTAAATCTGCGCTCTTCTGGCTTTGAATCTGGTAAGATTGTTAGTGTTGCAAGTCTTGATCTGTATTTCCAGATGGAATCGTTTGACTGGTTGTCGAAAGCTGGCTGGAGCGCGCCTTCCAATCATATGATCGAGGCTGTGCTGAATCGTTTCAGCTTGCTGGAGTTTTCCGGCTATTGGTCGGTGTTGTACTTGTTGCGGAGAGCGGGGGAGGTTGATGTCGGGGATCTGCTCACCTCGCTGGCCCGTGCGCGATCGGCCGGTCACGACGAGGACAAGAAGCTGGCACTCGTGGAGACGGCGCTGGCCGCGGAGGAAGGACGATTGCCTCGGTGGGCTGGTGAGCGGGCCGCCGAGATCGCGGGCGAGGTGGTCGCGCCTACCAAGATCGTCTTCGGCGATGTGGCGGAGGGGACGGCGCGGTGGTTGCGTGCCGCTGTGGCGGCGGGAGACATCGACGGCGTGGTGGCGGCTTTGCGGGGGCTGGATCGTGATCCGATGGTGCTGGGGGCGGTGGAACGGGAGTACCACCGGCTGACTGGTGGGGCGAAACTCTACGACCGGATACGGGCCATGTACCCGGAACAAGAGGGGTTCGTCGACTACCTGTTCGCGTTGAACAGTGATGTTCCAGTGACGATGCGGCTGGCGCGCCGATTGGGTGTGGAGCTGGTGCGAACCACCTACGCCGATCCGCGGTCGGGTGAGCAACTCGTACCGGGTGCTTACCCGGATGGGGGCAGCGAGGTGCGCGTGCGGCTGTGGGCGGCGAAGCTGCGCCAGCTCGGAGTGAAGCCGTTCAAGATCTCCGTGGTCCGTGGTCATGACCCGCTGATGGGCCGATCCGGCCACGCCGCGTCGGCTGCCGCTTCCCGGCCGGGTGAGGTGCGGTTGGACGCGCACGCCGCGGTGGCCTTCCACGTCGCCGGGTCGTGGGGCGAGCCGGAGTTGCGCGTTCTGGACCTGGCGTTCGGGATGGACGAGCTGGGTGTGGTGGTGCCGTTGACCGTGGATGACTGGCTGGCTCGCTTCGGTGTCGGGAGCGAGCACCTCCGGGTCGAGGGTGACTTGGCCACGGTGAAGGCCGAAGTCACCCGGTACTGGCGAGGTCAGGGGGCGGGTGCGGACCTTCCGGTGGTGGCGGTGACCGAGCCGCAGGCCGGTCCGATCCGTCGTCGTGAGGAGTTCCCCGACGGTTGGGACGAGCGGACCTGGCAAGACGCGGTCGAGGACGCACGGCGGGAGACGGGATCACTGGCTCGAGAGTCCGCTGTGGTCAAGACCAGGGCCGGGGACCGTGTTGACGCGGCACTGAGGGCGCTGCTGGTTGCCGGCCACGAGGTCAAGGCCTTGACGGCGGAGTTGCGGAATCTCGCCGCTCGTGAGCCGGAGGGCGTAGCAGGGGCGTTGCGGCGTGTTCCCGGTCTCCGTGAGCGGTTCCCGGAGGAAGTGCGTGCGGAGTTGGACGAGTTGTTCCCGTCGCCGGACGAATCGGTTGTGCGGGGTGAGCCTTCGGCGGCGGAACGTGTCGTGGGTGCGGTGCTGCGGGAGGATCTGCTGCGGGATCGGGGGTTGTTCGACGAGGTGGTCGGGACTGTCGACGAGGCGTTGAGGAGTGGCTGGGATGAGGGGCGTGCGTTGCGGTTGGCGTTGCGGGTCGGGCGTGGGCTGGGCGTGCTGCTTCCGCAGGCGCGGTCGCGTCCGGGGGCCGCTGTTGAGGTTCTGGCGCCTGAGGGGGAGATCCGGCTGGGTTCGGAGGCTGATATCCGGGAGGCGGCGTCACGGCTTCCGCGGGCTGATTCGTCTTCCGCGCGCTGGGTGTTCGCGGACGCGTTGGTGGATTCGGTCTTCCTGCCGGGCGTGGTGAGCGAGGATCTTCGCCGGGCGGTGGTGTCGTTGGTCGCCACGAAGGATTCCGCGAGTGCGGCGCTCGGCTACGCGGAGGATCTGGGGATTGTCTTGGGGGTGGTCGATCCTCGTTGGCATGTCGATCGGGAGGTTCCCTTCACCTATGCCGACGGGTCGCTGAAAATGAAAGTGTTCCCCAGTAAACGGCGGGATGTGCCGGTGGCAAGGTTGATGGCCGCCCGGTTCGGCGAAGAGGGGCCGCGGAATTACGCGCGGATCGATCCGGAGACGGGCAAACCGGAGTTGCTGACCGGAGAATGGCCGGAAAGGACCGTGCTGGTGGACTTCCACGCCGGTGGTGATCCGGCTCGAGGAAACGGTGATCCCGTGCGGATGGCCAAACGGGTGTGGGTGAGTTTGCGGCTCGGCGGATGGAATCCCTCGGGCGACTTGATCTCGTTCGCCTGCGCGCCTCTTGGCTCGGGCTACGAGCGTACGTTCACCAGTACGCTGCGATCGCTGGGGCATCGGGGTGCTGTTTTCGTTCCCACGCAGATGCCCGCTACGAACCAGCATGGTGACCTGGTCGTGACCAAGGGCGGTGTTTTTGTCCGGTCCGGCACTGTTCTCCACGAAGGTTCCCCGCTGTTCGACACGAACCATGACGAGTTCGTCCGCGACCCGGTCCTCGGCCACCTCCGCCTCCGCGGCCCACCTGCCAATCGGGGCGTGAAATCGACCGAGGCGCTCGACGCGGCCATGTCCGATGTCGGTGCTGTGGAGGCTCCGTCCGCTGAGTCGATTGTCACAGCGATCTTCGGCGACCCCGCCCCGTTCCTGGCTCCCGACCACCCGCTGCGGCGCCAGGCGGCCGAGCTGTACAAGGCTCATCGGGATCTGTTGGAGGGCTGGCCTTCCGATGACGCCATCAGCCCTCGAGAGGAATTCACGCGGATCTGGAACACCCGGAGCCTCGTGGACCTGCGTGCGAACTTCGAAGCAAATCTGGATGGTGCTGTCCACGTGGTACCGGATACCGCGGTGGCCGAGTTCCGTGAACTGTCCGGTTTGCAAGCCGACCTGAAGGGACTCCGCCGGGATTCGGATGGTCCCGACGTTCTCCCCACTGCCTATCCGTTGATCGAGAGCTTGCTGATCCAGTACATCCCTGCTGACCGGCAGGGCGCTCAGGAGCGGGCACTCGCTCGTGACACGGCGATCGCGGTGGCCGGAAAATCTCGCGACCTGAACTGGAACGATCCGTCACCGGACGCGCTCAACTTCTTGGCATGGCTCGGCACCGATATCGGCCGGTTGCGATCCCGCTACGACCCGCCGATCTGGATGGCCGCCGTCAGGGCACTCGAACAGCGGTGGGAAAACCGGTTCGACGAAGCCGACGAGGTACTGGCGGATCTGGACGAAGATGCAAAGCGCCACGCACTGATGGCAGCCGAGGCCGCACTCGCAGAGTTGGGTACGTCGGAGCTGGGCAAGCGGGTACTCGCCGCGCACGCGGCTGCTCTGTCCGGGTGGCTCCGTGATCGCCTTAGTGGCGACGGTTCGGTAGAGGCGTTCCGCGCGGTGTGGAACGACCCGGTGCTCGCTGAAATGCGCGCGGTGTTCCCGGGTGGTGCCTACACCGAGGTCGAGGACGGCGTCACTGGTTACTACTCCCGGTCCGCACAGTGGGTTTCGACGCTGCGTACGGTGGCGCAACTGCCCGCGACCCACGTCGAAACGAGCCTGCTGGAGGACGCCGAGGAGGCATTGGGGCTCGATGAAGACCGCGAGGAACTGCCACACCAGGTCGCGCGGCGCGCCGTGGTGCTCCTCGATCAGATGATCGACGCGGTCGCGCGTGCCGTCGTGCTCGACCGACGGCTTGGCCGGGCGCCGGATCACCCCGATAGCGGGCCGTCGACCGCGGCACGGCTCGGTACGGCCTTCAAGGAGGCTCTCGGCAAGTGGGGTGACGGGAGCGACGCAGCTTGGAACAGCGTCGAGGACGCGTTCGACATGATCGAGATGGACCACGAGGCGGCGCTGCTCGCCGGGTCCGCCTTCCTGCGCCAGGAGTCCGACGAGACCGGGCTGGCGCGACAGTTGGTCGAGGAAGTGCATCCGGCGACGCATCAGGACGACATCGCGCGTGCCGTGCTCGCTGACATCACCGCTGTCGTCGGTGCCAGGCTGCGCGCCGGGATGTCCGAAGAGGACGCTCGGGAACTGGCGCGCGCGTTGCGCGAGGATTTCGAGGCGCTGCGAGCAGATCAGGCAGCCGCGCGGGCACTGCTGCTCGTCGAGCGGATGGTGCTCGACGAGGACATCGATTTCGCTCACCCGGGCGGTCCCGCCACCGCCTGGGAACTCGGAGTGGACGATGCCGAGCGGATCGAGGACTCCCGCGTCCAGCACCGCGACGAACTCGGCCGCCTGTGGGAGAGGGCTTGGACCTTGCCACTGGCGGACCGGCGTGTACGGTTCGCATTCGGTAATGCGGTGTTCGGCGAAGACATCAGCACCGGCTTGACCGACCTCGGTGAAGACATCGTGCGCGATGTCGTCTTCATGCACGGGTTCGCCGTCGGCACCTGGTTCGCCACGTTGCCGCTCGATGCCGACGACATGCCCGATCCGATAGCCAGCGCGGAAACGAACGAGAACCTCGAGCGGAATTGGAGGAGCTTGGAGTGGCTGCGGGAAGCCGCACCGATCCGGCCGAACCCGACTCGCGCGGACGTGCACAAGTCCTTGGAAACGCTGACCTCGACGAACCGGCTGGGGGCGCAACTGACCCGCGGACGCAACGCGATCGAGGCTCTGCGCGAGGAGGCGGCGAGATGGCGCGCGGACGCTCAGTCGATGCTCGACCTGCCCGATGCCTCTCGCGGGGACAGGGACCCGCGCGCTGACTTCATCGAGGTGATCCGGCACCAGGCGGGCAACACCGACGGGGTGGCCTTCTCGACCGAGCAAATCGAGTTCTCCGAAGAGGCCGAAGCGCGCTTCGATCGTGAGCACGCGGACCGGCGATTCGACGTCGCCGAGGCCGCGCTCACCGGTGAAGCGCGGAGGCGTGCCGACGCGCTGCGGGAAGCCATGACCGATCTCGTCGCGTACGAGGCGTCGAAGCTGCGTTCCGCCCCCGGTTTCGGGGCAGGCCTGACCGAGGAGGGTGACCGCGCGACGCGGCTGGCCCGTGGCCTGCGGGAGCAGTACCTGCGGTTGCTCGAACAAGGCGCTTTCGCCGCCGAGAACGACGAAAGGGTGCGCGCGGTCAACAGGATCGGGGATCGCCGATGGCTGACGCGAGCGGGCGCGGCGCTCGACCTTCCGGACACAACGGCGGACGACCAGGCGGAGCGCTTGGCCGAGCTCATGACCAACTTGGTCGCCTACGTCGACGCTTGGCGGCCGTCGTGGGCGGTGGAGCTGGTCAACGAGCTCAGGCTGGAGCGAAAGAACGCGGCGAACCCCGGCAGCCCGCTCCCGCTCGACGAGAACGAGCGGCTGCCCGAGGGCGCGGATCCGATCGAGCCGCTCGCCGAGGAGTTGCGGGGGAAGTTCCGCCCGATATCCCCCAGTGTCTTGAGCGGGCTGTACGAGCGGTACGGCCAATGGCTGCGACGCGTCGAGAACGTGTGGACCACGTTCTCGGAGGCGCAGCGGGCCATGGCCGAGATGCGGGCCACGGCCGACGCGCGGCTGAACGAATGGCGCGAAGCCGGAATGCTGCGGCTGAGCCTGGGCACCAGCGTTCGCCACGCCGCCGAGACCGAAGTGCTCGACGTTTTCGCGCAGATGATCGGCCAGCGCTGGTATTCCGGGAGTCGGGCCTTGAGCAGGGTGAAGACCATCGCGGAGGGCGAGAAACAGCCTCCGGACACCCGTTTGGAGTGGCGGGCCGATGGACGCAGGAAACTTGGCGGCGAGCTTCGGCGGATCGACGGCTCGGCGGCGCTGATGGCGGGTTGGCTCGTCTCCCGGATCCGGCGTGGGCCGGGGCAGGACCCGCGGAGTCTGCAGGGCAAGGTCGTCAGGGCCATCGACGAGGTGTCCGTGGCCACCGCCGAGCAGCTGGATCCCTGGCTCACGAAGGGATACAAATTCCTCCGGCCGCCGAATGAACTCACGGCGGGACCGCACAGGAGGGGCCTGCGCATGCTCGCCTTGACGGTCGGCAGGATGGCCGCCGGGACCGACGCTCCGCAGTATGAAGGCCGTCCCACCGAGCAGGAGCTGAGCGAGATCTCCGCCAAGCTCGACCAGGGCGGGCACGACGCCGCTCTCCTGCTCGCCGAACTGGCGGGAAACCCGAGTGGAGACCCCAGGTTCCTGCGCTTGGACCTCGAACGGGCCAACGACGCGATCGCGTCGGCGACCGAGGAGGACCGGCGGGAGTGGCGAAACGCGGCGATGCGGATCCTGGGTCACGTCGGCTTCGGTGCACCGACGAAACTGGCGGAGGTCATCGGATTCTGGGCGGTGGGCAACGCTGCCGAGCGCGCGGCGACCACAGCGTTCGTCAAGGATCTGGAAAGCCTCTTCCCGACCTTCACCGCGCCGTTTTCGCGGCCGCTGCAAGGTGTCCAAGAGGCGGCCCTCGCCGTGGCGGGAGAGCTCGGCCACCGCACGGCAAACCTGCGCGGCACGTATGAAGGCTTCTTCGGTCTGGACTCGGAGCAGCACCGACGTGACAACGAAGCCGCCGATCCACCCGTATCCGGTGACGTCGAGATGCCGGACGCTGGGCTGGACGCCCCGCACAGGGCGGCACCGGGAGAGGAACCGCTCGATCAGGAGATGACCGACGTCGGATCCGACGACATCCCCGACTCACCGTCCGCTCTGACCGCGATGGGGTCTCCGAGCGTCGCCGGTTCCGAGGTCGTCGCGGTCGACGATCGTGGCACCGGGATCGCCGCGGAAGAGCAGGCATTCCTCGAAAGCTGGCAGGAACACATCGCTCGCGGCCGGGAGTACCTGCGTTCCGGCGATCCCGGCGTGGGGCACGCGGTCGGGCGGGCGAAAGCCATCCTGGGCCTGCAGCCGCTGCCCGAACACGGACGTGGTCCGCTCGCCAGCAGGCAGCGTGACTTTTGGGAAGGCATAACGGCAGCCGTCGCTCGCGAAGCCGCCATCGCTGGCATCCTCGATTCCCCGGCCGAAGGCTTCATCAACGCCGCCCGTGCCCGGGACCTGACGCGGTTCACCGGACCTTGGATCAACGCGGACGGTGGGCTTCGGATCGTCAGTGCCCGGCGGCGGCTCGCGGCGCTGGCGATCAGTGGAGGCGAGATCGCCGTAAGAGCCCTACGCGAACGTGCGGCGCACGAGCTTCGGCAGCGTCTGTCCCACCATTTCCGCGAGCACACGCCGGAGGCTTCCGATCGGATCGCGCTGATCGACCGGATAATGGGTCAGCTGGACCTGGAGGTGCGAAATCACCTCATCACACTGCTCGCCGGTCAGCTACTCGCCGAGCAGGAGGTCCAGGCGCTGGCCGCCCGGATGCGGCTCGATTTCCTGGATCTTCACCAGACCGGGATCGGGGAAGTGCACAAGCGGTTCACGACGGCGGTCCAGAGCTTTGGTGACCAGCGCAGGTCTCTGGCGGGCATCGCGCGGCAGAGAGGTGAGGGCGCGGTGACAGCGTTGCGCCAGGCCGCGGAGAACTTCCTGTGGGACCAGAAGCCGGTATGGGCTCCGGGCGTCGGGCCGGACCGCGAGTCGCACGAGAAGGTGATCGACGAGCTCGTCACGCTCGTCGCCGGAGAGTTGGCGCGAAACCGGAATCGAGCGGAACTCCGGGACAAGCTGTCCGACGTGCTGCATGCCGCTCAGGAACTGCTCACCTGGACGAAGTACGGACAGGTGCCGCAGGATCCGGACGTGGACCTGACGCAAAAGGACGAGGGGCTCAGCAAGGTCGGGTACGACGCAGCGCAGCGGCACCTCGTCTCGCGGATCCAGCAGTTCCGCGAGAACTGGAAGGACGAATTCGCGCGGGGCCGGAGGATGCTCGACGGCTTGACCGAGCAGGATCGGAACGCGGTCCTGGAGATCGCGGTGGACCAGCTCAGGCTCACGGACGAGAACTGGTTCCCGGCGAGCACCGGGACGGTGGCGTGGGACGGGACCCACTGGCCGTCCGGCCTCGACGACGACGGGCTGGCCGAACTGCGGGAGGAGCTGACCTTGCTCGCCGTGCCGGGCAGCATCGCCTTGCACGCGATCCGCGGCGAAGACGCCATCGACGCCGCGAAGGATGCACTTGCCTGGCAGCAGGCCTTGTTTGACGGGGTCACGGAACCTCTGCGGGCCAGCCGTTCACCAGAAGACGAGCGCCGACATATCGAGGCGTGGAAAGAAGCGCTCAGACTGGACCGGGACTGGCTCGAAGAGGCAGACGAGATCATCGCGGACGCTGGGCGGCGGTACCCGAACGAGAGTATTGCGGCGGCTCCCCGGCTCGAAGCCGCACGGGACGAGCTGAACCGCCGAAACGCGGAACTGCAGCGCAGGCAGCGGGAAATCGATGCCGATCGCACGGCGACCGAACAAGAAAAGACCGAGCTTCAGTCGGAATGGGAGGAGCACAAAAAGGCCCGTGCGAAAAATGACGATGATGTGGCGTCGAACGCGTACCTGGCCGAACTGAATCGCTTCGGTATCGACCGTGTGCGGCAGGCCAGGGAAAGAAATTGGCTGGAGGAGGAAGAGCAGGAGACGACCGCACCGTCGCGATACGACGCACCGGAGCGTCTGGATCGTCTTGGCGCACATCTCGCGTACAGGAGGACCCGCATCGACGCCGAGTCGGACCGGCGTGCCAACGCCCTTGACCAACTCGCGGGTATCCGTGAAACGGTCTACGAGGGTTTCACGGACCGCCCAGACCTCCGTCTCGGCACCGTGGTCCACCATCGTGACGAGCACTGGCTCGAGCACAACTTCGACCCCGAGGCCAAGCCGAACTCTCACGGCCCGGAGTATTCCGGGACGCCGCGGAGCGAGCCACCTGCCTACGTCGGAAAACTTCCGGAGGACTCCAGCGACCCCGCGGGGGCACTGGCGTTGCTGAAACTTCGAGGCCAGCGCCACGAGCTGTTCGGCTGGGCAGGCAACGTGCTGACCGACCGCGAGGACGCTGAAGAACTGCGAAAGCAGGTTGTGCCGCTCCTCGACTTCCGATCGCTGCCCGCCGGGACGCATCCCCGGATCCTCGCCGAGTGGGAACTGCTGCGGAGCGGGATGACCGACCTGCTCGCCGCGCTGTACTCACGGCCTTCCGGAGCGAACGATGCCCGGCTCGCCGCGGCGCGGTTCTGGATCGATGTCTTCGCCGCGGAATTCCCGGGCGCGCTCGTTCCCTCGCTGAACGACCTGGCCGAGCGGATGCGGGAGAGCGTGCCCGTGACGGAAGCCCGATTCCACCGGCTGAAGATGCTGCCGTGGCTCACGCCTCGCGAGGGGCTGGCCCGCGTAGAGCTCGAAAACCAGCGGCCGATCTACCACACCGTGCTCGACGCGCTGGGTTATCTGTCCTATGTGGATCACGATCTGGTGGCGACGTCGTACGCGCCGTTGATCGCCGCCGAACTGCGTAACGATGGCAGCGACTTGAACCGCGACAGCGGCGCCTTGGCAGGGCAGGGGCCGGCGCCCCGCGACCTCGCGCACGACGCTCTCGACGACCTGTTCGACAACGCGATCGAAGACAGCGGTGATCAGCGACGCGAACGCCCTCCCCCGGTGAGCCCGAATGCGCGCGCGAGGGTCGTCCAGCAGCTTCTCGAAAGCATGGAGCCCGATCGGCGGCAGCAACTGGAGTCCGTGGTGGACGAACTCATGGCGCGGGAACGTGACCGGCCGACGTACGGAACTCCACGTGCGTCGATCGCGGCGATGGTCCGCACGCTCCTGATCGGCGGGCTGGACAAGCACGTGCGCCGGACCGGCGCGGATCCCCGTGAGTCCTTGAAGCCTTCGGACCCGTGGTACCGCGAAGCGGCCGGTGTGCTCGACGACCTGCTGCCCTTGGAACCGCACGCCCGCAACCGGCTGCGGGGCCGCTGGGGCCAGTTGGCGCTGATCAACCGTCAGAACTTCGTGGACCAGGTCCCAGAAGCCCTGACGAACTGCTACTCGGCCACGGTCTCGGGGTTCGAGACGCAGGGCGGCCACCCGAGCATCGCCACCTTGGAGGGACCGCGGCGGGCCTTGGAACTCGAGAACTACTTCCACGCGCGGTTCGCGCGCGTCGCCGGGATGGACCAGATCAGCAGGGCCATGCTCGACCACGACCGGGGCGCTAGCGCGCACGGTGTGCTGATGACCGTGCGGGTCAGGGGCGGACGTGGCCATCCGGTCCGCGTCGTGCGCGATCGCGGTGACCGCCATGTGCACTACATCGACGACCAGTCCGGTGAGATGAAGTACGTCGCGCACGTGGCGCAAGACGGGACAGTCACCTATGCGGACGGTGCGGGAGAGCCGATCCAGCCGGAGCGGCCGTTCCAGACCTGGTTCATGCCGACCCAAGCAGTGGGCATCCTCGAACCGGCGAGGGGGCGTCGTCCGGCCAGCAAGGTCGGCAACATCTGGATCGCGGGCACGTCGAGTGACCAGGAGTCGCGGCCGGACGCGAGGGGTGGTCCGTCGCGTCGTCGGCGCCCGCGTCCTGTGGAATCGGAGGCGGGCCCGGCTTCGGAGACCGCTGCTGTGGCGGCTCCGCCGGTGGGTGCTGGTTCGGCGTTCGACCGGGGTGTCCGGCCCGCTGAGGGGACAGAGCCGTTGATGCCGATCGAGTTCGCGTCCCAGAAGAAAGCCGTAGAAGCTGAGTTGAGTTGGAAGATCTCTTTCGTCAACCTTACTGCGAAAAAAGTCGAGCAGGCGATTGCGGATGCCGGCGGTCGAAATGTGTTGACCGAGTTGCTGCCGCGTGAGGATCAAGGGAAGCTGAACGAACTTCGGGAAGCGATTCATCAAAATGTTCCGGTGTTGCTGGCGGAGGGCCGCGAGTTGCCGGATATGCATTTGCACTTCGGTGCCGCGAAATCGGTGATAAACAAGTTTGATCGACCGTTGCGGGAAGCAGTGCTCAATTGGTTGCTAGATGGTTTAGAAGACGTGGTGGCGCAGTGTATCGAGCGCCCGGAGGGGGATCCAGGCAAGATTGCCAGCAAAGAAGAGTGGTACACCGAAGATGGTCGACTGATTTTGGAAAAACTAGGCGTAAAAATCGAGCTTGATGCACCCAGGGAAAACTCTCATACTCCCGGGTTCGAGTTCAAAGTCTATCATTCTGCGTATGGTCGAATTTCTGATTACCGTCTTGGTCGTGAGCATGGATGGATGTTCTTCACCAGAGATGGCGGGTTGACGGCGGGGTCGTTGCGGCGGTTGGAGTATTTGCTGGACGGGTGGGCTGAGCGGTATGTGGACCGCCCAATGAGTTTCGGGTTCCATGTCAACACGGGTTCGGTTGCCGACAAGCGAGAGTTGGTGAGTCGTGCGGTCACCGAGATTGCCGAGAAAGCTCTGGAACGTCACGAGCTGACAGCGCTCTCGAATCAGGAGGCGCGCGACCGGGCGATAAAAACCGGACTAAGTATATACACAGTGCTCCGTCGTGGTCCTAACCCGTTGTTCTATGGTCGCGCCGAGGGAGTGGTGGGGGATACCTTACGATTTCCGTCGGACCGGTGCCGAAGTGTGTTCTGGCCCAGGAAAACTGAGTCCAACACGGTTGTCCCGGGGGACAGTCCGGTGGAGCTGATAACGCTCGCACCCGGGAAACTGGTCGAACAGGCGCAGCTTTCCCGCGGGCGCGAATGGTCCTGGAAGGCAGACCTCAGCGCGCGTACGGCGACAGATATCAAGGCGGCTTTCGGCAAAGCCAGCCAGCGAAATGTGAATGTGCTTGTGCTACTCCTGTCTGCTGTGGAGCAGGAAAATCTGGATAACCTGCGAACTTTAATGCAGGCTAATGTGCTGACACTTCTGGCGGAAGATCGCGAGTTGCCAGATATGCAGCTGAGTTTCAGTGCTGGCACCAAGGCGATAAAAGATTACGGTCAGCGTCTGCAAGAAGCGATGTGTGAGTGGTTGATGGATGGATTGAAAGGTGCGATAGCGGAGCGCATAGGTCGCGCGAAGGGTGCACCGGGCAAGATTTCGGATAACAAAGAATGGTATGGGACAGACCGTGATTTGGATCTGGCAAAGCTGGGCGTGTCTATCTTTATCGACGAGCCCAAGTACTCGACGAAGCAGGCCGGTTTCGTGTTTACTGTCCACGCTTCCGCGTATCGGCGAATCGCTGATTATCAACATGAGGGCGATTATGGATGGATGTTCTTCGCCAGAGATGGTGGGTTGACGGCGGGTTCGCGGCGGCGGCTGGGGTATCTGCTGGAGGGGTGGGTGCAGGGTAATGCTGGGAAACCTTTGAAGAGGTGGGCCACCCTGGACTTTGACCTGAGGGCCAGGGAAAATACAGACCGACAGAAAATAGCGCGCGATGAGATTGCGACGATAGCCAATTTAGTCTTGTCGAAGCATGGGCTGGACGATTCTGAACGTGTCAATGCGATCACCAAAGCTCTCACCTTACACGTAGAAAGCAGTTCTTCTGTGAGGAGTTCGCTGCTTTATGGGAAGCTGGCGGGTGCGCGAAGGGAGAAGCCCGCGGAGGTCCGGGCTCGGCCGGTGATGTGGCCTGGTCAGATAGAGCGACCAGAGCCGTTGCGTTCCGGAGGGTATTTGATGCCCCTCTTTATTAGACGGCAAAAGTCGAAGGATAGCGAGGAGGTGTACAGGTGGGAGCCTATGGTTGCCGACCAGGACTTAAAAAAGCTGTTCGGCGAGGCGCGCCCTGGCGCCCAAAATGAGCTTCTAAGGAAGCTCCTCTCCGTGGAAGATCAACGCGTTCTAAATGAACTTCGATCGGCGATTCGGGAGAATGTGCTGAGGTTACTGCGTGCGGGTCGGGAACTTCCGGACATGCATCTAGGACTGCGAGTTAGGGATCCGATGCTGAAGGAGCAGGATCTTCTCGTGAGGTTGTGGGGATTGTTGCGGGATGAGTTGGTGGCAGGGCTGTTGGTGGAGGTGCAGGCTAAAATCGAACTTGCCGAAGGTCTGCCGGGGCGAATCGAGAAAAGGAACGAGTGGTACGCCGATAGCGGTGCTCTGGATCCAGGAAAAATTGGAATTGAGGTCCACTGCGATCCTTTTAAGATCGGTCCCGCTCTCGAGTTTGTGTTTAGAGTCTATCGTTCTCCGTATCGGATGATTGATGATTACGGTTCTGGTAATCGATACGGCTGGATGTTCTTTACCAAGGCTGGTGGGTTGACGGCGGGTTCGCGGCGGCGGCTGGGGTATCTGCTGGACGGATGGGCGCGGGAGAATAAGGCCACTTCAAAGCGCGACGCGCCGCGGACCCGGTTGGGTTTCGTGCTGAACCCGGCGACGATGCCCGAGCGCCAGGACGCGACGGAGGAGGTGATCCGCGCGACCGCGCATACGGCGTTGGAGAACTATGGACTGACTGACAAGGATGAGCGTGAAGCCATGATTATCGCCGCTCTTACCCTTCGAGTGGATACGACGCCTAGGAACGGTGCGTTGTTGTACGGCGTGGCCGCCGTGTGCTCGGAGGAGTCCGTGCGGGGTCCGGGCGTTCAAGAAATGGTGATCGACTGGCCCGATCGACGTGCCAAGGCGGTGCCACTTAACGCGGGCGTGCAGCGCAAGAGAGATTTTGTCGCGGGCGGCGTTCGTTTGGGTGTGGACGCGGGCGTGGAGGTGACTGTAGCGGACGAAGTACGGACTTCTTTGCCGGAGTTCGTAAATATGCTGGGGAACCGGATTCTGGGAAGTCTGCAATTGCCCGATTCTGGTAAGCAGGTGTGGCCAGACGTTCGCGCCAGAATTGCGTTGCAAAAAAAATATTTGAATCTGCTTGGCGAATTTTTTCCGGCGAAGGTGGACGGTAAACCGAAAAACATGACCTTGAGGGAGCACTTCCATCGTTTCTTGGATGGCCTGGTGCTGGACAAGGTGCGGTCTTTCCCGGTTCCCAAGGACTATGAGAAAGCTTACCGCGACGTGACCAGTGGTCTGAAAATGGAATTGATGTTCCGTGCTCCTCGTACGATGGTGAAGAGCTTAGATGACGGTTTCTTGGAATTAGGCCTGGTGGATGTCGTCACGGGTTCGTCGGTGAAACGTGATCTGGATTTCGTGTTCGACGAGGGCGGCGGTGAACGGTTGCCGTGGGCGGGCCGGGAGTATCTGTTGTGGCGGATGCGGGATTTCTATAGGGACTTCCTGGCTAAGTCGTCCGGTGATCGGTCGCAGTTGTTCCTGGGTATGGCAACCAGATCTCTGGGGCAGGCGGCGAAGACGGTGTCGGGCATAGATCGGCAGTGGCTCGATCGGGAGCGGAAACACGCTCGGTTCACCTTGTTGAAGAAGCTTGCTGCGGAGGCGGTCCCGGCCGCCAATCAAGCGTGGCTCAAGATCGGTTATGTCAATGGATTGCCGGCGAGGATGGGGGTGCGGGTCTCCACGGTGGTGCCGGAGGTGCCGGTGGTGTCCGAGAGGTCGTCGATGCCGCTTCGGCCCGCGCAGTCGGATCGGTTGAGGGATGCCGGACAGGAAGCGGATGAGGTGCTCGGTGTCTACGATGTTCCTTCCGTGACACCTGCGCAGTCGGCACAGACGCGGCAGGAGTCGTCGGGTCCGCAGGGGGTGAAGCGTAAGCACGACGGGACGGGGGGCGAGTCGTCGGCGAGTGGGCGGAGGGAGGTAGCGGGTCCGTCCGCGGCACCCGCTGGTGAGCAGGAGGATGTGTCTTGGGTAGATGATCTGCTGGGGCCGGATGGGCTCCCTGAGGGCTCGTTGTTTGTTGATGCCGACCCGGCCGATACGGCCGGTTTTGGGCAGCCGGGGAGCGACTATATGGATTCCTGGCTCGATATCGAGCCCGCTTTGTTCAATGAGCTGTTCGGTTCGGCCGTCGAGACGGGCGGTTCCGGTGATTCGGGTGTGACGGGGTTGCTGGAGGACTTCGACTTCGGGGAGGAGGACGGGTTCCGGTTCTCGGACGTGGACGATGCCGCTTCTGGTGCTGATGAGATGGAGGGTGTCGAGGCTGGTGCGCCGCCTGCTGGTTTGCGGTTGGGGCGGAAGTTGGATGGGTATTATGGGCCGCTTCGTGGGGTGAACGCGGATAATTATGACCGGCGTCTTAAGGGGTCCCTGACGAATTGTATTCCGGCGGCGGAGGCGTCGTTGGACACGCTGGCGACTGGGGAGGTGCACAAGGCACCGGGGAGTGCGCCTCAATCGGTGACCGAGTTGGAGAAGAAGTACAACTCCCGGTTCCGGAAGTCCGAGTTCGCGGCGATCCGCGGGTGGCTTGAATCGGAGGGTGCGAACGCGCATGCTTTCGTGCTCGTCCGGGCGACGAGCGGCGGGCTGGCGGATGTGTTCAACGCGCATGTGAGCCCGAACCGGCAGGTCAACTTCTTCAGCGGTCAGGTCGGTCGCTTCGTCGAGCCGGCGGTGGAGCACGGGTTGCTGGTGTGGTTCATGCCCACAAAGAAAGCGTCGCCGGAGGATGAGCTCCCCCGCGAGGGCTTGTTCGGCGGACTATCGGAAGTGGCCGGGATCGAGGCGGGCCAGCCGCCTACCTCCGAACCACAACCTCCGGCGGAGAACGCCTCCGATTCCGGCTCCGACCTGCAGCGAGCCAACGCACCACCAGCGGCGCACGGGCCGCCGTCCGGCGAGGACAAGGACACTTCGCGTCCGCATCCGACCGAGTGGACTCCGTACCTGCTGCGTCACGCGGACTGGTCCGCGCGCCAGCGACTGGCCGGGGCCGGGCTGGACGAGGACACGCTGGCCGGGCTGAAGCGGGACGCGAAGCGCCTGCTGGTTCGTACCCAGCACCCGGTGAAAGCCGGACCGTACGCCGAGGAACTGACCTCCGTACTGATGTGGGCGATGTACGCGAGCGGCGATCGGTCCGGATCGCCGGGAACCGCCGCTTTCGAACGGGCGCTGCGCATCGGCCGGGGTATCGGAACGACCTGGACGACGGCGGACTTCCGGTCCGCGCTCGAGGAAGCGCGGTCCGCGGGAAAGCGGAAGCGCGGGGAAGACAAGCACGAGGCTTTCGGCGAGTGGGTCCTGGCCGGTCTCCGGCGGCGGAACTTCGATCCGGTCGATGCTGAGCTGGTCGCGGCCAGGATGCAGGCCGAGCGCGGCATTCCCGTCGAAGACGTGGTAATGGGCATCGCGCTTTCTCCGTGGACGGAACGGGACCTCGCCGCACTGGGAACGACCGCACCGGACCACTCCGGCGGTACCGCGGAGCACCAGGCAAACGCCAAGCGCCACACCGGCCGGACTCTGCACCGGTTCTTCTCGTTGTCCCGCTTGAAGGATCGTGGTCTTGTCGGCAGCGTCGAGCAGGTCCTCACACAGATCTACGCGCGGGCACTGCGGTCCACGGACGACGCGCTGATGGCGCATGCGGCCGTGGTGGCGCAGGCCATCAAGGACGATCTGAGCTTAGGCCTGAGCCGTCAGGAAATCTACGACACCATGGCGGAGGCGGAACCCAGCGACCTCGAAGACCTGGATGGGGGGCTGTTCGAGCCGATAGCCGATGCGGACGAAGCCGGGAGACTGGATCGTGCGCTCGACGCGTTCAAGATGACTGTGGACGATATCGAGGACGTGATGGCGTACCTGATCGAGCAAGGGGACGAGGAGTACGCCCCGTTCCTGCAGCAGAACATCGTGGAAGTGCTGTGGAAGGCCGACGAAGCGGTGTCGGACGACGACGTGTCGGAGGTGGTGAACTACCTCGCCGCGTTCGGCGAGCAAGATCTCGTCCACCGGACGGCGGATGGCGAATTCGGTCCCGGAACAGGCAGGCGTCCACAATGGACACGGGAACTGCTCGACAAGGTGGCGGTAGCAAACCGCCTTGGCTTGTTCCAAGGTGCCCATTTCGCGAAGGACTACGTACGGAGACTGGCCGATCCCGATGTCCGGGACCAAGCGATTTCGGTGGTGGCGGCCGCGTTGAAGGCCCGGTACGACAACGTGGTTCCAGGACAGGTGGCCAGCACCATCGCCAATCTCATGGGGCTCGCCGACGCTATCGCGGGGCTGACCAACGACCTGGTCGCCGACCTCACCGGGATCGACCCGGCCGAGTTCGGCCATCTCGGCCCGCTCCAGGAGGCGGGCAGGCTCGAACCCCGGGCCGCACCGGCGCGTCAGGAGCAGCCGGAGGCGAGCCCCGAACGGAAGCGGTTCGACGCGGAACTGGAGCACCAGGCCCGTGCCGGGGTAACCTGGGAATCCTGGGTTTCGGTGTGGGCGCAGTTGGACAGGCTGGTCCACTTCGGCGCCGCGCGGATGATCGAAATCTCGAAGAACGACCTGGCCTTCGTCGCGGTCAACCGGCTGAGCCGGGACCCGTCGCGGACAGCGCCCGAGGTCGTGGACCAACTCGCCGAGGAACTCGCGCTCAAGGACGGGCGGGCCGATGCCGTGCAGGACGGAATACGGCTGGACTGGACCCCAGAGCGGGTGCTTCGGGAAGGCAAGGCCGCGGCGAGCGCTGTGCGAGCGCTTGGCGCGTTCGATGAGCGGCTGGCGGATGACCTGATCAAGCTGGCCGAAGGGATCGTCAACTATTCCCAGGCGTTCACTGATCCCTACCGGGCCGAAAGCTCGATGAGAAACGAAAGTCTGGCGTCATTGCTCAAGCGGAGGCCGCCGAATCTGCACTGGCGCGCGCCGATGGTCCGAATCGTCGCTCAGCGGCTCATCGAATCCGGCGTCACCGCGCGTGACCTCGAGCAGGCCACGGCCCTGGCGAACGAGATCGGCGCGAAACTCGGCGTGGCACGGAAACCAAGGTCGGCGCTCGGGGATCCGCCGTTGCCGAGCGGCTATCTGAAGGCTGAGCTGGGCAAGAGCATCGAACCGGGCGCGCGCCGTCCCTTCACGCCGGTACCGGTACCGGTGACGCCGGATGACGGGATGGCGTCCTATCTGGACTACTTCGTATCCGAAGAGCCTGCCGAGGAGCCCGCAACCGAGGACACCGGACCCGCGGAAGCGACCGAACCGCTGGCCCCGGACGGTCCCGACCACCGCGCGACCGCCGCCGAGATCCTGGCGGAAGTGGCCGATGTCGAGCGGCTGCAGGAGGAGAATCCCTTCGGTTACCTCGAAGCCCTCGGCGCGCTCATCGATCAGCTGGACCGCGACGCCTCCCGGGAGGTCGTGGTCGAGGACGCTCGGGACATTGCTTCCGGCCTTGGCGAAGCACAGGGTTCACCGGTGACCGGGCGTTCGGGGATCACGGTGGCCGGCATCGACGACATCGCCAGGGCGGCCGAGGGGCTCGGCGAGATCGACACCACCGGAGTGCGGGAACTGTTCGAGTCCATCGACCTGCGCGATGCCGGTGAAGATCCTCTTGCCCAGCAGGCGCTCCGGCTCGCGGCCGCCGAGGCACAACACCGCCGAGGCGAGGCATTGGCTCAGTACATCGAGCACCTGAGCCGTCTCTCCGGCACGGTCCGGCCGAACCGGGTGCTCCAGCGGAAGTACCGTGGCGAGGACGGCCAGGGCACGGCCGGGCCGTTGACCGGTGGCGCGGGGGTCGCGGACGAGGGCGGGCCGGGTACGGCGCTGCGCGGGAACTACGCCCGGTTGGAGGGGTTGAACCGCACCGAATCGCCAGAACCGGAGCGGCTCGCCGCTCGCATCGAATACGCGGTGCGGTCGCGGGAGTTCGAGTTGAGGCTGGGCGACTACCTCCTCGCGCATCCGGCCGTGGCCGCGGAAGTGGGCAAGCTCGCTGCCGCGGTACGGAAGATGGTGACACCGGAAATGGTCGAGCATTCCTTCGAGAACGTCGGGGACGATCCCGCCAACATGGGGCATGCCGGTCCGGGTGCGTACGAAGAGTTCATCCGCTCGGGCAACATTCGCGAGCGGATGAACTTCCTCAACGTGTTGGCGGACTCCAGTTGGTTCGAGGAGAAGCTCCCCGGATTGCACGATCGGCTTCCGCTGGACAAAGCGGATCGCAAGAGGTTCCGCAGGGACACCGGGCTTCTCGAATGGGTCAACGAACCCATCGACGGGAACGACCCCCTTTTGGCAGGCGTTTCCCACGACACGAGGTTCGAAATCCGCGCCGAGCGCGCGAAATTCCTGCGCACCGATCGTGATCCGGCAACGCTCCGTCCTCCTCTCTCCGCTCGGGAAGCCGAACACGTGCTGGACGACGGGCGGTTGACGTGGAAGCCCGTGGAAAAGCAGCTACACATCGGGATGGGCGGCATCGAGCAGCGCGAGGCCAAGGTCACGGGCGGGCTCATCAGCACGGGTGTGTCCAGGACCTCCTACAAGCTGATCCGCTTCGCCGGGCTGCTCAACGAAAACGGTATGGACTTCGATCTGCCGTTGGTGCGGCTGGCGATTCTCGGGTTCATGCTCGCGGGTGGGCACCACACCTTCCACGAATCCATGCTGGCGATCGAAACCGCGTACCCGAGCCTGGTCTACGTCAACGGCTGGGATCGCTACCGGCGGCTGGCCCCCTTGACGGAGGACGAACTCCGGGAGCACGTCGCCGTGGACGGGAAGTTCCCGGACGAGCACGCGGTCGAACTGGAGTTCCGTGGCACGGCCGGAGCGGCGATCGGCGCTCCGGACGAGCTGCCGGAGCCGGGGGGAACGCTCAGTTTCAGGCAGGCGTTGAACCTGCCTGCCGGGTCGGTGCTGTTCGAGAACAGCTTCCGGTCGGGAGCCGACGAACAGGCGTACTACGCGGAATTCTTCCACCACCTGCGCGGCATCGCGCCGTTCTCGGAACGCGACGACTGCTTCGAGGTGAACATCCACGGATCGTTCTCGCTGATGGACGGTGTCACGTACGTGGCTGGTCGCGGCGAGCGCACGCCCGTGGACTACGCGAGTGAGGTCGCGGGGGTGAAGTTCCGCGATGCCACGTTCGCGCAGATCGCGGAGCACATGCGCGGCCAGCCGATCGGGGCCGCGGGCATGGTGTTCCTCGGGGGTGGAAAGGCCAAGGGGCACTTCATCACGGTGTACAAGGACCGTCGCGGGGTCATCAATTTCCTCGACGTGAAGTTCGCGCGGATGGGTGCGCGGGAGAACTACCCGATCGTCCAGTTCACCCCGTTGCCCTGGACCGGCGCGACCGCGATGAGTGGCGAAGCACCCGAACGCCGGGCTTCCGATTCCCGGCTGATCGGCGGCGCGGGCGTGGTTGACGGCGAATCCGTCGGGGAACAAGAAGAGCACGAGGTACTCGCCTCTGCGGCGGAGCGGTATCTGACGGAAGGCCCGGAAAAAGAGGGCACGTGGCGCGGCGAGGATGGCAAGGAGCGACCGGGAACCGCCCAGGCGTGGAAGGAGTACATCGACCGGGGAGCCAGCCTCCGCGACCGGTCGGAGGAAGTGTGGGCCAGAGTCCCCGGTGGGGAGGGCCTGCGCCGCCAGGTGCTCGCGCGGTACGAGTGGGCGGAGGCCGAAAACAGCCTCGCCACCATGGGGAAGGAAGCACTTTACGACTACGTGAAGCTGCCGTGGACCGCTAGGCCGTCGCCGGTGGAAGCGAGCCCGCAAGCGCAGCGGGACTGGCTGGGAACGTCACTTGACGAGCTGATCGTGCAGGCGCCGGACGTCCGGGGCGACCGCGGCGGTGACGGTCTCGGCACCGTGGCCGGGGACGCCGGGGCACGGGCGGCGTGGCTGGAGTTGCAACGGGACATCAGGTGGCTGACGGGCCAGGTGCGCAGGCTGGAGGCCCTGTCCGCCGCGGCCCTCCTCATGGCGGATGTCGACGCGGTGGCGCGACGGCTGCTGGCCGCGCGGCGGATGTTCGAGCGGTACTACTTCCACTTCGCGCGGTTGGGCCGTTTCGATGCGCAGGTCGCGACGCGACAGATGGAGGAATCGTCGGACGCGGAATTCCACCAGCAGTCCGTCCTCGCCGACGTCCCGGGGCGGGAGGTATCGACGTTACCGCCGCTGGACGCCTTCGCCGCCGCGATCTTCACCGTCGATCCCAGCACGCTGAAGCCGTTCCTCCACTCCGCGGGGCCGTACGGTGTGCTGTGGCGGGTCGACCGCGAACTCCTGACCCGTGGGGACGACCGCGATCCGGACGAGATCTTCGAGCGCGGCATGGCGCCGTGGAAGACGACGATGACCGGCAGCCTGTACGACGTGCACGTCGACGCCGATTCAGGGAACGCGCTGGTGTCGACGAGCCGGGTGCGGGGGTTCTTCGGGGGAAAGCCCTACCAGTACCTGATCGACGCCCCTGGCGGAATCGACCTCGTCGCCACGCATGGCAGGCGTGCCGTGCCGGCGTTCCAGGAGGTGGTCTTCCCCGGCGGGATCAGGCGGGAGTTCATCAAGGGCGTCTACTCGCGGAATCCCGACGGCTCGATCTCCTTCCGGGAAAACCCGCATTACGAGGAATTCCCGAAGAGCCCTCCACCACCGCTGGGTGAAGCACCGAAGGGAGACCAGAACCAGGGGAGCACCGGTCCGGTCACCGGCGTGGAGTATCCCAACCCGCACCGTCCGGACCTCACCTCCGCGGTCGCACCGCAAGAAGGGCCGCTTCCGCCGCCGGTGCACCGCGGCGATTTCGAGGTGGAGATGCACGACGGCAAGCCACACGTGCGGCTTTACACGGTGGTGTCTCAAGCACAGGCTCCGCACGAGAGCACGGGAGAAACGGAGGCCGCCGAACTCGGTGACGTGCAACAGGAGCCGGGAACCGGACGGGTCGCCATCCTGCGAGGTGCGGCGGACAAGCCGCTGCCGGTGTTCGCGGGGCGGCCGCTCGAAGCGGTGAAGGTGTGGTCGGCGGCCGACCGGGAGCTGCGGAAGGCGTTGCCTTGGAGGTCGTCGACACCGCCGGTGATCCGGTCGTATCTGGTGCCGGTCGAGGTGGCCGTCGCGATCAGCGAGGACGCGCGAGCGGAGGAGGACTACCCCGAGCAGCACCAGGGACAGATCGGAAACATCCGGCCGGGGCTCGGGCCGAACCAGTTCACCGTGCCGCCGGGGCGCCTGCGGTGGCTGGAGGAGCAGGTGGTTCCGGGATCGTTGCGGACCTACACGGCGGGCGTCGGGCGAGACGGTCTGGTGCGCGGTGACTTGGCTGGTGCCGTCGAGCACGTGGACGGACTGCTGGAGAGGCTGGGCGTACCCGGGCTGGAGGCCATGGCACTGGTCTCCGCTCTGGACCCGTGGCCGTCCCTCGGCGAGCTCGACCGCGGCAACCCGATGCGGGTCAACCACGTCACGCGAGTGCTACGCACGCACTACGCGACGTGGCAGCAGTTCCGCTCGGGCGACACGGCCGGCGAGCACCCTGCCTTGCTTGACGATGACGACCCGGAACCGTTCGCGGATCGTCTCGGTCACTTGCGGGAGTTCCTTGCCGAGCACCTTCCCGAAGTGGACCTGCGACCGGATTCGGTGCGAGTCAATGACTTCATGGAGCGCACTGTCGCGCCGCTGGCGACGCAGGGCGCCATCGGCGATTTGCTGGCCACCGATTTCGTACGGCTCGGTGCTGACCTCGATGTCTCGGGGAAGGCCACGAAAACCTCGTTCGCCGAGTCACGGAGACGGCTTGCCGAAGAGCGCGAGCAGCATCAGCTGATCGGTGCGGAGATCACCCGGCTGTGGCGGGACGAGCACGCGTCCGCGAAGCAGATCATCGACTTCCTGCTTCGCGAGATCCCCGACCTGAGGCGCAAGTTCGACGAAATCACGGTGTGGAAAGAGCGTTACACCTACTACCAGCACGCGCAGATGGTGCTCGGGCAGTACCTCGAGTTGGTGCGGGCCGAGGGCTCGTCGGCCGAACGCCTGCTGCCGGTCGACGACGTGGTCAAGGCGATCCTGTTCCACGACATCGAGAAGGACAACGCCAAGCGGCAGCACGACGCAGTGGGAGCCTTCTACCGGACAGCGATATCGCGGCTGTCCGAACGTGAGAAGCGGGAGTACGAAAAGGAGCTCGACGACGTCGAGAACCGTTATGGGAAACGGCATCGGCATGACAGGGCGCCGGAACACGGACTCGGAGTGGCCGTGGTACGGCGCTATGGCGGCATCTTCTCCGGTAACGGTCTGGACGTCGCGGTCGCCCTGATCGACGCCGACCCGTTCGGTCACTACCTGCTCGGCCGCCTCGGCAAGGACGACGCCTTCGACTTCCTCAGCGCGACGGCACTGCGGCTGACCGGCCGTGGCGACCTTCCCGCGGGGCATCTCGACGACGAGGCCGTCACCGCCATCCAGCGGCTGTTCGCCGACTTCCACCAGTACTACCAAGCCGATTTTTCCTCGTACACAAGGCACAGCAGCTACCAGACCGGTGCCGGTGAAACTCGTCAAGGCTTGCCCACCTTCGACCGCTATTTCACGACGGACGAGGCCGGGCAGTTGGCCCGTACTCCCGACGGCCGCCACTTCGTCTACTCGGACCAGAAGGGGTATCGCGAGCGGTTCGCGGAGCTGCGGAAGATGTTCGCCACGCCGGAGGCGGTCCGGCGGAACTACGACTGGAATTCGCGGGTCCGGGAGGCCGTTTCGAAATTGGACCGGATGCCCGCCGCGGAACGCGCTTCGCTGCTGGATGACGCTTCGGATATTTTCGCCGAGCACAACGAGTGGGCCCCGAAGGACGACTCCCGGATGAGGCGCGACCTTCAGGTGAAGCAGATGATCGCGCACCGGCTCGGCACCGAGGGCAGTGCGGCGGCCGAACAGCTCGCCAGGAGCCTCGCGAGAAGCTTCGGCACCCACCGGCGCACGATCTCGGAGCGGTACCGGGACCTCTTCGCCGAGTCGTCAGCAGGCTTGGACGAGGCCGAGGTGGATACCCGGATCGCGCAGTTGCAAGCGGTCGCCGGCGACCAGACGAGCGACTTCTTGGCGGAGGTACTCGACGACGTCCAGGTGCGCGAGCTGGTGGCCGCGGTGGACCTGCGGCTGCGAGACCTGCCGGAGTCGCCCGCACAGGTGCGGAAAATACGTGCTTTGCTCGACGATGTGGTGCTGGGAGCCGCGCTGGTGCTGGCGGCTGACCGGGTCCCCGGGTTGCTGGAGGACGTCGCTGCGGCGTTGGCCGACGGGAGGGACCCCTTCGCGACCACGCGGCTGTCGGGCTACCGGCCGGACGCGCCGCTGGAGGACAGGCTGGAGGCGTTGGCGGTGGCCGCGGAGCCCGGCTCCCCGGCCTTCGGCACCGGTCACGACGAGTTCGTGCACGATCCCGCCCCTCAGCTCCGCGTCACTGACGAGCCAGACGACGGTGACGCCGGGCAGGATCTGACGGAACCGGAGCGTGGCAGGACCAGGGAGCGCGATGGTGACGCGCGGCTGCTCGGGGTGAACCCCGGGTATTCCGGTCTGGCAGTGCCGTCGTTGCAGTTGGACCCCAGCGCATTCCGCAGTTTCGCGTCGGACCTGCTGGACGGTCTCCAACGTTCCGTTCCGGTCAGCCGCGAGCCTTCGCCGCGTCCGGCGTCCCGTGCGTCGATCCGGGTGAACGACGACCGGGAGTTGACGCCGGAGCGGCTGGTGAAGGAGTTCGGGATTCCGCTCGCCTTCCAGGAACGGATCCGCTATTTCGTGGACTTATTCGATATCGCGCTGGACATCCGGCCTTCCAACCCGGCCTCGGTGAAGTGGTTGGAGCAGGGCGCGCTTCCCAAGCCGCTCGAGATCAAGGCGAAGACGATCGGTCCGCTCGACGTGCCCCTCGGCGCGCGGGAGGACCGCATCGGCCTGGTCGGCTACTTCCGTCCGGAAATGCCATCGGATGCGGTCCTCGCCAGTTTTGATCCGGATCATCGTGCCGCCGTTCTGCGTCGATACCATTCGCGGCTCGAGGAGTTCGACGCGCTGGCCGAGAGTATGGCTTCTTATGCTCGATCCGAAAGGTTCAAGGTGATCGACGGTATCGTGCACGAGAAGGACAGGTACCAAGAATTCAGATTCAACGCTGGTGACGTGGACATCTTCGACGCCTGGGATCCGGATACCGGCGAGCGCTTTTCGGAACAGGCGTACGCGGATATCATCTGGTGGCTGACCCACCATGAGGTCGGTATGAAACACGGCGCACACATGTACTGGAATCCGATAGGCGACTTCCAGAAGAAGATCTATTCCACCATCGTCGAAAAACATCAACTGGGCGCACCCGGCGCCGAGCCGTTGGTCCAGTTCAGGCCCGGCGAACCGCCTGAGCTGACGTACGCGGGCAGGTCGACCAGGACCCCGGGTAATGCCGAACTGAAACTCGTGGAGAAGACCGAAGCTACCGGGCAACCGGGGAACGGTGACGTGCACGAGGCAGAGCAGGTGCGGGGCAGGGGAGGAATGCCGCACTCCGATGGGCCGGGTACCGAGTGGGTTTCCCCGTACCACCGGGGCCCTGCCGTCCGTGTGGTGTCGGCTGGAAGCTTCCAGTCCGAGACCGGCAGGCGCGGGTACCTTGTGCAGGAGTTCCCGATTTTCGCGGATATCCTGAACCATCTTGATTATTCTCCGGCTTATCTGATGGCCTGTCCGGAAGCTGTGGTCGCGACGTACAATGCGATGGCTTTCGGAATTCCTTTCTCGGTCAGTCCCGATGACTGGGGCCGTTACTATCAAGATCTTGAAGAAGCGTTCAATTCTCGGTTCAACTGGTGTATAAACAGCAATCTCGACCGCGTGGCTCATTTCATGCTCTCGTTGCGGGGTGAGGCGCACGGCGTGCTGTGGATCGAGTCCAACCAGAAAGGATTCACGCACTACGTCAACGTGTATCGCCGGAGCGACGGCGTGGTCTTCTTCCTGGACATGCATCCGCAGTCTCTCAACATCGCGTCGTTTTCGTCCCGCACGCTGGTTCGTGGGTTGATGATCATCCCGGACCGGTCGGACCCGGTGGCTTACCCGGATGGGGAGCAAGCGGTAGCCGAGGCGAACGCCGCGGCTGTCTCGCACGGCCTGACCGAAGACTCGTCGGACTGGGATTCGGGCGGTGGGACCGACCAGGCCGCAGCGTTGCCCGCGCGGGGGTTCTGGGTGCCGGATGCGGCCGGTCGGGCCGTGGCGGGGGGCGGCGCGGTCGCGGTGACGGGGAACAGCGGTGGCGATCCTCACGATGCGCCGCGTGGGCGGGGTGGCGCGCTTCGTCGTGGGCCTCCGCGCGGCACGGAGTCCGAGGCGGGACCTGCGCCCCGGGAAACCACCACACCGATTACCGAGCGACAGGACACCGGAACCACTGAGGAAAACGAGGATCCGGCGCTAGCTGAAACAGAACTGACGACCGAAGACGTTCTCTCGCGGTTGCCCGAGGAATTGCGGGAAAGCCGTTCGCTCGCCGGGGGCGAGATCATCAGCACGAACCACCGCCGAAGCCACACCGAGGAAGGTTCGGCGGTCGGGCAGGTGTCGGTCGCACGCGCGCTGGGACGGATCCTTCCCGCGGTGGAGTGGAAGCGGCTGGCCGAACTGGAGCGGCAGATCATCACCAACCCCGGCCCCCTCGTCGGTGACTGGAAGGAGCGGCTCCTCACCACCACGAGCGGTGGCAAGTACCTCCTGAAGTCGCGGATGTACTTCGATTTCGACCACCCGGACATGAAGTTGCTCGGGCCGGGTTCCCGGGACGTCATGACGGCGGTCGCCAAGGGCAAGCGGAAGTTCGAGTCGGAACACGCCACCTGGCACGACAACACGTTCGCGCCGACGTTCACCTCGGCGTCGCTGCCCGGCGCCGTGTTCACGATCCAGCCCAAGGGCGGGGTGGAACCGGATCGGGAACTGGTCACGAAGTCCGTCGACGAGCACGGCAACAGCCGCGTCGCCAAGGGGGGCAAGGGCCATCTCATCCAGGTGCCGGTCCGGTACGAGTTCTTCCTCACCGACGCCGAGGGCAGGGCGCTCCTCTCGCCGGAAACCGACGAGAAGGGCCGCGTCACCGAACTCGGGGAAGTGAACCTCAAGACCTCGCTGGAGCCGATCGAGCCGGATCCGGCCCCGCTGGCGCTCGAACACGCGCACGGCGGCAGGATCGACCAGGTAGCCCAGCGAGGTCGCGCCGCACTGGCGGCGGCGGGCGTGCACCGGCTGGAGCCCGGGATGTCCCTGCCAGCCAAGCCGGTCGTTCGTGACGTGATCCTCCACGCCCCAGAAGACGGTCCGGACTTCTTCGACCAGATCGCCGCGCTGCTGTCCCAGGAGTTCGGTGGAAAGCTGGACAAGGCGCTGGGGAGGCTGTCGCACGGCAGGCAGTTCCTCCACCAGTTCCTCAGCCGGGACGAGATGCGCGCGCACTTCTCCGAAATGGCCATGACGACCTCGGAGCCCGCGGCGCACCAGGGCGGGCGGCGCACGCCGGAGCTGTACCGGGGCACCAACCACGGCGGGGTCGAGGTCTTCACGCACGTGACCGTGCTCGAAATGCGTCTCGTGCCGGTGTACTACGTGGTCGCGCCCGAGTCGTCGGTACAGATCACCGAGGCGGCGCGGTCGCACGCCGAGACGGTGGACGAGTCAGGCGTCGAATACCGGAAGGGGCTCAAGATCACCGCGGGTGTCGGCGGTGACGCCGGAGCGCTCACGGTGGTCGGCGGAACTGTGGTCGGCGTGGAGCACGCGAGCCAGCATTCGAGCAAGCTGTCCCGTTCGGTCGCGGTGAAGGACAAGCTGGAGACCACCGGACCCACTCGCCCCTATTCGGTCGCCTACAAGATGCAGGTGCGGGTGCTCGGCCGGGATTGGCGGACCCTGCGGGGCGCGGTCACCGGTCGCCTGCGGCAGCAGGCGAATCAGCACGACGGCGCCGGCACCGAACTCGCCCCACCGGTTTTCGAGTTCAGGAGGGGAGACCAGCGGGAGTTCTTCGCGCACTCGGAAAGGTGGTCGGGCCCCGTCGCCGACCGCGGGGTGTACTTCCCGGAGGCGGACACCGCCGAGTGGTTCTACGACACGGTGATGCCCCTGATGCGCCAGATACCGCTCCGGCGTCCGTGGTATCTGGGCCGGAAGCGTTTCCTCCGCCAGTTCGACGATCCGTCGTTCAAGGGGGGCTTGTCCCCGCGCTCGAAGAGCCTGACCGCCAACAACGACGAACTGGGGCAGCGGCTGGACCCGGACGAGCTGTTGCGCGAACTCTTCTCGTCCGGCGAATACCGCTTCTCGATCACGCATCGGGGCCTCTTGCACGTTTACCAGTACCAGGTGGTGGTCGGCCGCGAATCCGGAGAAGTGCGCGACGGGCCGCTGGTCACCGCCGAGGAGATCAACCGCGTGCTGCGGATCAAGGACGGCGAGAAGTCCGTGCAGCGCACCGGCACGGATACCGGCTTCCTGCTCGGTTTCCAGGCCAGGGTCTATTCGAGCTGGGGAATCGTGCCGGTGTACCTGCTCTTCGGTCCCACCTGGGAGTACAAGTTCGGCAGGTCGCTGGAATTCTCCCGGGAGTCGGGTGTCAACGTCGATCACGGGCTGGCCGCGTTCCTGCGGAAGGACGGCAAGCTCGGCAAGCAGGACCTGCGCCTGTTCGAGCAGGACAACACCTTCTCGATCGATGTGCTCGCCGCACGGAAGCGGAACGCCGGTTTCCGCAAGGCACTCCCCGGCCTGCCGGGGAGAGGCGTCCCGGTCTGGCGGGACATGACCGCGGACATGGAGCGGAGCCTGCTGACCAAGACAGCCCCGGTGCGTTTCCTCGTGCCCGCGCATCGTGCCGGCCGCGAGCGACCGGAACACGAGGAACCCTTCGCGGGGAGCCACGAAATACTCGACGTCGCGCCTGCCGCGCTGAAACCGGGTGCCGGGCACGATCTCGACCTGGTGCGGATCACCAGGTTCTCCGGTGACGAGCAGGTGCGGGCCATGGTGCTGGACCTGTTCGAGCGGTTGAGCGAGAACGATCCGATCGTGCGTTTCGAGATGGGACGGATACGGCAGATCGTGACCGGCCAGCTCTCCCGGAGCAGCCTGGAGAACGACCCGCACCTGTTCTCCAGGGTCATGACGGTCACCGGCGCGGCGCACAAGCGCCGCCAGGGTATCCAGGAGTTCTCCGCCGAGTTGTCGTACCGGCCGACGAAGGTGCTGCGCTGGAGTGCCGTGCCGACGGAGTTCGAGCAGCTCACCGTGGAGCGGGAGCGCGGCGGCGGGGTCAAGGCGGAGAAGAAGTGGGGCAACGTCTACCGGCCGCTGCAGGCCACGCTCGTGTTCGCGCCGAGCGGGAAGGGCGCCTCGGTACTCGGCGACGCCGACGGGACACCGGCGAGCACACAAGCGGGGTTCTTCGGCTCCGTGGTCGCCGCGGTCTCCCCGTTCACGTTCGGCGGCAGCAGGTCGGCGGCACTCGGCTCGAAGGCCGGCGAGATGGTGTCGGCCGCCGGACCGGTCGAGCCGGTGTACTCCGCGAGCATCGAGGTCGAAGTGCTCGGCACTCCGCAGCGCGAGCACACCAGGCCCTGGACCTTCGGCTTGACCCGGCCCAAGCTGACCAGGGTCGCGGGCCGCCTCATCGCACAGGCGGAGGTGGAACTGACCCGGCGGCAGCTATCCGCGTTGCTGACCGAGGAACAGCGGGAAGCCGCCCGAACCGGGCCGGAAAAGTGGGCTCTGGCCACCGGCTCCGACTTCGACGCGCTGCTCGGAACGGTGGACCACGAGGAACCGCGGCTGACCCTGCCGACACCGGCTTCCCTGGCGGACGGCGGCGCGGCCCGGCCGTCGATCGGCTACGGCTGGATCGCGGACCGCATCGACGCGAACGTCATCATCCTGCTGCGCAGGCAACTGGAGGCCACGCTCGGCACGGAGAAGGCGCACCGGCTGCTCCCGCCGCATCCCATGGTGCGGGGGAATCAGAACCAGATCACGGTCACCCGCCTGTTGTCCGCGCTGAACCAGTCGAGCACGAACGTACTCAACGGCGGTGACCACAAGCCGATCCGGCTCACGGACTGGCTGAGCGGTGAAACCTACGACGTCGTGGTGACGGGTGAGCTGTCCGGGGTCGCCTTCGATCGCATCGAGCACCACGGGCCGAGCAAGATCGAGCGCCAGGCGTCGCCGGAGCACAAGACCACCCGGGGGGTGCTCCGGACGTTGCTGAACCTGTTCCTGGCCACGCGATGGGGCGCGCGGTTCACCGAGCAGGACGCGCACGAACCGGGTGAGCCGCCGCACACGACCGGCCACGGACCCCGCATCGGCGCGTTCGGGTTCGGCGGTGCCTCGCTGGCGCAGTTCGGGAACCGGGCGAGGAAGAAGGCATATCCCTTGGTCGAGGAACACCTCGAGAGCGCGAAGGCGTCCAGCGCGATGGCCGTCTACACCGGACGGTTCGACCAGCGGCTCCGGATCCTCCGGCACGGCGAGGAATACGCCTCGATCAGGGATGTGCGCCGGGTGTCGATCAAGCACCATCCCACGACGTCCGACCCGGCGCCCAAACAGGATCGTCTCGGGCAGGCCGACGAACGCGGCAAGACCGTCGTGAATCACGGCTGGAACCGTGCGCGACTGGACGAATGGCGCCGGGCGAACGAAAGCAGTGGCCCGGTGCTGTCGCTGCCGGACGGCGGTTCGTGGACCGAGAGCCTGTTCGCCGACGTGAACGAGCTGAAGCAGTCGGCGATCGAGATGCTGACGTCCCTCTGGGGCGAGAAGGCGATCACTTCGAACGTGCGACGGGCGATCGACTGGGGTTTCAGCCCGTTGAGGCTCGCGCCGTTGCTGAAAGCGAGTTCGGACGCCGGTATCCCGATCGAGATCCCCGGTATGCACCTCGAACTGCACACGCGCATGTTCGGCAGCAGGTTCGCGAACCTGGCGCAGATCGAGGTCAGCCGGACCACCAAGATCAAGGACAAGGCCGAGTCCGAGGTGGCGACCGGGAACAGGCACGAGCAGAACCGGCCCGGGTTCAACGCCTACGGCGGGACCCTGCACCCGGAGGGTGCCGACAGCCGTGCCGAAGGCAGGCACTACTTCGGCAGCGACATCGTCAACACCGTCAACGACAACAAGGCGATCCAGGCGCCGGAAGCGTCGACGCTCGTCCAGTACGGCGTCCGGCGGGACGACCGGTCGAAGGCGCCGATGTCGAAGGAAACGGTGGGAAAGAGGGAAAAGCTCTCCCAGGCCAGGCACGTGGACATCGGCTGGGCGCTGGTCGCGGCGAAGACGGACGGTGCCAGGAACCCCCGGCCCGAAAAGGTCGACGTGTGGCGGCTGCCGACCGTCACGGACGCGGCGCGCGTCCGGATCCGCAACGACGTCGCGGAGGAGCTGACCGGGCAGCGGCTGCCCGATTCCCTCAAGGACGCGGCGAAGGACCTGCACGACAAGAACGAGAAGTGGACCGCCGCGATCGAATCGCGCACCGGCGCCGAAGAGGCACTGCGCGACGCGGGGAAGGCGATGGAGGCGGCCCAGGAGGCAGAGCGCGGGGCCAACGCGAAGGCGCTGCGAGCGCGGAAGACCGAGCTGAAGGCCAGGAAAGCGCGCGGCGCGGTGGTCGCCGGGACGCGGGAAGCCAGAGCGGCGGCGAGCATGGCACGCGAGGCCATCGTGCGGGCTCGCCGGACACGGAACGTCCAGACCGAGGCCAGGGCCGAGCGTGCACGCAAGACCGAGGCGTTCGAGGAAGCGCTCGAAGCTTGGTCCACGGCCAAGAAGACGGAACACGAGGCGGTTCAGGCTTACCACGAGGCGTTGCGGAAGCACGCCTTGGAAACCGTCAAGCAGTACGAGCGGGACCGGGAAGACGGCGTGTACGCCGCGATCGATCGGACGACCGGCGAGATCGAGAAGCTGACGACGGAAGCCGACCGGATCGAACAGCGGGTCGAGGCGGCTGGGCGCGCGGCGGAGCTCCTGGTCGAGCGCGGTGGCGTGACCAGGGGTGAAGCGCTCGCACAGTTCGGCGAACCGAGGCTTCGCGCCGAACGTCGCGCGGTCACCGCCCGGATCCGCCGGGCCAATCGGCAACTGGTCAAACTCGGTATCGAGCGGGACCTCGTCGAGAAGACGCCGCTGGAGGGGCATGATCCCGGGCGTCGCGCGCAATTGGACGAAGTGCGGCGGCTGCGTGCCGAGTTCGAGGTGAGTTCGCGACGGCTGGCGGCCAGGGAACTGTCCGAGTCCGAGGCGAAGCGGCGCGTGCTCGCCGACGTCTCCGAGCGGGTGCGGTCGGGCGCGAGCGCGGAGGCACGGTCGACCGAATGGCACCGCGCCGAAGAACTCGCGAACGAACACCGTGCCGAGTACGACCGGCTGTACGCACGGCTCGTCGAGGCGGAGCGCCGGGTGGACGAACTCCGCGAGCGGATGACCGCCGAACCGGCCCTCCCGGCGGAGGCCATCGCGAGCGTCCGGGAGCACGTCGGTGCCGGGGGCTGGGACCGGGCCGTGGGTTCCGCCGCCGCGAAGGCCGTCGCCCCCGATGAGTGGCGGGATAGGGCGCGGCGGTTGCTGAACCTGACCGACCTGCCGCGGCCGGACACCGGCGAGGCGCTGCAGTCGGCCCTGCGGCTGGCCGAAACGATGACCGACGTGCTCGCCCACCAGCTCGCGCGGGACGCGATGGCCGCGAAGTACTCGGAAAACGAGAGTCCGGCCGCGCGGCTCGCGGCCATTCTGCGCGAGCGGTACCGGGAGCGGCTCGACAGCGGAGCCTTCCACGATGCCTTGTCGATGATGCTGTTCTACGACCAGCACGACGGCGGCGATCACCTGTTCACCGAGGCGCGCTCGCGCCTGGAACGGCTGGGCGCGGATAGCTGGCACGCGTTCCGGACGGCGCGGACGCAGGCGCGGAAGCTGTTCGGTGCGGACTTCCTCGCCCAGGCGCGTGACGAAGCCGAAGAGCGCCTGCTGAAGGACATGGTCGACATCGTCGCGGACCGGATCGAGACCACGGGCGAGGCCGGTGATCTGGTCCGGCGGTTGAAGGAGGAGTTCGAGCGGCTACGCGGCGAGGCCACCACGGCGAGCGAGAACCAGCGTGCTCAGCGGGCGGACGAGCTGGCCGCGGCGATCGAGGACCAGGCGGAGCGGCGCCGGCGGGTCGAACTGAGGCAGCCGAACCTGCTGCGTGCGGAGAAGCGGGAAGCCGACGCGCGGGATGCCGTGCTCGCCGGAGTGCGCGACGGCACGCTCGTCCCGGGCGTCGAACTGCCCGGTGAAACGCGCTGGATCCTCGCCGAGACCGGGCTGGCCGAATTCCGCGTGTCGCATGAGGACAAGTACGACGAGTTGATCGCGGCTCAGGCGAAGCTGCGCGGCCCGCCCGAGACGATCGCGGAAGACGACGAGGGTGTGCGCGGGGATCGGTTGTCGGCGGGTCGGGTGCGGATCGATGACGAGGTCCAGCCCAGTATGAAGCTGCGCGGGGGCTACGCCCGGCTGGGCGGGGTCAACCCGGCCTATGCCGAGCGTGCCGCCGTGGGCGAATCGCCGCGAGGGTTCCGGAAGCTGGTCGCGAAGCTGACCCGGTTCGGCAGGCGGATCTTCCCGCGGGCGGCTCTGGCCGGGCGTCCGCTGGACAACTGCGTGGCCGTGGTGATCGCTATGTTCGAGAGCTTGGCGGATGGCGCGATCCACATCGCCGAGCTGACCGGTGTTCAGGACGCGACGGTGCTGGAGCGGTGGTTCCGATCGCGGTTCAGGCAGGCGGACGGTTATGAGCAGATTCGTGCGGAGCTGGAGGCCGCGGGTCCGAACGCGCACGGTGTGGTTCTGGTGCGGCGAGGTGACGCGGTCGCGCACGCGTTCACCGCGCACGTGGATCCGGCGGATAGGCAGGCGTACTTCCTCGATGGTCAGTCCGGCCGGTACTCGGACCTGCCCACCGGTGAGGACGTGCTGATCTGGTTCATGCGGACGGCCGACGTGGGCGAGGTGCTTCCGGAGCGGGATACGGACGAGCCTTCGGAGGTGGAAGGCATCGCTGTCGGGTCGGGACGTGGCGCGGCGAGGCGTAAGCGCCCGGCCGCGTCGACCAGTACCGACGGCGGTGCGGAACAGCGCAAGCGCCCGACCACATCCCGCGGCACGGGTAGTCCCCAAGACAGCGACGCTTCGAGGGCTGACGGCTTCGTCACGCTAGGCACGGCGCAGCAGCACACAGAGGTGTACGGGCTTCCGGAGTTTGCTGCGGGGGATGACGGGCCGTGGCTGGGAAAGACTGATGTGTTGGCCTTCGTGAGGTCGCAGAAAAAAGATAATGAAAAGGTGTGGGAGGCGAATTTTTCGTTTTCCCACGGTCGGCTTGAGCGGTGGGGAGGCGATGCGGAGACGAAGTTGGGCGAGTTTGTGGAGAAGGCGGTGGATGTTGTTGAGTCGTTGGTGCGGGCTGGGTGGCAGCATCTGCCGGAGTTTCGGATTCATTTCGTTGCGAGCAAGGCTGGGTTCAAGCATTGGGATGAGGTGGTGGGGGGTGTTCGGCAGAGGTTGTTGTCGGTTCTTGCGGATCGGCTTGGTGGGCATGAGGGGTTGATTCGCGATGAGTCCGCGGATGAGTGGAGTGTTGACACGGGTAAGCTTCCGCTGTGGATCGACTCCACCGACGTAATGAGCAGAAGATCTGGTGCGCGGAATTATGTTTCCTTTTATCGTTATGATTCGCCGTATTCGCTGGATGTGGCGAGTTCGTCGGATGACAAGATGGGGCAGGTTCTCACCGGCGAGGGCGTGTACCTGGCCTACCGTGACAGGGGTGGGCTAATGCCGTCGGCGCACAGGCGTGTCAGGGAAGCGCTGGATCAACTGCTCAAGTTGGTGAAGGATGGTGCGGCCGACGGCGGAAGGCAGCCTTTCCTGTGGATTGAAGGACGTGCTCAGCAAAAATCGTCCCTGCATGTCGACAAGGTGGCCGAGTTGATCGCAAAGGTGTTCAGCGAGGCGTTGCGGGCTGCGGGAATTGATTTGCCATTGAGTCAGGCGATCGGCCGCTACATCAAATTTGGGATCAAGCCTCAGGCTTCGATCGAAAGATTTCTTCGCCTCAAAGTTGTCTCCTCGGCCGCGGAGCTGGTGGTTCAAAAGCTGCCCAGGATTGATGGTCCTTTGCTGGGGAGGCCTGCGGTGTGGAGCATCGTAAAGTCAAGTGTGAAAAAGGCGGAGGCGGACTTTTCGATTTCTGAGGGTCGGGTTTCCTGGATGGATGGCAGGAGTGGGGAGTTGGAGGAGTTCGTGGTGAAAGCGGTGGATGTTGTTGAGTCGTTGGTGCGGGCTGGGTGGCGGCATCTACCGGATTTTCGGATCTATTTCCATGCGGGCAATGCTGAGTTCAAGTATCGGGATGAGGTGGTGGGGGGTGTTCGGCAGAGGTTGTTGTCGGTTCTTGCGGATCGGCTTGGTGGGCATGAGGGGTTGATTCGCGATGAGTCCGCGGATGAATGGAGTGTTGACACGGGTAAGCTTCCGCTGTGGATCGACTCCACCGACGTAATGAGCAGAAGATCTGGTGCGCGGAATTATGTTTCCTTTTATCGTTATGATTCGCCGTATTCGCTGGATGTGGCGAGTTCGTCGGATGACAAGATGGGGCAGGTTCTCACCGGTGAGGGCGTGTACCTGGCCTACCATGACCAGGGTGGGTTGGTGCCGTCGGCGCACAGGCGTGTCAGGGAAGCGCTGGATCAACTACTCAAGTTGGTGAAGGATGGTGTGGCCGACAGTGGGCGGCAGCCTTTCCTGCAAATTGAAGGCCATGCTAACCAAGAGTCGTACCTGCACGTCGATGAGCTAACCGAGTTGGTCCACAAGAGCTTCGGTGAGGCGTTGCGGGTCGCGGGCGTTGATTTGTCACCGAGTGAGGCTGTCAAGCGCTACGTCAAATTCGGAACCAAGATAGACCGAAAACTATCTAGATTTCTTTATCTCAAGGTTGTATCCCTGGTTGGCGATCCGGTAATGCACGAGCTTCCCAGGATTGATGGCCAGTTGCCGAGGAGGTTTGGTGTCGCGGCTCTCGTAAGGTCGCAGTGGAAGGCGCATCTTTCGTTATCCCATGGTCGGCTTGAGTGGCAGGGGGGCGATGTCGAGGCGGAGTTGGATGCGTGCGTGGAGAAAGCGGTGGATGTTGTTGAGTCGTTGGTGCGGGCTGGGTGGCGGCATCTACCGGAGTTTCGGATCCATTTCGGTGCGAACGCGGCTGGGTTCAAGTATCGAGATGAGGTGATGGGTCGTGTTCGTCAGAGGTTGTTATCGGCTCTCGTGGAGCGGCTTGGCGACCATGGGGGGCTGATTTACGATGAGTCCGAGGGGGAGTGGAGGGTCGACACGCGCAAGCTTCCGCTGTTGATCGAATTCACCAGCGGAACGAGCAAAAAATCTGGCGCGCGGAACTATGTTTCCTTTTATTGTTATGATTCGCCGTATTCGATGGATGGGACGATTTCGTCGGATGACAAGCTGGCGCAGGTTCTCACCGGTGAGGGTGTGTACCTGGACTACTCTGAGGGGAGTGGGTTGGTGCCGTCGGCGCACAGGCGGGTCGGAGAAGCGCTGGATCAGCTGCTCAAGTTGGTGGAGGACGCTGCGGTCGACGGTGGGCGGCGCCTTTTCCTGCAGATTGAAGGCCATGCTCGCCAAGAGTCGGCCCTGAATGTCGATGGCGTGACCGAGATGGTCAACAAGACGATCCGCGCGGCGCTGCCTGCGGGCTCCGGACTCACGGTGGAGCAGGTGATCCGGGACCACGTGAAATTCGGAACCAGGATCGAGCAAGACGTCCGTAGGTTCCTTTACCTGAAGATTGTCGATTCCAGTAGGTCGCCGATCGACATTTCTGGGCGGCAGTCCACGGAAGTCTACCCGCTTCCTGTGATTGATGTGGAGGTTGACGGGCCGTTGCTGGCGAAGCCGGGTGGGGGTCCGGTGGCGGCGGCTGAGTGGCGAGCGGTTGTGTCGGCTTCGGATGGCCGGTTGAAGTGGTCAGATTACGCTGAGAAGGAGCTGGGGGCGTTTGTGGATGGTGTGGTGGACGAGTTGGTTCCGTTGGTGCAGAGTGGTCGTGCTCTGCCGGAATTCCGGATTCACGCACGACTGAATCATTTGTCACCCGAGTATCGAACTGAGCTGGATAGTAGTTTTGGCCAGCGGCTGTTGTCGGCTCTCGCGGGGCGGCTACGCGAGCACGATGGGCTGATTTACGATACCGCGAAAAAGAAGTGGCAGGTCGATACGGATAAGCTCCCGTTGTGGATCGACACAACTCTGGCGGCCATCAATGGCAAAACTAAAAATAGTATTTCGTTTTATCGTTATGGTTCTCCGTATGTGGCGGGGGATGTGGCTGGGGTTCTTGCCGGTGCGGGTGTGTAT
The DNA here is from genome assembly GCF_039529815.1 of Amycolatopsis minnesotensis. NCBI lineage: Bacteria > Bacillati > Actinomycetota > Actinomycetes > Pseudonocardiales > Pseudonocardiaceae > Amycolatopsis > Amycolatopsis minnesotensis. Next base: position 4,600 of record NZ_BAAANN010000035.1, on the reverse strand, counting down.
CTGGGCTACCTCGATCGAGGTGGGTTGTTGCCTTCGGTGGCGAGGCGTGTTCGTGATGCGGTGGGGGTGTTGTTGCGGCGCATCGGTGAGGCTGGTGAAGGGCGAAAGCCTGTTCTCTGGCTCGAGGCCCACGTTACTAGCGCTGTGGCTGTGCGTGTTGATGAGGTGGCGAAATTGGTCAACGAGGCGATCCGTGCGGCGCTGCCTACGGGCTCTGGACTCACGGTGGAGCAAGTGATCCGACACCACGTGAAATTCGGAACCAAAACCTCTGGCGGGAGCACTAGGTTCCTTTATCTCAAGGTTATCGATTCTGGTAATGGGGTGCCGGGTGAGGCGGAGGCTGTGCTGGATACCGGTGTTGACTGGGGTGTGAAGCTGGCTGTCGACGCTGATTTCGGGTGGGGTATGGATGGTGTTTTCAGGTCTTGGGATGATGATAGCCAGAAGTGGCAAGACTTCGATAATGACGAGGCAGTGAAGAACTTTGGGAAAAGGTTGGCGATTCGGATTGCCGGTTCGGGTGTTCCCGTGGGTGGGAGTATGGGGATGGAGTATCCGGATGTTGCTGTGCGGGTCGTTTTTGAAGACAGGAATCGTTATCAGGACAAGCGCGTTCAGGATCATGTGAAGAGTGTCTTGAAAGACGCCATTTTCGCTTCGTTCAGGGAGCCGGTGGAGGTGCTTGCGGCGGCGGCGGTGTGGTTGCGGGAGGGGGACAGGGTTGCGGAGGCGGTCGAGTTGGAGGAGCTCGCGGACAAGTTGAGTGGGGTGGAGGGTCTTGATCAGCGGGTGGAGGACCTTAAGGGGGAGGGGCGGTTTGGGGACGCGATGCGGCTTGCCAGGCGGGCGCACCGGGTTCGGCAGGAGGCCGAGAATGCGGTGGCGGTGCGGAATATTCGGAAGGCAGCGGATGATCTCGAGTTGACTTGGATCTTCTCTTGTGCAGAGTGTGTGTCTGATGGCAAGTTCACGATAACGATGAGCGAGTCGTCGGCGCGGACCGCTGAGTTTTATCGGAACTCGCGTGAGCCGTTGCGGGGTGAGTTCGCCGATCCTGCTTCGGGCGAGCTGTCGGTGGTGGGTCGGGCGCGTGTGGTGTTGCGGATGGCGGGGTTCGCTGGTCGGTGGCTGGCGGGTGGTGAGGGGGCGAGGCGGATTCTGGACGTTTTTGTTGTCGGCTGGGGTGGGCCGGGTGAGCGGCGTCGGCTGGCGGTGGAGGAGGCGGTGCAGGATGGTGTGCGGGAGGCGCTTCGGTCCGCGGGCCGGAGTCTTCTGTCGGAGGAATCGCAGGCGCTTCTTCGTCGCGTCTCGAATCGCGATGACGATTTCGTGCGCATCCGTGAGGTCACCCGGGGCAGTGGCGATCTGAAGTCCGGCTTTGAGCTGCGGGAGCGGGATGTTGCCGAGGAGGTGATCGACTCCCCGCTCGCCGGGGCTGTCGAGCCGCCCGTCGGCGAGGATGTGTTCGCCCAGTTGGACGAGATGGACCTGGGGTCGGAGGAGGAGTTCGACTGGCGGGCGATGCCGGGTGAGCCCGCGGAGCCATCGGATATGTCGGTGGTGTCTGAGGGGGAGCACACCGGTCCCGGGATGGAGCTGGCCGATGTCCTGAACCTTCCAGAGGACGACGTGCAGGGGCCGGTCGTCGACTGGACGGCTGGGGACCAGATCCCGGACTGGACGAACTTCGACGACGACACGTGGCGGGATGAGCAGTTTGGCTTCGAGTCTGGCCCCATGGACCAGCAGGATGTGGAATCCACTGGTCTCGCTGTCGAGGACCTGGACGGTTTCGCTCTGAACCTGCTTGATCCGGCGCTGTTCGCTTCCGACCAGGGCGAGCAGTCGGGGCAAGAGGATGCTGCGAGTGTCGGTGGGGGTTCGGACTCTGATGTGTCGGAGATGGACGGTGTGAAGGCGGGGGCGCCGCCCCAGGTCCTGGTGCGTTCGGGGACTCCGCTGACCGGGCATTACGCGGTTATTGATGGGGTGAACAGGGAAAATTACGAGCAGAGCCCGGATGAGGGGTTCCGGACGAACTGTGTGCTGGCGGCGTTGGCGACGTTCCGGACCCTGGTGAGTGGGGTACTGCACCGGGCGGAACCGAGCGCACCCCAGCCGGTGACCGAGCTGAAGAGGATGTTCCGGTCCCGGTTCAGGGAAACCGGATTCGACACCATCCGGACGCAACTGAAAGAACAAGGGCCGCACGCACACGGCTTCGTCCTCGTCCAAGAAAAGAAAAACGGGCCCACCGATCTGTTCAACGCGCACGTCAGTCCCGACGACGGCATGGCCCGCTTCATCAGCGGTGAGAACGGTCTTGAATTCGATCCGCCCGCCGATCACGGGCTGCGGGTGTGGTTCATGCCCACCGCCAAAACACTCCCCGACAGCACACCACCCGAGCGGGACACGGACGATCCTTCAGAAGTCACCGGCATCAAGGCAGGCCAACCCGACGTCGGATCGAGGCGTGGCGCGGCGGGGCGCAAGCGCCAAGCGCCTATGGGTGCAGAAAGTGTTACGGCGCAGCGCAAGCGCCCTGCGGTGCCCCTCGGTTCGGGCGGTGCCCGAGCCAGCGGTGCTTCGCCGGCTCGGAGTGTCGCTCCGGGGGGTGCTGGCTCCGCTCGGGCGAGCGCCGGGCAACAGCCCGCAGAGATCGAACCGCTTCCCGAGATCGACGTAGAGGTTGATGGGCGGTTGGTGGGGGTTCCGGGTAGTGAGCCGATGGCGGTGGCCATGTGGCGGGCGGATGTTTCGTTTTCGGGGGGCCGGTTGGAGTGGTCGGCGGGTGCTGAGGAGGAGTTGGGAAGGTTTGTGGGTTTGGCGGTGGATGAGCTGGTGCCGTTGGTGCGGGGTGGTCGCGTTCTGTCGGAATTCCTGATTGTCGCGCGGTTGAATACGGTAAAGGCCGAGGGGCGGGCTGAGGTGGAGTCGCGTGTTCGTCAGCGGTTGTTGTCGGTTCTTGCGGAGAAGATTGGTGGGCATGCGGGGTTGGTGCGTGATGATTTCACGGGGCAGTGGAGTGTTGACACGGGTAAGCTCGCACTGTGGATCGACACCACTGTCGCTGCGGCCGGGGGGAATAGTAAGTCTCGTATCTCGTTTTATCGTTATGGTTCTCCTTATTCGGCCAGTGGTGATGTGGAGAGTGTTCTTACTGGTGCGGGCGTGTACCTGGGCTACTTCGATCGGGGCGGCTTGTCGTTTTCGGCGGCGAGGCGTGTTGCTGAGGCGGTGGAGGTGTTGTTGCGGCGCATCGATCAGGCCGGCGAGAGGCGGCGGCCCGTTCTCTGGCTTGAGGGCCATGCTTCCGAAAAGGCGTTCGTGCGTGTCATTGAGGTGGCAGCACTGGTGAAAAACGCGATCCGTGCAGCGTTGCCCTCGGACTCGACGTTGACTGTCCAGCAGGTGATCCAGAACCATGTGAAATTCAGGACAAGAATATATGACGAAGTTAACAGATTTCTTTACCTCAAGATTGTCGATCTGGAAAAAAGAGTGGAAATCGGGGCGACGGCTGCGCGGAACGACGACGTTCAAGGGGGTGCGGCGCTGACTGTCACTGGTGATTTCAGTTTTGGGAGTGATGGTGTTTTGAGGTTATGGCGAGATGATGTTGAGGAATGGCAAGACGTTGATAATAACGAGGCGCTGAAGAATTTCGGGGAAGAGGTGGCAATCCGCGTTGTCGTCGCCGATCACGCTGTTGGTGGGAGCGTGGGCGTGGAGTATCCGGATATTGTGATTCGGGTCGCCTTTGATCACCTGAGCAATCGCTGGGATGAGCGGAGTCGGGGTCGAGTTAAAAGTGCTTTGAAGGATGCCATTTTTGCCTCATTTAGGGAGCCGATGAGAGTGTGTGTTGCAGCGGCGGCGCGGTTGCGGGAGGGGGGCAGGGTTGCGGAGGCGGTCGAGTTGGAGGAGCTCGCGGACAAGTTGAGTGGGGTGGAGGGTCTTGATCAGCGGGTGGAGGACCTTAAGGGGGAGGGGCGGTTTGGGGACGCGATGCGGCTTGCCAGGCGGGCGCACCAGGTTCGGCAGGAGGTCGAGAATGCGGTGGCGGTGCGGAATATTCGGAAGGCAGCGGATGATCTCGAGTTGACTTGGATCTTCTCTCGTGCAGAGTGTGTGTCTGATGGCAAGTTCACGATAACGATGAGCGAGTCGTCGGCGCGGACCGCTGAGTTCTATCGGAACTCGCATGAGCCGTTGCGGGGTGAGTTCGCCGATCCTGCTTCGGGCGAGCTGTCGGTGGTGGGTCGGGCGCGTGTGGTGTTGCGGGTGGCGGGGTTCGCTGGTCGGTGGCTGGCGGGTGGTGAGGGGGCGAGGCGGATTCTGGACGTTTTTGTTGTCGGCTGGGGTGGGCCGGGTGAGCGGCGTCGGCTGGCGGTGGAGGAGGCGGTGCAGGATGGTGTGAAGGAGGCGTTGCTGGCCGCGGGCCGGAGTCTTTTGTCGGAGGAATCGCAGGCGCTTCTTCGCCGCGTTTCACATCTCGATGACGATTTCGTGCGTATTCGTGAGGTCTTCCGGGGTGGCGATCTGAAGTCCGGCTTTGTGCTGCGGGAGCGGGATGTTGTCGAGGATGTCACCG
>NZ_BAAANN010000034.1:17520-108248 GCF_039529815.1 Amycolatopsis minnesotensis | reverse complement strand
CGTTACCCGTCCAGGCGGCGAGACTCACCCAAGGGGTACATCGCCGCGGCACCGACCATCACATTGCGCATCAACGTCGCCTAAGTTACTGGTATTGCACCATGGATCAGTTGCGCCTGGACTCGTTGGTCGAGCGGTGCCTGGGTGGCGGGTGCGCGGGCAAGCCGAAAGCGCAGATCTTCGTACACATCGACCTGCCGACACTCATGGGCCTGCGCGACAACCCGGCCGAACTGACCGGGTATGGCGAAATCTCCCCCGAGCTGGCCCGCGAGATCGCGTTCGACGCCAACTCGGTGTGGAACCGCATCATCACCGAACCGATGACAAAATTGCCCGTCGCCCTCGGCCGGAAGAATTACCGGCCCTCGAAGCGCATGCGAAAGTATCTCCAAGCCGCCCATCGGACGTGCAGCATGCCGGGGTGCAACCGGCCAGCCCAGTACACCGACCTCGACCACGCGCAGGCATGGAAAGACGGCGGCGGCACCGACAAGATCAACCTCCGGTCGTTGTGCCGGGTGCACCACAAACTGCGCGACGAACCCGGATGGACCTTCACCACCGATAGTCAAACCGGCGTTCTCACCGTCACCGCACCCAACGGCCGCCGCTACACCGAAGATCCCGCCGGCTTCTGCCGAGGGAATTTCACGTCGGGTATCAGATGATCCAGCCCATGCTCGCGCAGCCACGCCCGAGCTTGATTGCGAACCTTCCTGTCCGGGTGGTACTTCAACCGAGCGATCCTGATCTGTATGCGATCCTCGAACTCTTCAGGAGGCGATTTAGCCATCGCCGCTCATCCCTTCGGAAAGTTCGGCACAACCGGAGCAGTGGTACAAGACCTTGTTGTAGCGCTTGCGACTGGCTTTCCAGATGGCCCCGCACAGAAATTCCACGAACACTCCGTCGGCCGGTAGGGGCGTATCGAGTAGATGCGACACGCCTCCGCCGCTGTTCACCCAACGCCATCGATCACTCATCGTCTTCGACCGGACCGTTGCCGTCCGGGTCTTCGATGCCTCCGTGCATGTCGCGTCGCCAACTCATAAGCCCTGGTCACCTCCCTGTCTATCGGCTGTGCGCCCAGCGTGGCCGCGCGCTCACGCACCGGGCAGGGAAGATCGAGGGGAAGATGGGGAAGACATACAATGAGCAGGTGAACGAGTGTCTGCGGGCGGCGCGACGACGTACCCCGTCACGCCTTCGTGCCGGGGAAATGGGCAGGGATGAACTCGCGTCTCTCGTTGCACAGTGGATCACTGAGCACGATCCGAAACGCAGGTATTCACCCTTCGACGGGAACGCACTGGGAAAGCTTGAACGCGGGGTGATCAAATGCCCGCGCGCAGACGTGCGCAGGGCACTGTGCGAACTGTTGGGCGCAACAGAAGCTGAACTTGGATTTGCTCCCAGCGATGACGCCGAACGGGTCTCCGCTGCCGTCTCGGGACGCCTGCACACGGACGCCAGGGCGTTGACTGCGGTCGCTGATGCACTGGCGCACTTGCGGCAACTCGAAGACTTCACCAGCGCGTCCACGGTCCTGCCCAACGTTCTCGCTCAGCGAGCCACCGTCAGAGAACTAGCGAAAAATGCGAAGGGAAACGTTCGAAAGACTGCCGTTGGTTTACTCAGCGAGCTCGAGCAGTACCTCGGCTGGTTGAGCATCCCGATCGGTAGGTTGAACGACTCCCGCGTACATCTCGACCGTTCCGCGACACTTGCGCTTGAAGCTGATGACCCGATTCGTCTTGCTCACGCACTGTCCTTCAACGCCTATCGCAATCTTCGCGAACGTGACTTCGCTACCGCAGCAGCATTGAACGAAGCTGCAGGCCGTGACACACGTACTTACATCGGCCTACGTGCTTATGGCGAATTTCAGCGTGCAGAGATTCTTGCCAAAAGTGGGGAGCAAGCAGATTCCTTGGCCGCCCTGTCGAAAGCTGAGCATCTTTCTGCCAACGTCCCCGAACCCGACGAAGAAACTCCGGCGAGTTGTTACTACTACACGCCGGAGTTTTTCGTCGGGCAAGGAGCCTTCACCCTGATCGCCCTTGGTGATGTTGAAGGAGCACGAACCAAAGCTCGGGAAGCATTGAGCGTCCTTCCTGAGCATTGGGCGGACAGCGAGTGGGCCGAACGGTGGCGCAGGCTCGCCGGTTAGCCGATGCTCGACAGGTCGCCCTTCTTCAGCACGTCCACGGTGACCTGGTTGTCGCCCTCCGGCCAGGAAAGCTCCAGCAGAAGTAGCGGGAAAAGGTACCCTGAACAGGGTGAACGAGTGTCCGCGCGAAGACGTCCGCAGGGAACTGCGCGAACTTCTCAACGCCACCGAGGCCGAACTCGGGTTCTCACCCGACGAAGAAGCCGAACGCGTCTCCGCTGCTGCTTCGGGACGCCTGCACACGGACGCCAGGGCGTTGACTGCGGTCGCTGATGCACTGGCGCACCTGCGGCAGCTCGAAGACTTCACGAGCGCGTCCACAGTCCTGCCGAACGTTCTCGCTCAACGCGCCACGGTGACGGAGCTGGCGAAGAACGCGAAAGGAAATACGCGAAAGACGGCCGTCGGGTTGCTGAGTGAGCTTGAGCAGTACCTTGGCTGGCTGAGCATCCCGATGGGTCGGTGGACCGACTCGCGCACGCATTTGGACCGCGCAAGCGTTCTCGCGCTGGAAGCCGATGATGCTTTCAGGCTGAGCACAGCGCTGTCGTTCTCCGCATACCGTCATCTTCGGCGGGCTGACCTCAGCAGCGCGGAGGCGTTGAACGAAGCGGCGGCGCGAGACGAACGTGTTCACCTGGGGTTGAGGACGTACGTCACCTTCCAGCGCGCTGAAGTTCTCGCACGTGTCGGCAGCAAGAACGAAGCGCTGAAGACCTTGAGCGAGGCCGAGAATCTGGTGACACGCTTGGCGGACGACGACGAACCGCTCCCAGGATCGGGATATTGGTACGTTTCTTCATTCTTCCGCGGGCAACGCGCCTTCGTCCTGCACGCGTTGGGTGACGCGAAGGAAGCGCGGCGCGTAGCCCAGGAAGCGTTGGAAGCCATGCCGCCCGGCTGGCAGGCCAGCGAGTGGGCGAGTCGCCGTCGCCGGTTAGCCGAGGCTTGACAGGTCGCCGTTCTTCAGCGCGTCCGCGGTGACCTGGATGTCGTTGTCCACCAAGCGTTGCAGCGCGTCGCCGTCGTCCCACAGGTTCACGTTCATGGCGGCGCGCACCTGGCCGCCGCGCACCCAGAAGGCGATGAACTCGCGGGCGGTGAGGTCGCCGCGGATCACCACCTCGTCGGTGTCGACGTCGGCCAGGCCGCGGTATTCGCAGCCTAGGTCGTACTGGTCGGAGAAGAAGTACGGGGCCTTCAGGTACGGATCGTGCTCGCCGAGCAGGTTGCCTGCGACGTGCGCGCCCTGGCCCTTCGCGTTGTCCCAGTGTTCCACCCGGACGCGTTTTCCGTAGCGGGGGTGGAAATGCGACGCGATGTCGCCGACGGCGTACACGTCCGGCGCGGCGGTGCGGAGACCCGCGTCGACGCACACGCCGCCGTCGTCGGCGAGTTCGAGGCCCGCGACGTGCGCGAGCGAAACGCGCGGGGCCGCGCCGACCGCGACCAGCACCACGTCCGAGGAAAGCTCGGTGCCGTCGGTGAGGCGAACGGCACCGACGCCGTGGTCGCCTTCGACGAGTTCGGCCACGCCGGTGCCGAGCCGCCACGTGACGCCGTGCTCGGTGTGCAGGTCCCGGAACACCGCGGACACCTCGTCGCCGAGCACCGCCTGCAACGGCGACGCGACCTGGTCGACGACCGTGACCTCGGCACCGTGCTTGCGGGCGGCGGCCGCGGCCTCGGTGCCGATCCAGCCCGCGCCGACGATCACCACCCTGCCCGCGGACTCGAACGCCGACCGCAGCGCCAGCGAGTCGTCGATCGAACGCAGGGTGCGGACACCGGGCAGGTCGCCGCCCGGCACGGGAACCGCGCGCGGTTGCGAGCCCGTCGCCAGCAGCAGGCGGTCGTAGCGGTGCTCGCCGCCCTTCGCGTCCAGCACGAGCCGGGCGCCCAGTTCGATCCGCGTCGCCGTGGTGCCGAGCTGCAGATCGATGTTCTCGGCGGCGAAAAAGCCCTCGTCTTTCACCCAATCGGGCTCATCGGCGTCGCCGAGCAGCACGCCTTTCGACAGCGGCGGGAGTTCGTACGGCCGATGCGCTTCGGAGCCCAGGACCAGCACCTCGCCGCCGAAACCGCGTTCTCGCAGGCTCGCGGCCGCGGTCGCACCGGCCAAACCGCTTCCGACGATCACCACTCGGTTGGGCCCGGTCATGGAAACCTCCCACGTCACGTGAACATCCGCGTGGGGACAGTACCGCCGCCGGTACCTCTCGTCAGCCCGGCGAAACTCATCGGTAGTTTTTTTCGTCGCTTCGCGTCACACCCCGCTCACCGCCACGTCACACGCCCGGAACGCACCAATCTTGGGCCTATCGGGAAGGCGGAGAGAACGTGTCGTCGAGGGATGAGTGGTCGGTCAGCTGCCGGGATCTGGCCGGACGTCGCCGGGACCTGACGGTATTCGTGAGCAGCGACAGGGTGGTCATCGTGGCGCCACCGGGAGAAGCGGCGGTGCTCGCACCGCTCGACGTCGGCAGGCTGCGCGCCGCGTTGCGGGACGCGGTGGTCGCGGTCGCCCAGCACCCTGCCTGACCCCGCCGCTCGCATTACTACTCATGAGTAGGTAAGCTCGGGCCGTTCGTTGACCACGTGCCAAAGGGTGTCGAGCAAAATGACGAGCTACTTCGTGACCGGAGCGACCGGCTTCATCGGCAAGCGCCTCACCGCGCGACTGCTGGCCAGGCCGGAAACCACCACCGTGTACGCGCTCGTGCGGGAGACCTCGGAGGGCCGCCTCGCGGAAATCGCCGAAGGCTGGCCGGAGCGCGGACGGCTGGTCCCCGTCGTCGGCGACCTCACCGAGAAGGGGCTCGGCATCGACCCCGCCACCCTCGACCCCATCGACCACGTCGTGCACCTCGCCGCGGTCTACGACTTCACCGCCGACGACGACACCAACCACGCCGCGAACGTCGAAGGCACTCGGAACGTCCTCGCGTTCGCCGCCGCCGCGAACGCCGGGCTGCTGCACCACGTCTCGTCCATCGCCGTCGCGGGCACGCACGAAGGCCGGTTCACCGAGTCCGACTTCGACCTCGGCCAGCGGTTCGCCTCGCCGTACCACCGGACCAAGTTCGAGGCGGAGAAACTGGTGCGGGAGAACGGTTCCGTGCCGTTCCGCGTGTACCGGCCCTCCGCCGTCGTCGGCGACGCCCACACCGGCGAGATGGACAAGATCGACGGGCCCTACTACTTCCTGCCGACCATTTCCCGGCTCGGCGCGCTGCCGTCGCGGCTGCCGCTGGCCGGGCCGGATCTCGGCGCCACGAACCTCGTCCCGGTGGACTACGTCGTCGACGCGATGAACTACCTCATGCACCGCGAGGCGCCGGCCGGAGCCACCTACCACCTCGGGTCGCCGCGGCCGCAGTCGCTGACCGAGGTCTACAACGCGTTCGCGCGCGAAGCCGGGGCGCCCAGGATCGGCGCGACGCTGCCGTCCGGCGCGTCGGCCGTGTTCCGCAAAGCGGGGACCCGCACCGTGAAGCTGCTCGCGGGCGCGCTCGACCGCGTGCCAGGCGGGCGCGAGGCGGGCGAAACCCTGGTCGCCGAACTCGGTGTGCCGGCACAGGTCCTGCCGCACCTGAGCATGGCGGTGGACTTCGACACCGCGCGCACCGTCACCGCGCTGTCCGGCAGTGCCATCACGCTGCCCGAGCTGCGCGAGTACGCGGGCCCGCTGTACCGGTACTGGCGCGCGCACCTCGACCCGTACCGCGCGCGCCGCGGCTCGAAGGGGAATCCGTTGCGCGGCAGGGTGGTCATGGTGACCGGCGCGTCCTCGGGCATCGGTGCCGCGAGTGCCGTGCAGATCGCCGAGCGGGGCGCGAAGGTGCTCCTGGTCGCCAGGCGCGCGGACGAGCTGGACCAGGTTCGCCGCGGCATCATCGAAACCGGCGGCGACGCGCACGCCTACCAGTGCGACCTGACCGACGCGGACGCCGTGGACGCGCTCGTCAAGGACGTGCTCGCCGAACACGGCGCGGTGGACATGCTGGTCAACAACGCGGGCCGGTCGATCCGCCGCTCGCTGCGCTACTCGACCGAGCGCGCGCACGACTTCGAGCGCACCATGGCGATCAACTACTTCGGCCCGGTCCGGCTGGTGCTCGGCCTGCTGCCGTCCATGCTGGAGCGCCGCTTCGGCCACATCGTGAACGTCACCACGCAGGGCCTGCAGACCGACACGCCCCGGTTCTCGGCCTACCTCGCGTCGAAGGCGGCGCTCGAAGAGTTCGGGCTCGCCGCGGGGCGCGAACTGCTCTCCGACGGGGTCACGTTCAGCTCGGTGCGGATGCCACTGGTGCGCACCGACATGATCGCGCCGACCGGTATCTACCGGACGCTGCCGTCGAGCAGCCCGGAGAGCGCGGCGCGGCTGGTGGTGAAGGCGCTCGAAACCCGCAAGGAGATCGTCAACCGGCCGGAGGGCACCGCGATGGAGCTCGCCACCAGGGTCGCGCCGCGGACCGCGCGCGCGATCGCCCACCTCGTCTACCGCGTGGCGCCCGAATCGGCACCCGAGCTTCGCGGGCGGGGCAAGCGGCAGGGGCCGTTGAGCTCGGTGGTCGCGAGCGTCGTGCGAGGACTGTCCTGACGCAACGGTCCCGAGTGCAACGGCCCCGAGTGCAACGGTCCGCACACGGCCTCCCCCGATCCGGGGTCGCTAGGTTAGCCTAACCAATGTGGAGCAGACCGTAGACACGATCACCAAGCCGCGGCAGGACACCGGAACCCGCCTGCACGCGGACGCACTCACCCTCGCCTACGACGGCAGGACCGTCGCCGAGGACCTCGGTGTGGTGATCCCCGACCAGTCGTTCACGATCATCGTCGGCCCCAACGCGTGCGGGAAGACCACGCTGCTGCGGGCGCTCGCGCGGATGCTGAAACCCCGCAAGGGCACGGTCTACCTCGACGGTGACGTGATCGGCTCGCTGCCCGCGAAGCAGGTGGCGCGCAAGCTCGGCCTGCTGCCGCAGAGTTCCATCGCCCCGGACGGCATCACCGTCGCCGATCTCGTCGGCCGCGGCCGCTACCCCCACCAGCGGCTGCTCCGCCAGTGGTCGCGCGACGACGCCGCGGTGGTCGAGGAGTCCATGCGCGCCACCGGTGTCGACGACCTCGCCGAGCGGCTCGTCGACGAACTGTCCGGCGGGCAGCGCCAGCGGGTGTGGATGGCGATGGCACTCGCGCAGGAGACCGATCTGCTGCTGCTCGACGAGCCGACCACCTACCTCGACATCGCGCACCAGATCGACATCCTCGAACTGTGCGCCGAGCTGCACGGGCGCGGGCGCACGCTGGTCGCGGTCCTGCACGACCTCAACCACGCGGCGCGCTACGCCACCCACATGATCGCCATGCGGGACGGGGAGATCCTGGCCACCGGCACCCCGGAAGAGGTCGTCACGGCGGAGCGCGTGCAGGAGATCTTCGAACTGCCGTGCCAGGTGATGCCGGACCCGGAGACCGGCACCCCGCTCGTCATTCCCAAGGCCCGCCGCTGATCGTCCGGCGGTAGGTTCGAAGGCATGACGCAGGAACTGTGGACCGCCGTCGACAACTACTTCGCGGAGAAGCTGCTCCCGCCGGATCCGGCGCTGGACCACGCGCTCGAAGCCAGCGCGGCGGCGGGTCTGCCGGAGATCGCGGTGACGCCCCACCAGGGCAAGTTCCTCAACCTGCTGGCGAAACTCGCCGGGGCGCGGTCGATCCTCGAGATCGGCACGCTCGGCGGGTACAGCACGATCTGGCTGGCGCGGGCGCTCGCGCCGGGCGGGAACCTGGTGACGCTGGAGGCCGTCCCGAAGCACGCCGAGGTCGCGCGGGCGAACATCGCGAAGGCCGGGCTCGGCGGGGTCGTCGACATCCGGGTCGGCCCCGCGCTGGACACCCTGCCGACGCTGACCGGCCCGTTCGACCTCGTGTTCATCGACGCCGACAAGCAGAACAACCCGCACTACTTCCAGTGGGCCGTGCGGCTGGCGAAACCGGGCACCGTGATCGTCGTCGACAACGTGGTCCGCCAGGGCGCGGTGGCCAACGCGACCAGCGAGGACGAGGCCGTCCGAGGGGTTCGGGCACTGCACGACCTGATCGAGGCCGAGCCGCGCGCGGAGGCCACCGCACTGCAGACCGTCGGCGCGAAGGGCTACGACGGGTGCACCGTCGCGATCATCCGGGAGTGATCCATGTCACCCACGTTTGAGTGATACCCGCACTGGGTAGAGAACCTCGCAGAGAAGCTCAAGAAGCGGGCTTCCCGGCTGCCGCCCAGGAGAATCAGATGGATCCCGACCGTCGCCTGGAAGAGCTCTTCGCCGAGTGGTGCGCGGATGTCGACAGCGTCGAATTCCCGGCGATCGTCACCGAAGCACTGGTGCTCCCGCCCATCCCCGCGCAGCGCTGCGGTGACGTGAAACTCCTCGACGCCAGCTAGCCGCGCCGCTCGTTAGGCTCTCCACAGGAGTACCCGACGAGAAGGACGGACGCGATGAGCCCGAACCCGCACGATTTCCTCGACCTCGACGCCGACCTCAGCAGCGAGGACAGGGACATCCGCGACGCGGTGCGGGACTACGCGGCCGATCAGCTGCTCCCCCAGGTAGCCGAGTGGTACGAAGCCGGTGCACTGCCCGCGCGCGAGCTGGCCAAGGGCTTCGGCGGGCTCGGCCTGCTGGGCATGCACCTCGAGGGATACGGCTGCGCGGGAACGACGGCCACCGCCTACGGCATCGCGTGCCGCGAACTGGAGGCCGTCGACTCGGGGCTGCGGAGCTTCGTTTCCGTGCAGGGCTCGCTGGCCATGTACGCGCTGCACCGCTGGGGTTCGGAGGAGCACAAGCAGGAGTGGCTGCCGAAGCTCGCCGCCGGCGAGGCGCTCGGCTGCTTCGGCCTCACCGAACCGGACGCGGGCAGCGACCCCGGCAGCATGCGGACCGCCGCCCGCCGCGACGGCGGCGACTGGGTGCTGAACGGCACCAAGATGTGGATCACGAACGGCACCGTCGCCGACGTCGCCGTGGTGTGGGCGCAGACCGACGAAGGCGTACGCGGGTTCGTGGTGCCGGCCGGTACGCCGGGGTTCACCGCGAACGAGGTCAAGCACAAGCTGTCGCTGCGCGCGTCGCTGACCGCGGAACTGGTGCTCGAAGACGTCCGCCTGCCGGCCGACGCGGCGTTCCCGGAGGTCCGCGGCCTGCGGGGACCGTTGAGCTGCCTCAACGAAGCGCGGTACGGGATCTTGTTCGGCGTCGTCGGCGCCGCGCGCTCCTGCTACGAGGCGGCGCTCGGCTACACCCTGAGCCGCGAGCAGTTCGGCAAGCCGCTCGCCGGCTTCCAGCTCACCCAGCGCAAGCTCGCCGATCTCGTGGTGGAGGTCAACCGGGCCGGGCTGGTCGCGACGCGGATCGGCGCGCTGAAGGACGCCGGGCGGCTGCACCACAACCACGTCAGCTTCGGCAAGCTCGCGAACGTCCGGTCGGCGCTGGAGGTCGCGCGCACCGCGCGGGCGATGCTCGGCGCCAACGGGATTTCCCTGGAATACCCGGTGATGCGGCACATGGCGAACCTCGAAACCGTGCTGACCTACGAAGGCACCGAGGAGATGCACGCGCTCTCGCTCGGCCAGGCCGTCACCGGGATCGCCGCGTTCCGCTGAGGTTATTTCAGTGCCACGAGCCCGCTCGTCTCCGCCGGGAGCACGGGCGCGGCCACGGCGCCGACCGAGGTCGCGGTCAGGTCCAGTTCGGCGCCGAGCGTGGTGAGGAACGCGGTGTCGGCCGCGTCCCGCCCGGTGGCGATGCGCACCATGCTCGCGCGCGGGGCGAGGTGCGTGGCGTCGAAGACGTACCAGTGCCCGTCGATCGCGGCCTCGAACACCGCGTGGAAGTCCATTGGGGACAGTCCGGGCGCGTACACGGCGACGAACCGCGCCGGGATGTCGAGCGCGCGGCACAACGCGACGCACACGTGCGCGTAGTCGCGGCACACCCCCGCCCCGGCGAGCACCGTGTCGATCGCGCCGTCGGACGAGCGGCTCGATCCGATCACGTAGGACAGCCGCCGCGCCGCGAAGTCCACGATGGCGTCCACTTTGGACCGGGCGTCGTCGAGCGCGCCGAACTCGGCGGTCGCCATCGCGAGGAAGCGGTCGGACTGGCAGTACCGGCTCGGCCGGGTGTAGAGGATCAGGTCGTGCTCGCTCACCGGTTCGGGCTCCGCCGCGCCGGGCGCGCACTCGGCGCGGTAGGCGATGGTGAGCCCGCCTGCGGCGAGGTCGAGCAGGTGCACCCTGGTGCCGTGCCGGAACTCGACGACCGGTGGGCGCCCGCCCGTCGCCGCCGGACCGGTCAGGGTCAGCTCCTCGTGCACGGGCGAAGAGACCGCGACGGACAGCGCCACCCGGCCCGGCTTGGTGATCTGCAGGGACAGTTCCGTTTCGAGGCGGCACAGCGGGGACATACCGCCATCTTCGCTTACCCGTCCAGGAAGGTCTTCACCGCGGCGGCGATACCGCCTTCGT
The DNA here is from genome assembly GCF_039529815.1 of Amycolatopsis minnesotensis. Classification (NCBI taxonomy): domain Bacteria; kingdom Bacillati; phylum Actinomycetota; class Actinomycetes; order Pseudonocardiales; family Pseudonocardiaceae; genus Amycolatopsis; species Amycolatopsis minnesotensis. The sequence goes on along the minus strand of NZ_BAAANN010000034.1, from coordinate 97,539 downwards.
CGAGGCCGTGCGCGACGTCGTGGTCCTCCGGTTCGCCGTAGATCCGCACCTCGCTGTCGCGGGTGGTGCCGAGGGAAAGCAGCCGGTGGCGCACGCCCCGCAGCGCTTCGGCGACCGCGTGCGCGGACGTCCCGGCCAGGTAGGGCTCCACCAGCACCACGTCCGGCGCCGCCGCGTCGACCGCGGCACGCAGCCCCGCCGCGTCGAACGGGCGGATCGTCGAGGCGTAGAGCACGGTGACGTCGGTGTTCGCGGTCGCCGCCAGTACCCGGTCGAGCACCGGGCCCACGGCCACCACCACCCCCGACCGCCCGCGCCGGAGCTGCCGGAACCCGACCCCGAGATGCGGCGACCGGTTCTCCTGCGCGCTGAGCCGGAGGTAGACGTTGGCGTTGCCGGGCAGCGACTCCAGCAGCAGGCGCTCTGCCTCGTCGGGGTGCCCCGGCACGTGCACGGTCCAGCCGGGCAGGCTGTCGATCAGCGCCACGTCCCCCGGCGACTGGTGCGTGCGGCCCGCCGTCGGCATGTCGTAGGAGCCGCCGTAGGACACCAGCACCGCGCCCGTGCCCTGGTGCACCAGGTCCAGTTTGATCTGTTCGAACGGCCGCTCGACGAGGAAGGAGGAAAAGGTGTGCACCACCGGGCGCATCCCGGAGAGCGCGAGCCCGCCGGTGACCGACACCATCAGCTGCTCGCGGATGCCGAGGTTGAGCACCCGGTTCGGGTGGCGCGCGTGCGCGCCGTCGAGCTGCGCGGCCGAAATATCGGCCAGCACCACCGCGATCCTGGGGTCGACGTCCAGCGCCTTGTCTATTGTGGACAGAAATCCGTCGCGCATGTTCATGCCGGTCACTCCTTCGGTTCCACGGTGGCCACGACCGCGAGCGGCCTGCCGGGGTGCTCGGTGGTGAACGCGCCGTAGAGCGCGCCGTGATCGCGGCCGTTGACCGTGCGCGTCGCCCAGCCCTCCACCTCGAACCGCGCCGCGATGCCACCCGGCCAGCCGTGCGTCGCCGACGCGTTGTCCACCACGACCGTGGTCAGCCGGTCCAGCCCCGCGCGCCCGGCGAACGCGATCGCCTCTTCGTTGGAGCCCTCGTCGAGTTCGGCGTCGCCGACGAGGACCACGACCTTGGACGGGAGCCGTTGCGCGCGCAGCCCGAGCGCGGTGCCGACCGCGATCGGCAGGCCGTGCCCGAGCGAACCGCTCGAAATCTCGGCCCCCGGCACCCGCGTGCGATCGGGGTGCATGCCGAGCCGCGAATCCCGGCCGGCCCAGCCGTCCAGCTCGCTTTCGGTGAGGAAGCCCTTCGCGGCCAGCACCGCGTAGAAGGCCATCGGGCCGTGCCCCTTCGACAACAGGAACCTGTCGCGCCGCGCCTGGTTCGCGGTGTCCGGCGCGATCCTGAGCACCCGGTCGTAGAGCACCCACAGCACGTCCAATGTGGACTCCGCGGCCACCGAATGCTTCTCGTCGCCCGTCATGCGGGCGATCAGCCCCGGCAGCTCGTCGTACCCCGTCGTGGTAACCATGGTCTCACCGTGCAACCTCGACCATAGTCGAAGTCAAGGCTAAGGTGGATGACGTGACCAAACTTGCCGACCACCTCAGCATCGGGCAGGTCTCCGAGCGCAGCGGGGTCCCGCACACCGCGCTGAGGTTCTACGAGGACCGCGGGCTCATCTCGTCGGAGCGGTCCGCTGGCAACCAGCGCCGCTATCCGCGGTCGATCCTGCGCCGCATCGCGTTCATCCGGGCCGCGCAACGGGTCGGCCTGAGCCTCGAGGAAGTCAGTGCCGCACTGGCCACCCTTCCCAAGGACCACGCCCCGACGAAAGCCGACTGGGCACGGCTTTCCAAGAGCTGGCAGGAAGAACTCGACGCCAGGATCGACGCGCTGCAACGCCTGCGGGACAGGCTCACCGGCTGCGTCGGCTGCGGCTGCCTCTCCCTGCGCGTCTGCGGCCTGTACAACCAGGACGACCAGATGGCCCGCTTCGGCCCCGGCGCCCGCCTGCTGAAACCCGTCTCCGAGGGCGGCGCCTGATCTTTTATCGGGCGGGCTTTCCTGCCCTGAAGGCCGCCCTGGGGGAATCTGACGCCACATTCTCGCCCTTCGCAGCGCGGAGCATGCCGTGACTGATGCCCTTCACGGCATGCGGGAGCACACCCTCACCCCCACCATTCGATCTCTACCGGAGCATCCTTCAGGGACCCAGACGCCCCGAAGGGCCCCCTTCGGAGCAGGCGGCAAGAACCTCAGGCGTCCTGGGCAGCGGCGTAGGCCTCGACGAGCTGGCGTTCGGAATCGTTCAGGTAGACGGCGAGCAGTTCTTCGGCGCCTTCGCCGTCGCCGACGCGGAGCCGGTCCAGGATTTCGTGGTTGCGGCTCAGGTACCGCTCGTGGAACCACCGCGGATCGGCCATCACGTGGAAGACCAGCCGCAGTTCCGCGAAGATGCCGCGCATCAGCTCGTCCACGCGGCTGCTGCCGGTGAGCGCCGCGATCGCCTGGTGGAAGTGGATGTTCGCGGTGCCGAGGTGCTGCCACCGCTCCCCCTCCGCGGCGACAGCGCCGTCGGAGACGGCGCGCGCGATCCTCGCCAGGCCCTCCGGTGGTTCGGTCACCGGGCGCACCGCGGCGCATTCGACGAGCTTGCGCACCCGGTACAGGTCGATCACGTCCTCGACGCGCAGCATGCGGACGAACACGCCGCGGTTCAGCTCGTGACTGAGCAGGCGCTCGTGCGTCAGCAGGCGGAAGGCTTCGCGCAGGGTGTTCCGCGAGACGCCGAGCGCGTTTCCGATGTCGTGCTCGGACAGCCGCGCCCCCGGCTGGAAGAACCCTTCCGAGATCCGGGTGCGCAGGATGTCCGCGACTCGTTCGGCGGTGCTCGTCCTGCTGAGCAGCCCCCGGTCGGCTTCGAGCCCCACGGCGCGGGAGCCGTCGTCGGCGGTGATCACGCCACGAGCCTACTCCGTCACATGAAGAACGATAAAATCAGACTCTTGTGGAATTGTTCAACAATCGTCTACCGTGTGAGCCATGCCACGATGAACTTCGTCCCCCTGCGAGGTCCGCATGAACCCCACACCGGCGTCCACCACCGAGGACACCCGCCCGTTCGCCTGGTACCGCACGCTCGGCAAACGCGGGCAGCGCGCGTTCTTCGGCGCCTTCGGCGGCTACGGCCTCGACTCGTACGACTACCAGGTACTCCCGCTGGCCACGGCCGCGATCATCGCCTTCTTCCACCTCACCACCGGGCAGGCCGGGCTGCTCAGCACCGTCACGCTCGTGGTGTCCGCGATCGGCGGCGCCGTCGCGGGCGTGCTCGCCGACCGCATCGGCCGCGTGCGCACGCTGCAGCTCACCATCGCCGTCTACACCGTCTTCACGGTGCTGTGCGGGTTCGCGCCGAACTTCGAGACGCTGCTCGTGTTCCGCGCGCTGCAAGGGCTCGGCTTCGGCGGCGAGTGGGCGGCGGGTGCCATCCTCGTCGCCGAATACGCGTCGACGAAGTACCGCGGTCGCACCGTCGCCTTCGTGCAAAGCGCGTGGGCGGTGGGCTGGGGCCTGTCGGTGATCGTCTCGACGATCGTGTTCAGCACGCTCGGCGATTCGATCGCCTGGCGGGTGCTGTTCTGGACCGGCGCCATCCCGGCGCTGCTCGTGCTGTGGCTCCGGCGTTCGGTCACCGATGCCGACCAGGCGACCGAACGGCGCGCGAAAACCTCCACCCGCGGGTCCTTCCTCGCGATCTGGCAAGGCGACCTGCTGCGCACCACGGTGATCGCCTCGATCTTCGCCACCGGTGTGCAGGGTGGCTACTACACGCTCGCCACCTGGCTTCCGCAGTACCTGAAGGCCTCGCGCGGCCTCAGCATCGTGGGCACCGGCGGGTTCCTCGCGTTCCAGATCACCGGCGCGTTCGTCGGCTACGTCTGCGGCGGGTACCTCACCGACCTGCTCGGCCGCAAGCGCACCTTCACCCTGTTCGCCGTGCTGTCCGCGGTGCTCATCGTCGCCTACACGCAGGCCCCCGCCGACGCGAACGGGTTCGTGCTGGTGCTCGGGTTCCCGCTCGGGTTCTGCATGTCCGCGATCTTCAGCGGTTTCGGCGCGTTCCTCGCCGAGTTGTACCCGACCGCACTGCGCGGCACCGGGCAGGGCTTCACCTACAACTTCGGGCGCGCGGTCGGCGCGGTGTTCCCCGCGGTGGTCGGTTTCCTCGGTGTCGGCGGCGCGATGGCGTTCGGCGCGATCGGGTACGCCGTGGCCGCGCTCGCCCTGCTGGGCCTTCCCGAAACCCGGAACCGTGACCTGACCTGACTTGAAGGAGTCACGATGACCACGTTCGACGACACCGCCACCATCCACCCGGCGCGCGCCCGCGCGCTCTTCCGATCCGGCGTCAGCGAACCGACCACCGGCTGGGCTTCGGGGTACGCGCAGACCAATCTCATCGCGGTACCGCAGGAGTGGGCCGACGACCTTCTCCTGTTCTGCCAGCGAAACCCGAAGCCGTGTCCGGTGCTCGACGTCAGTGCTCCCGGCTCCGCCGCGACCAAGCTCGCCGACGGCGCCGACCTCCGCACCGACCTTCCCCGGTACCGGGTATGGGAAAACGGCGAGCTGGTGCGCGAAACCAGCGACGCGGCCCCGTTCTGGCGCGACGATCTGGTGGCCTTCTCGATCGGCTGCAGCTTCACCTTCGAGACCGCGCTCGCCGCGGCGGGAATCCCGCTGCGGCACGTCGATCAGGGCCGCAACGTGGCGATGTACACCACCACCAAGCAGTGCCGCCCCGCCGGACGGCTGCACGGCCCGCTGGTGGTGTCGATGCGGCAGGTCCCGGCGGCGCTCGTCGACGAAGCGGTGCGCGTGACCAGCGCGATGCCCGCCGTCCACGGATCGCCCGTGCACAGCGGAAACCCGAGGGCGCTGGGCATCGACGACCTCGCACGGCCGGACTTCGGCGACGCGGTCGTGCCCAGACCCGGTGACGTGCCGGTGTTCTGGGCGTGCGGCGTGACCCCGCAGGCCGCGCTGATGGCGTCGCGCCCGCCGTTCGCGATCACGCACGCGCCGGGCCACATGTTCATCTCCGACCGGCGCGACACCGAATACCGGGTGGGCTGATGCAGGTCGTGCCCTACGGCGAGCGGGCGGCGCTGGTGGACCTCGACGACGCGGGCGAGGTCGTCGGGCTCCGCGCCGCGCTGTCCGCCTCGCCGCTGTCCGGAGTGGACGAACTGGTGGCAGGCGCGCGGACGCTGCTGGTGCGGTTCGACCCGGCGCGCACCTCGTTCGACCGGGTCCGCGCGGCCGTGCACGACCGCGAATCCGGCACCGGCCCGACGCCCGGCGGTCCGTCGATCGTGGTGCCGGTGAGCTACGACGGCGCGGATCTCGCCGCCGTCGCCGAGGCTTCGGGGCTGTCCGTCCCCGAAGTGGTCCGGCGGCACTCGGCCGCCACGTACACGGTCGCGTTCTGCGGATTCGCGCCGGGGTACGGATACCTGACCGGGCTGGATCCCCGCCTGCACCTGCCGCGCCGGGCCGCCCCGAGGACGCGGGTGCCCGCGGGCTCGGTCGCCATCGCGGGCGAGTACTCGGCGGTCTACCCGCACCAGTCCCCCGGCGGCTGGCACCTGCTCGGCCGCACCCCGCTCGCGGTGTGGGACGCCGACCGCGAGCCGCCGAACCTCCTGTCCCCGGGAACCCGCGTCGAATTCCGGGTGCGGTCTTGAGAAAGCTCGAAGTCGTGCGGCCGGGGCTGTTCGCCACCGTGCAGGACCTGGGGCGGCCGGGGCTGGCGTCGATCGGGGTCGGCCGCTCCGGTGCCGCGGACCGCCGCGCGTTCCGGCTCGCGAACCGGCTCGTCGGCAACCCCGAGGGGCACGCGGCGATCGAGGCCACGCTCGGCGGCCTCACCGTGCGGTTCGCCGAGCACGCCGTCGTCGCCGTGACCGGTGCGCCGTGCGCGATCACCGCCGGGCCGCGCGCGGCCGGGATGTGCGCGCCCATCGCGGTCCGCCCCGGTGACGAGATTTCCCTTGGCGCACCGGGCAACGGGCTGCGGAGTTACCTCGCGGTGCGCGGCGGGGTCGACGTGCCGCCGGTGCTCGGCTCGCGCGCCACCGACACGATGGCATGCCTCGGCCCCGCCGCGCTGACCGCGGGCTGCGTGCTGCCCGTCGGCACGCCCGTGCGCCCCCAGCCGCCTGTCGATTTGGCTCCACAACGCGCTTTTCCGGACGAACTGGTGCTGCGAGTCCTGCCAGGGCCCCGGTTGGGCTGGTTCGCCGACGACGCACTGGACGCACTGCTGTCCGCACCGCACCGGGTCACCGCCGAGGCGAACCGGGTCGGGATCCGGCTCGACGGGCCGGTGCTGCGGCGCACCAGGCACGATGAGCTGCCGCCGGAGGCAGGAATCCTTGGCGCGCTGCAGGTTCCGCCTTCGGGACACCCGATCCTGTTCCTCGCCGATCACCCGGTCACCGGCGGCTACCCGGTGCCCGCCGTCGTCGTGGAAGACGATGTCGACCTCGCCGCGCAGGCGAGACCGGGCCAGGCGATCAGGTTCTCAGCGCCGTAGGTGCCGGTAGCCGGACGCGGACAGCGGCAGGAACACCGCGACCAGCAGCACCGGCGCGGCCACCGCGAGCAGGATCGCGTTGTCGACCGCGAAGGACCCTCCTGCGGCGGGATTTCCGAGCAGCTCGCGCACCGCCGTGGTGGTGGTCGACAGCGGGTTGTACTCCGCGATCGTGCCCAGCCACCGCGGCATCGTGGCGGTGTCGACGAACACGCTGGACAGGAACAGCAGCGGCCAGATCGCCACCTGGACCGCGGTCACCGTTTCCTGGTTCCTCGCTTTCAGTCCGATGAACACGCCGATCCACAGCATCGCGAACCGGAGCAGGAGCAGCACGCCGAACGCGGCGGCGATCGCGGGCAACGCCGCATCGGGCCGCCACCCGAACGCCAGCCCGGCGAGCACGACCACGGCCAGCCCGAGCACCGAGTTGATCATGTCGGCCGCGCAGCGCCCCGCGACGACGGCGACCCCGCTCATCGGCAGCGAGCGGAACCGGTCGGTGACACCCTTGGAAGCGTCCGACGAAACGGCGCTCATCGTGCCGTCGAGGCCGAAGAACATCGCCATCGCGAAGGCGCCCGGCAGCACGAAGTCGACGTAGTCGCCGCCCGTGGTCGCCCCGAGCGCGCCACCGAGCAGGCCGATGAACAGGGCCATCAGCAGCACCGGGAACAACCAGCCGAAGATCATCACCCCCGGCCGGTTCCGCCAGTGGTGCAGCGCGCGCAGGGTGATCGTCCAGGTGTCGGCGACGGCGTGGCGGAACCGATCGGCCAAGCCGTCCTCGAACGCGGTCGACGCCGTGGTCATACCGGCACTCCTTCGGTCTTTTCGGTCAGGTTGAGGAAAACGTCATCGAGCGTGGGTGTGCGGATCGCGATGTCGTCGAGGCCGATCCCGGCGTCGCGCAAGGCGGCCGCCGCGCCGAGCAGCGCGCCCGCGCGGTCCACGACCGGCACCCGCACCGTGCCGTCGGAGACCCGGATCTCGCCGCTCGCCCACGCGCCGACAGCGCCGGTGATGCGCGCGATATCCGTGCTGTCACGGGGAACCAGGTCGAGCCAGTCGTCGCCGACCGTCGCCTTCAGCTCGGCCGGTGTCCCCTCCGCGACGATCCGCCCCCTGGTGAGCATCGAGACGCGGTCCGCGAGCTGATCCGCCTCTTCCAGGTACTGCGTGGTCAGCAGGACCGTGGTGCCACCGTCCACCAGATCGCGGATGGCGGCCCAGACCTCGCGCCGCCCTGCGGGGTCCAGCCCAGTCGTCGGTTCGTCCACGAACAGGATTTCCGGTGCGACGAGCAGTCCGGCCGCCAGGTCGAGCCGCCTGCGCATCCCGCCGGAGTACGCGCTCACCCGTTTCGCCCCGGTGTCGGCCAGTCCGAACCGGTCGAGCAGTTCCGCGGCGCGGTTCTTGGCCGTGCGCGCGGAAAGGCGGCTCAACCGGCCGAACATCACGAGGTTCTGCACCCCGGACAGCTCCTCGTCGACGGCGGCGTACTGGCCGACCAGACCGATCCGCCGCCGCACCCGTCGCCCGGCACCGACCACGTCGTCGCCGCCGACCAGGACGGTCCCCTCGTCGAGGTCGAGCAGCGTGGCCATGATCCGGACCGCGGTGGTCTTCCCCGCGCCGTTCGGCCCGAGCAGCCCGTGCACGGTGCCGCGGGAAACCTCGAGGTCGAACCCGTCGAGCGCGGGCGGTTGCCCCTGGCCCGCCGACGGGTAGGCCTTGCGGACCCCGATGGCGGCGATAGCGGGTTCCCGGTCGTTTTCCGGCATGCGATCCCCTCTCCTCCTCGCATCCGTACAGCGTACGGTACGCCGTACGGCAGAAAGGTTACGGTACGGTGTACGGAAGACGCAAGCCTGGTTCGCGACCCGTTCCGGCGGAAAGGAAGAAGACGTCGACCATGGCTGGCCGTCCCCCGGTATCCGATCTGACCCGCAGCATCTACCTGCTGTGGGGCCACCACCCCAGTCCCGGCCGGTCGGGGCTCACGGTGACCGCGATCGTGCGGGCCGGGGTCGAACTCGCCGACGCCACCGGCTTGGCCGGGGTGTCGATGCGCCGCGTCGCCGAGCACCTCGGGGTCGGCGCGATGTCGCTGTACGGGCACGTGCCCGGCAAGGACGACCTCGTCGCCTTGATGGCCGACACCGTCTACGACGAGTTGTACGGCGGCAACGTCGAAGCCGCGGCCGAAGCCGGTGGCTGGCGCGCGGCGATGAAGTTCGTGGCGCGGCGGAACTGGGAGCTCTACGGCCGCCACCCGTGGCTGCTCGACATCGATTCTCCCCGCGCCTCGCTCGGCCCGAACGTCGGCCGGAAGTACGAGACCGAGCTACGCCCGCTCGACGGCATCGGCCTGTCCGACATCGAGATGGACGCCGCGCTGACACTGGTGCTCAGCCACGTCGGCAGCGCCGCGCGCACGGCGAGGAGCGCGTCGAGCGCGCAGGAGGACTCCGGTATGTCCGATGTGGACTGGTGGGGTGCCGTCGCCCCGGTACTGGAACAGGTCATGAACGACGACGCGCTGGTGCTCTCCGCTCGCGTCGGCACCGCGGTCGGCACCCGGTTCAACGCGGCTTCGAGCCCCGATCACGCGCTCGCCTTCGGGCTCGACACCATTCTCGACGGCATCCAGGCCCGCATCGGCCGCTGATCGAGTACCGGTCCAGATGGGCGGGCCGGTGCGCCCGGGTCGGGCCGCGCTCGAGTGCCGGGTATTCACGCGCGGGGCCGTTCGGTCCGGAATCGTTGTCCATTAGGACTCTTCAGCTCCCGAACCGGCGATCCCCTGACGTACCGTCGGCAGCGCGAACGTGATTTTGCCACTGGCGTGCAGCGCGGGAGTTCCCATCACCACAAGTCATGTGCCCACCTCGCCGGACACCGATCTCCTCGCGGAGCCGCGGCCCTGCGCGGTTCGCGGATGCCCGTGGCGAGGGGTCTGCCCCGATCACGACCTGCGACGCGAAGCCGAGATCGACGCCGAGCTGAACAGGCTGATGCGAGCGCGCCCCTTCGGCGCCGGCCGCAAACGGCAACGCTCGCCGGCTCGGTACGAAACGTCCTATGTGGTCAAATCCGAGGTCGTCGTCTCCAGCCTCGCCGAGCGCCTCGCCAGGCCACCACGCCAGGTCCAGCGGAGGCGGAGCCGCATAATCCACCCGGAGCCGGTCCCTCCCGCGCCCTACGACCCGCCGCGTGCCCGTCCGGCCGAACCCGAACCACCGGTACCGGCCACTTCTCCGGACACGCCCCCGGACCCTGCCGAATGGACAGTGCAGGTCGTCGGTCCGGATCGGACAGCGCCGGTGCGGCCCCGCCCCACCGTCCCGAGCCCCGCGACCGTCGCCAACCTCATCCGGGCGAAGACCGCGCAGCCCGAGCGCGGCCAGGCACCGCGATCCGCTCGCACCGAGCCAAGCCCGGCCGTCACCCGGCGCCGTGGCCGTCGCGTGAGCCCGGCCACCACCCCCGTCGTGCGCCGGAAACGGCGGGCGCGTCGGCCGGATTCGGTGGACTGAAGCCGGAAAGGCACCACCTGTACCTTTTCCCGCGAAGACGCGCCAGGACGCTAGGCCCGCGGACGGGGGCGGCCCATCAGCCGCCTTCCGACGGCCAGCAGCGCTTCGCGGAGGCTTTCGTCGTCGAGGTCGGCGAGCGCGGGGGCGCCGCCCGCCAGCGCGATACCGGCGAGCGCGACGTGCGCGGCCACGAGCGTGGAGGTGTCCGGCTCCGGGCCGGCCAGCAGCGCGATCAGCCGTTTCTCGAACCGCTCCTCGCCGTGCAACGTCTTTTCGATGGCGCGGGCCACCCCGGGGTCGCTGCTGAACAACGCGACGAGCGCGCGGTGGCGGACCACGATGTCGACGAAGCCGGTGAGCAGGTGGTCGATGCGGGCACCGCGCCTGCGGAAGGTCGCCGCTTCTTCGACGACGGCGGCGAGCTCACGAAGGCCCGGCTCGGCGACCGCCTCGGTGATCTCGTCCTTCGTCTTGAAGTGGTAGTACACCGCCGCCTTCGTGACCCCGAGCGCGTCCGCGATCATCTGCAGCGAAGTGCCCTCGGCGCCGTGCTCGGTGAACAACCGCAGCGCCGTCGCCAACAGCCGCGACCGCGTGTCCTCCCCCGCGGCACCTGTCGCAGCACCGGTTCGCATCGTCCCGGTTGTCATCGAACCTCCTTGTAGAGCAGGCAAACCCTACGCCTTCTTCACCTCACCCGGCAAACCGATCTACTAGCCGTGCGGCTAGTCACAAACTTGCCGATCGGCTTGTAGCCGCCTAGCCGAACGGCTAGCGTCGAGGTAACCCGATCGAAGGAACGGAGCGCGTGCTGTGGCCACCCTTCTGTACCGGCTCGGCCGGTCGTCATTCCGCCGCCGCTGGCTCGTCGTCGGCGTCTGGGCCGCCGTGCTCATCGCGCTCGGCCTCGGCGCGCTGACCCTCTCGGGCACCACCACGAACGCGGTGACCATCCCGGGAACCGAATCGCAGCGGGCGATCGACCACCTCAAGGAGCGGTTCCCGCAGGCCTCCGCCGGCGGCGGCACCGCGCGCGTCGCGATCGCCGCGCCGGACGGGCAGAAGCTCACCGACCCGGCCAACCGGGCCGCGGTCGAACAGGTCGTCGCGAAGCTCAAGGCCGCACCGCAGGTGGGCACGGTCGTGGACCCGTTCCAGGCCAAGACGATCTCGCCGGACGGCAAGGTCGCGCTGGCCCAGGTCAGCTACCAGGTGCAGGCTTTCGTGCTGACCCCGAAGGACCGCGCCGCGCTGACCTCGTCCGGCGATCCCGCGCGCCAGGCCGGGCTCGAGGTCCAGTTCGGCGGCGACGCGGTGCAGGGCCCGGTGGAAACCCAGGCCACCGAAGGCATCGGGGTCATCATCGCCGCGATCGTCCTCGCGATCACGTTCGGCTCGCTCATCGCGGCCGGGCTGCCGTTGCTGACCGCGTTGATCGGCGTCGGCATCGGCATGGCCGGCATCATGACCGTGTCCGGTTTCCTGGAGCTGAACGCGAACACGCCGATCCTCGCACTCATGCTCGGCCTCGCGGTCGGCATCGACTACGCGCTCTTCATCGTGTCGCGATATCGGCACGAACTCAGCGAAGGACGGGAACCGGAGGATGCCGCCGCGCGCTCGGTCGGCACCGCGGGTTCCGCGGTGGTGTTCGCCGGGCTCACCGTGATCATCGCGCTCGCCGGGCTCACCGTGGTCGGCATCCCGTTCCTCGCCGAAATGGGCATCGCCGCCGCGCTGACCGTCGCCGTCGCGGTGCTCATCGCGCTCACGCTGCTGCCGGCCGTGCTCGGGTTCACCGGGCGCAAGGTGCTCGGCAAGAAGGCGCGCGAGGAATCGGCCGACGCCGCGAAGCCGACGCACGGCGAGCGGTGGGCGAAGTTCGTGGCGCGGCACCGGGTCGTCGTGCTCGTCGGCGCGGTCGCGGCACTGCTGGTGGCCGCGATCCCGGCCACCGGCATGCAGCTCGGGCTGCCCAACGACAGCACCGCGGCACCGGACTCGACCCAGCGCAAGGCCTACGACCTGGTGACATCCGGGTTCGGCGAGGGCGCCAACGGACCGCTGCTCGTGGTCGTCGACACCGCGGGCAGCAAGGATCCGCAGGGCGCGGTGCGCCAGGCCGCCGCCGGCATCTCGAAGCTCGGTGACGTCGCCGCGGTGACTCCCCCGATGGCGAACGCCACCGGCGACACCGCGCTGCTGAACGTCGTCCCGAAGAGCGGGCCCAGCAGCGAGCAGACCGAAAAGCTCGTCGCCGACATCCGCGCGCAGAACGCGGACCTCGGCGAGGCCACCGGCGCGAAGCTGTCCGTCACCGGGCAGACCGCGGCGAACATCGACGTGAGCGAGAAGCTCGCCGACGCGATGCTGCCCTACCTCGCGCTCATCGTCGGGCTGGCGTTCCTGTTGCTGATGCTGGTGTTCCGGTCGGTCGTGGTGCCGCTCAAGGCGACGCTCGGCTTCCTCGGCTCGGTGATCGCGACGTTCGGCGCGGTGGTGGCCGTGTTCCAGTGGGGCTGGCTGACCGACGTGCTCGGCGTGGAGACCACCGGCCCGATCATGAGCATGCTGCCGATCCTGCTGATCGGCGTGCTGTTCGGGCTCGCGATGGACTACCAGGTGTTCCTGGTGACGCGGATGCGCGAGGAGCACGTGCACGGCGCGCCGCCGCAGCAGGCGATGGTGACCGGGTTCCGGCACGGCTCGCGGGTGGTGGTCGCCGCCGCGCTCATCATGATCAGCGTGTTCGCCGGGTTCGTGCTCGCCGACCAGGCGCTCATCCAGTCGATCGGGTTCGCGCTCGCGTTCGGGGTCGCGGTGGACGCCTTCGTGGTGCGCATGACGATCGTGCCCGCGGTGATGTCGCTGCTCGGCAAGCACGCGTGGTGGCTGCCGAAGTGGCTCGACCGCATCGTGCCGAACGTCGACGTCGAGGGCGAGAAGCTCACGCAGCACCTCGGCGACGGCGGCGACCCGGGCGAAAAGGTCCTCGAACCCGCTCGGTGAGTCAGCTGGAGGAGAGCCAGACGACGGCGCCGCCGACCGCCAGCACCGCGGCGATGCCGAGCAGCCCGGCCACCAGCTTCGCGGTCTTCCACAGGCTGTAGACGCCGCCGATCAGGAATCCGGCGAGCGCGAGCAGCAGTACGGCGACGACTTCCTTGCTCACCGGATCAGCGTCCCACACGCGTGGCGCACCCACCCGCACCGGGTGCGTCACGCGTTCGCCGGTACCAGGTCCCGTTCGAAGAAACGCCAGTACCGCTGGAGATGCGGCGGGATCTCGGTGCCTTCGTAGGGTTCTCGCTCGACGAAGCCGCGGGAGATGTAGAGACGCTGCGCGTCCGCCATGAAACGGCACGTGTCCAGCCGGATGGCACCGGCGCCCAGCGTCGCGGAAGCGTCCGCCACCAGCGAATCGAGGAGCGCGGAGCCGAGGCCCCGTGCCCGCGAGCGCGGAGAGACGTACATCCGCTTCACCTCGGCGACACCGGGTTCGAGCGTGCGCAGCGCGCCGACCCCGATCAGCTCGCCGTCCAGCTCGGCGACGGTCATCACCCCCGCGGGCGGTGTGAACGCGGGCAGCGATTCGGCGATCGAGCCCAGATCGGTCGGCGACTCGTGGACGCCGAACTCCTCCCGCAACCGGCCCGTCGCCCACGTCAGGTACTCGACGATGAGCGCGGACACGGCTTCCGCGTCGGTGCCGAGCCGCACCGGCCGCAACCGCCAAGCGCTCAAAGCACGCCCTTGGTGGACGGGATGCCCCCGGCGCGCGGGTCCGGCTCGGTCGCGGCGCGCAGCGCGCGTGCCACCGCCTTGTACTGGGCTTCGGCGATGTGGTGCGGATCCCGGCCGTGCAGCACGCGCACGTGCAGCGCGATCTGCGCGTGGAACGACAGCGAGTCGAACACGTGCCTGGTCAGCACGAACGGGTAGTTCCCGCCGATGGTGAAGGAGTTGAACTGCGCCGGCTCGCCGAGGTGCACGCAGAACGGGCGGCCGGACACGTCGATCGCGGCGTGGGCGAGCGTCTCGTCCATCGGGATCCAGGCGTCGCCGAAGCGGCGGATGCCCGCCTTGTCCCCGAGCGCCTGCCGGATCGCCTGCCCCAGCACGATCGCGGTGTCCTCGACGGTGTGGTGCGCGTCGATGTGCGTGTCGCCGGTGGCGTCCACCTTCAGGTCGAGCGACCCGTGCGCGCCGAACGCGGTGAGCATGTGGTCGTAGAACGGGACACCGGTGCTGATCTCGACCTCGCCGGTGCCGTCGAGGTCGAGCTGCACCGAGATCGACGACTCCTTGGTCGTCCGCTCGACTTTTCCGACCCTGCGCTGTGCCATCTGGAGCGATTCGTCCCTTCGGTCGTCACCACTCATCGCGGAATCTCCTTGCTGACTTCCAAAAACGCGTCGTTCTCCTCCGGCGTGCCGACCGTGACGCGCAGGTGGCCGGGGATACCGACGTCCCTGATCAGCACGCCCTTGTCCACATAAGACTGCCAGCTCGCTTGCGCGTCGGCGAACCGTCCGAAGAGGATGAAGTTGGCGTCACTGGGCACCGGGGTGAACCCGAGGCCCAGCAACGACTCGGCCACCCTGTCCCGCTCGGCGGCGAGCTTGGCCACCGAGGCGAGCGTGGCGTCGGCGTGCCGCAGCGCGGCGCGCGCGGCGGCCTGGGTGAGCGAGGAAAGGTGGTACGGCAGGCGGACGAGCTGTAGTGCGTCCACAATGGCCGGTGCCGCCGCGAGGTAGCCGAGCCGCCCGCCCGCGAACGCGAACGCCTTGCTCATGGTGCGCGAGACGATCAGCTTCTCCGGGAAGCTCTCCAGCAGCGAGACCGCGCTCGGCTGCGACGAGAACTCCGCGTACGCCTCGTCCACGACGACGATGCCCGGCGCGGCTTCGAGCACCGCGCCCAGTTCGCCGAACGGGATCGAGCCGCCGGTCGGGTTGTTGGGGCTGGTCACGAACACCACGTCCGGCTGCCGCCGCGCCACGATCGCGGCGGCGGCCTCGGTGTCGAGCGAGAAGTCGTCGCGCCGCGGCGTCGGCACCCAGTCCGTCCTCGTGCCCGCGGCGATGATCGGGTGCATCGAATACGACGGCTCGAAGCCGAGCGCGCTGCGGCCGGGACCGCCGAATGCCTGCAGGATCTGCTGCAGGATCTCGTTGGACCCGTTGGCGGCCCACAGGTTCCGCTCGTCGAGCAGCACGCGCGTGGCCACCGTGAGGTAGTCCGCGAGATCGCGGCGCAGCTCGGTGGCGTCGCGATCGGGGTAGCGGTGCAGCGACTCCGCCGCCGCGCGCACCGCGGCCTGGACGTCCTCGACGAGTTCGACCGGCGGCGGGTACGGGTTTTCGTTGGTGTTGAGCCGGACCGCCACGTCGAGCTGCGGCGCACCGTAGGGCGACCGGCCGCGCAGGTCCTCGCGCAGCGGCAGCGCGTCGAGCGTGACGTCTTCGCCGAGCGTCATTCCGCCACCCTCTCGAACCGGGCGGTCACGGCTTCGCCGTGCGCGGGCAGGTCCTCGGCGTTCGCGAGCGAAACGACCTTCGGCGCCACCGCCCGCAACGCCTCCTCGCTGTAGTCCACGACGTGGATGCCGCGCAGGAAGCTCTGCACGGACAGCCCGGAGGAGTGCCGCGCGAAACCGCCGGTGGGCAGCACGTGGTTGGACCCGGCGCAGTAGTCGCCGAGCGACACCGGGGCGTAGGCGCCGACGAACACCGCGCCCGCATTGCGGACCCGTGCCGCGACCTCGCGCGCGTCGGCGGTCTGGATTTCCAGGTGCTCGGCCGCGTACGCGTCGACCACGCGCAATCCCTCGTCCACAGTGGACACCAGGATGATGCCGGACTGCTTGCCGCCCAGCGCTTCGGCGACGCGTTCGGCGTGCTTCGTCACGGGTACCCGCGTCTTCAGCTCCACCTCGACCTCGTCGGCGAGCCGCTCCGAGGTGGTGACGAGCACGCTCGCGGCGAGCGGGTCGTGCTCGGCCTGGCTGATCAGATCGGCCGCGACGTGCGCGGCGTCGGCGGTGTCGTCGGCGAGGATGGCGATCTCGGTCGGCCCCGCCTCGGAGTCGATGCCGATGATGCCGCGGAGCATGCGCTTGGCCGCGGTCAGGTAGATGTTGCCGGGACCGGTGACGACATCGACCGGCGCCAGCTCGGCGCCGTCGGTATCGGTGGCGCCGTAGGCGAGCAGCGCGACCGCCTGCGCGCCGCCGGCCGCCCACACCTCGTCGACGCCGAGCAGTTCGGCCGCAGCGAGGATGGCCGGGTGCGGCAGCCCCCCGAACGCGGCCTGCGGCGGCGAGCACAGCACGAGCGAACCGACCCCGGCGATCTGGGCAGGCACCACGTTCATCACCACGGTCGACGGGTACACCGCGAGGCCGCCCGGCGCGTACAGGCCGACGCGCGCCACCGGCACCCAGCGCTCGGTGACCGTGCCGCCCTCGGCGACGGTCGTGGTGACGTCGGCGCGGCGCTGGTCGGCGTGCACCTTGCGGGCGCGGTCGATCGACTCCTCGAGCGCCGCGCGGACATCGGCGTCCAGTTCGGACAGTGCGCGGGTCAGCTCCGCCGAGGGCACCCGCACGCGCGAGGGCCGCACGCCGTCGAACCGCTCGGTGTAGTCCAGGACCGCTTCGACACCGCGCTCGCGGACCGCGTCCACCACCGGCCGCACCTGATGCAGGGCGGCGTCCACATCGATCTCCGCGCGCGGCAGCGTGGCACGCAGTTCGGCGGGTGACAGGGAGCGCCCTCGCAGGTCGGTACGGTTCAGCATGTCCCCAAGGGTACGAGGTGAGCCATCGCACGCGCGGGGCGCCGTAGGCTCGGCTGGACGGGCCGCAGACGATCAGGAGGTTGCCGTGGTGCGCATCGGACTCTGCCAGCTGACCTCGGGCGAAGACCCCGGCGGGAATCTCGCGCTGGTCCGCGACGGCGTGGCCGAAGCGGCGGGCGCCGGCGCGGACGTGGTGGTGTTCCCCGAGGCCACGATGGCCAGGTTCGGGGTGCCGCTGGCGCCGCTCGCGCAGCCGCTCGACGGGCCGTGGGCGACGGAGGTCGCGAAGATCGCCGCCGAGCACGACGTGCTCGTGGTCGCCGGGATGTTCACCCCCGCCGAGGACGGCAGGGTCAAGAACACGCTGCTGGTCACCGGGCGCGGGGAGCACCTCGGCTACGACAAGATCCACCTCTACGACGCCTTCGGCTTCCGCGAGTCCGACACGGTGGCACCGGGCACCGAACCGGTCACGGTGGCCGTCGACGGCGTCGTGCTCGGCCTGGCGACCTGCTACGACCTGCGGTTCCCCGAGCTGTTCCGCGGCCTCGCCGACGCGGGTGCGGCCGCCGTGCTGGTGCCGACGTCGTGGGGCGCGGGCGAGGGCAAGATCGAGCAGTGGCAGGTGCTCGTGCGCGCGCGGGGCCTCGACTCCGGGTGCTGGATCGTCGGCTGCGGGCAGGCCGATCCCGCCGCCACCGGCACCTCGGTCAACCCCAAGGCACCGACCGGCATCGGGCACTCACTGGTCGCGGACGGGTTCGGCCGCGTGCACGCCCAGCTCGGCGCCGAACCGGGCGTCACCGTCGTCGACATCGACCCGGAGCTGCCGGAGAAGGCGCGCGGCGCCACCGGGGCGCTGGCGAACCGGCGGCTATGACCCCGGCTCGTACGCGATGCCCTCTTCGATCGCGAGCCGCGTCAGCTCGGGACGGCGGCGGCGACCGGTCTTGTCCCTGATCCGGTCCAGGTAGGACCGCACGGTCCGCACGCTGATCGACATCAGCTCGGCGATGTCCTGGTCCCGTTCGCCCGCGGCGACGAGGGAAAGCACCTGCCGCTCGCGTTCGGACAGCACGAGCTTCGGGCCCGCGTTCCGCTCCCGCGACGAGTTCAGCACGAAGGACGCCAGCGTCGGCGAGACGTACGAATTGCCGGCCGCGATCTCCCTGATGGCGCGCAGGATCTCGTCGCCGTCGGCGTCCTTCGACAGGTAACCGCGCGCGCCGGCGGAGATCGCCCCGAGCACTTCGGCCTGCCCCGCGTGCGCGGACACCACCAGGACCCGGTGCCCCATGCCGACGACCTCCAGCACGGCGGCCGCGTCGGCGACCCCGCGCAGCTTGAGGTCCAGCACCACGACGCTGCCCGCGGGCTGGCGGCACACCGCGAACCTGGCGACCGAGTCGGCGACCGCGCCCAGTTCGATGTCCGGTGCCTCCTCCAGCACGCGCGCGACCGCGGCGCGGTAGAGCGGGTGGTCCTCGACCACGGCCACCCTGATCCGTCCGGCGGGCGCGCCGTTCTCCCCTGCCGGGCCCTCCGGTGTGCCCATCACGTTTCCCCTCACCCCGCTCCAGCCCCGGTCACCGGCACCGCGGCGGCCGCGGGATCGAGTGCGGGCCCGTTCGGCAACGCCGCCAGCGTGCCCGCCGCCACCGGCTGCCTCGGCACCGCACCGTAGCCCAGCGCGGCCAGCGCTTCCCGGCTCACCACGGGATACTTCACCCCGGTATCGGTCACCAGGTACATCGTGCCCGAATCGACACCGGGTGCTGTCTGCTCCGCGACCACCGCACCGCCCGACGGCGGCACGTACACCTCGTCGGCGACGCGGCCGTCCCGCTTCGCCGCCGTCGCGATCGGCCGCGCCCCGCCGGGCAGCGGCACCTGGCCCGAGATCGTCACCCTGGCGTCGCCGTCGCGGGCGCACACCGTGACCGACGTCCCGGTGACCGTGACCGGAACCGGGATCCGGCCGGGGTACCCGGCGGCGTCCTCTCCCCCGGCGCTTTCGGTCCCGGCGTGCTTCGGCGCGCGGGCGACGGCGGCGGCGTCCACGCGCTCTCCCTCGGGGCTGCCGGGGACCAGCGCGGCCTGGGTTTCGGTGATCACCTCGAGCCCGTCGGCCCGCACGAGGTAGTAGCCGTCCTCGCCGGTGGCGCCGCCGACGCGCAGCACCTGCCCGACCTTCGCGGCCTTCCCGCCGACCGACGGCCCACGGCCGCCGATGCCGTCGACTTCGAGGAACGCCAGATCCCGTCCCGCGGGCACCGTGCCGAGCCAGCGCGGCGACACCACGATCGGCATGCGCTGGTCGTAGTGCAGCGCGACGAGCGCCTCGTCGGTGAGGCGGAACCGGTGCCCCGCGCTGACCAGGTACCGCGATCCGTCCGGCAGGCGCACGAGAAGACCTTCGCGCTGGCCGAGCGCGCGCCCGGAATCTCCCGCGACGAGCAGCACCGACGAGGTGGGAGCCGCGGACGACGGCGCGTCACGGGTGGTGCGGGAGCAGTTCGTCCACCCGGTGGTGACCAGCCGTTCCGGCGCGGGCAGCGAATCCGGCGCGCCCGCGATCCCGATCCCGGCGCCGCGCGGAACGGTCGCGAGCCTCTTCGCGGGCACGGTGACATCGGCGTCGCCGTTGGCACCGGCGAGCAGGCGCGCGGACGAGTAGTTGAGCACCGGGTGCAGCGCGCCGTCCTGGCCGAGCACGAACCGCGCTCCCGTGCCTTCTTCGACGATCACGTGCCCGCCGGCGAGCCAGTCCTTGCCACCGCCGGGGCTCAGCAGGCCGAGCACCCCGCACACCGCGGTCGCCAGCAGCGCCACCGCGAGCCCGACCGCGGTGCCGAGCACGAGGCGCCTGCTCGGCGCCACCGGGTGGTTGGCATCCGCGGCGACGAGCGCGGAAACCAGGCGGCGGCGCAGGAACTGGTACGCCTGGATCTGATCTCGCTGGGTCCACACCCCGCCGTGTCTCCCTCGATCAACTCGCGGAGGATCATCGTAGGCAACCTGGCCGCCCGGCGGTGTGGGCAATTTTTCCGGCAGAGCGCGGAAATCCCGCCGCTAGCGTGGACGCCTCCCGAGCAGAGGAGGTGGCGGGTGGCCGCCCCGTTGCTGTTTCCCGTGCGAGTGCGCCAGATCGCGGTGTGGGAACTCGCCGCCGTCGCGGTGCTGACGGCGTTCGGCTTCGACGACGTGCCGCACCCGCTGCGGATCGCGGTGGCCTCGGTCGCCGCGGTGGCCGTGCTCGCGACGTCGATCAGGATCGGCGGCGCGCATTTCGCGGGCTGGGCGGCGGCCTGGCTCGGCTACCGCTTCGGACGGCGGGACGAGCCGCTCACCGGCGACGTCGAGATCCGCGAGCACGTCGACCGTGCGGGCAACCGGTTCGGCGTCGCGCGGGCCGGTGACGGGTGGAGCTGTGTGATCCGGCTGGCCGGTACCGCGTCGGCGAGCCCGGCCGCACTTCGCGACGGCGTCCTGGAAGCGTTCCGGCGTCCCGAAATCCCGCTCGCGAGCGCGCAGGTGCTCGTGTGGACAGTGCCGGGCCCCGACGGCGGCGCGCCGCTCAGGGTGCGTTGGCTCGCCGTGCGGTACCGGCCCGAAGCCGAACCGCTCGCCGCGACGGCGCGGGGCGGTGGAGAACTCGGCGCCATGCGCGCCACCGTCAGCGCCGCGCTCAGGATCGTCGGTGGGTTCGCGAACTCGGGATGGGAAAGCGCCGTGCTCGATGCGGCCGAACTCGAAGAAGACCTCCGGGTGGCGCTCGGTGCGCGCGACGGCGAGGTCGCCGACAACTGGCGCGCCTGGCGATCGGGCGATCTCACGCAGACCTGCCACGCGCCGCTCGGACGCCAGGATTCCGCACGGGTACTGGACGGCTACGCCGACGGCGCCGCGTTCACCGCCACCTCCCTGCTCGTCCACCGCGACCCGGGCGGCCACGAACGGATCACCACCACGATCCGGATCGGCGCCACCGGTCACGACGCGCACGCGCTGCCGTTCAGGACCCGGCCCCTGCACGGCAGGCACGCCGCCCACGTCCGCCTCTCGCTCCCCCTTGCCCTCTCCTGATCTTGGTGCCGTGAAGATGGCCTTCGGGGCAGCCGAACAGGGACTTTCACCCGCGAAGAAAGTGCGTGGCGCCAAGTTGGGGTTGCCGTGGCGCCATCATGGTGCCATAGTAATGCCATGGATCTCGCGCAGTATGTCGACAACCTCCGCCACGAACTCGCGGTGGCCGCTGAGGCTGCCGGCGAGGAGGCACGGGCGCTCGCCGAGCGTCTCACGGCGCCGCTCGAATCGGCCGTCCGGCTCACCCTGCTGAACGCGCTGTCCGCGGCGGCGGACGAGATCACCCGCGACCTCGCGCCCGGTTCGGTCGACGTGCGCCTGCGCGGTCTCGACCCCGACTTCGTGGTGAAGATGCCGCCGCGTGAGAAGTCCTTCGACGACGCGGGCGCCGAGCCGGAGCCGCATCCCGCGCCCCCGGTCTCCGACGAGGCCGCGACTTCGCGGATCAACTTCCGCCTCCCCGACCAGCTCAAGGTCCGGATCGAGGAAGCGGCGAGCAGCGAAGGGCTTTCGGTCAACGCCTGGCTGACCCGGTCGATCTCGGCGACCCTCGACACGCGCCAGACGCCGCGCCGCACCGGCCGGACCGATTCCTGGGGCACGCAGCGCTACACCGGCTGGGTCCGCTGACCCGCCCCCTTCCGCCACTCGACCACGGCCCACCAGGAGCGCACCGCCATGCCCACTTTCGACACCCCGGGACCGATCTCGGTCGCACTCGAGCTCGTGGCGTGCGATGTCGAGATCATCGCGAGCGACCGCGTCGACACGGTCGTCGAGATCCGCCCCCGCGACGCGAGCAGGGACATCGACCGCAAGGAGGCCGAGCGGACCACGGTCGACTTCCTCGGTGGCAAGCTCCGGATCAAGACCTCGAAGCTCGGCGCCCTGTTCACCCGCACCGGCGTGATGGCGCTGCGGCTCGAACTGCCGACGGGATCGCGGGTGCAGGGCACCACGAGCATGGGCGACTTCGTCGCCGAAGGCACGCTCGGCGAGTGCGGCTTCACCACCGCCGCGGGCGACATCCGGCTCGGCGAGACCGGCCCGCTGAAGGCGAAGACGACCCACGGCGCGCTGATCGTGGACAAAGTGGACGGTGACGCCATGCTCACCGGATCAGGGGACCTGCACGTCGGCTCGGTCGGCGGCGAGGGCGTGATCAAGAACATCAACGGCCCCTGCTGGGTCGGCGATATCAGCGGCGATCTGCAACTGAGTTCCGCGAACGGGGACGTCACCGCCGAGCGGCCGCAGGGCTCGGTGCTGGCGAAGACCGCGTACGGCACCGTTCGGGTCCGGCAGGCGGTCCGCGGCACGATGGTGCTGGAAACGCAGAGCGGCAACGTGGAAATCGGGATCCGCGCCGGGACCGCGGCCTGGCTGGACGTGCGCACCTGGTACGGCTCCGTGCACAGCGCGCTCGACGGCACCGATGCGCCGACGACGACCGAGGAAGCGGTCGAGGTCAGGGCCCGCACCTGGGCCGGTGACATCGTGGTCAACCGCGCCTGACGTTCCCCGCCCCCTTTCCGCGCTTTCCCGTAAAAGCGCAGCGGCTTCGACGCGCGCCAAAACGCTCCGAGAAACAAATCCGCAGCAACGTTTTCAAGAACAGGAACAACAATGGGGAACTCTCTTGGTGCAAGCGCTTACCGGACTGCCGAGAAGCTGCTTTTCCACAACCGTTCCGCACTCGTGCGAGGCGGGAAGGTCGAACCGAACTGGCTCGACGGCGGCGACCGGTTCTTCACCGCCAACGACACCGGCACCCTCACCGTCACCGCGCCCGACGGCCGCAACTACACCGAAGAACCTCCGCCCCGCTAGCCGCGTACCGCTTCGTAGATACCGGTGACCATGGCTGCCATCGGGATGAGCGACACGAGCGCGAGGAACTCGGCGACGTCCAGTACCCGCGCCCAGTACGGGGAATGGTGGCCACGCGCGACCCTGCCCGCGTAGGCGACGCAGCTCGAAGCGGCCGCCACGACGGCGAGTCCTGCCGACAGCACCAGTGCGCGGTCGGAGTTGAGCACCAGCCATACGGCGGCGAAAGCGAGCGTCGCGACGCCGGGGACGGCGAGCAGAACTCGGTGCGAAGCGTCCGAATAGGACCGTGAGCGCAACGTCCACGCGATGCCGAGCAGGGCGAGCAGGCCGGCGTCCCAGGCGGATCCCCGTACCAGCACCAGAGCGCAGCCAAGGAGCACCAGACCTGCGGCCACGAGCAGTCCGCCGAGCAGTCGCCGCGCGTATGCGGTCTGGCCGACCATGTCCGCGCCGAGGGACGGCCGTTCGTCGGCGCGGAAGGCATCGATGTCGTCCGGGACGCGGGGCAGCGGGAGTTTGCCGAGGCGCAGCGAAAGCATCGGGGCGGCGGCCGTCAGCGCGGTGACCACTACCGCCAGCACCGCCGCGGCGGACTCCGCGGTGCCCGCACCGCCGCCCACCAGCAGCACGACGGCCGTGGTGACGGCGCCGAGCGCGGCGGCGACGGTGACCGCGACGAACCACGGCAGCCGGTCGGCCACCGAAACGGCCGCGAGCACGCCGTACACGGTGACCGCGGCGAGGCCGCAGCCCAGCGGTCCGGCGGCGAGCGAGAACGGCGGATGCGGTGGCAGCGCGGACATCCCGGCGAGCAGCGCGGAGGTGAACCCGGCCACCGAGACCGCGACGCCCGCTTCCGCGTCACCGTAGGCGCGGCTCAGCGCGCCACCGCCGAGGAGCAGCACGACCGCGAGCAGGCCGCAGGCGACCGGTGCGAGCGCGGTGCCCGCCGTCGACGCCTGCACCAGAGCCGCGGCACCGGTGAGCAGCACCGCGGCCGCGGCCAGCCCGGCCCGCCGCGCCGTCTCGGGACCCCAGGCCCGCGAAGACGATCCGGCGACGCTCGCGATCGAATCCACCACGTCGTCGAACAGCAGCGGCGTGCGCGGGCGCTCGCGGGGGTTCAGGCAGAGGACCTCGCCGTCGCGGACCGCGGCCTCGGACACCGTGAGGCCCGCCGCGAGCGGCGCGCCGCCGAGCCGGGACAGCACCCAGCCGGGGTGCTCCGCGGTCGCCTGTCCCTCGGCACCGGCCAGCCGCACGAGCTGCGGCACCAGTTCCGCGAGCGTGCTGCGCGGCGGCAGCGCGACGTCCATCCTGGCCAGCGGGGTGACCACGGTGACGCGGCGGGTGGTGCCCGCTGGTGCGGCCGTCACTCGCCCGGACCCGGCTGGTCGAGCACCGGCGCGAACTTCGACTTGCTCGCCTCGGCCAGCCTCGCCAACCCGTTGTTCACCGCCTCCAGCACGATTTCGCCGAGGTTGCGCGCGTCGTAGCGGCG
The DNA here is from genome assembly GCF_039529815.1 of Amycolatopsis minnesotensis. Taxonomy (NCBI): domain Bacteria; kingdom Bacillati; phylum Actinomycetota; class Actinomycetes; order Pseudonocardiales; family Pseudonocardiaceae; genus Amycolatopsis; species Amycolatopsis minnesotensis. The sequence goes on along the minus strand of NZ_BAAANN010000034.1, from coordinate 73,173 downwards.
CGCGGCGTCGGGGTCGATGTCGATCCCGGTGAACCGGCCGTCGCCGCGCAGCGTCGCGGTGACCTCGTTCCCGCGCGAGTGCCCCTTGACCTCCATCGCTTCGACGCTGCGCTGGATCCGGTGCACCTGCTCGGTCTGCCTGCGCACCTGCGCGAGCAGTTCCTCCAGGTCCGGTGCGGCCTGCGGATCGGTGTTCACGGGGTTCCTCCTGGGCGGTCGCTGTCCTCAGTGGACGGATTGGGGCCGGTCAACGGTCCATCGAGACGGAACCGTCCGCGTCGACGTCGATGTGCTGCTCGAACCGATGACCGTCCACAGTGAACTCGAGATCGATGTCGACGTCCTTGCCGGACGGCACCTCGACCACCGTCGAGACGTCGCCGCGCTGGGCGCGGACGACCACGTCGCCGTCGGCGGGCTGGGCGGCCGGATGGGTGGCGGGGTCCACCGGGATCCAGCTCTGCGCGGGGTCGAGCCGCTGCCCGCCCGGCGACCACACCGGCGGCTGCTGCCCCGCCAGCGCGGGCGGCACGTAGTCGGTGAAACCGTGGTTCGGCGCGGCCACCCGCTGCCCCGACGGGCTCGCCACCGGCGCCGGGGCCTGAGGCGCCGCCACCGGCGTGCCGCCGGCCGCCGCGGCACCGGGCGCCTTGTCACCGCCCTTGTCACCGCCCTTGTCACCGCCCTTGTCACCACCGCCCTTGTCACCGCCGCCGAGCAGCTTGTCGATCTCGCCGATGATGGTGCCGATCTGGGAGATCTGGTTCGCGAGATCGACCGCGCCGAGCGCCTTCAGCAGCCCACCGACCGCCTCGATGAACCCGCGCAGCGACGCGCTCGTCGCGGTCGACAGCGCGACCGCGGCGCCGTAGGTCCACGGATTCGACATCAGCGAGGCCACCGTCGGGTTCACCGCGCCGACGACCGACCGGTACGCCTCCTGCGCGGTCCGCACCAGCGTGCCGGAAATCCCGAGCAGTTCCGCGCCCTTTTCCACCACTCCGATGATCTTCGTCAGTGCCGCGATCGAATCGGAGATCTTCTTCAACGCCGATTCCGATGCCGCGCCGGACCACGCCTTTTCGAGCTGTTCGGCGGCTTTCGTGAACTCCGTCATCAGGTTCGTGAATTCGGTCGCCTTCTTCAGCAGCTCGCCGACGTGCTTCGCGATCTGCTCGGGGGAACCGGTGACGATCTCGGGCAGGATCGTGATCGGCCCGCCCGAGGACGCGGTGGCGTCCATCGCGCTGGAATTCGGGAAGCTGAGCATTTCTCCGCCTCTTCTCTTCTCGTCAGGGTCGGGCGAGCGCTGGCCGGTACACGCTGAGGGTCACCGGGCCGGACAGGGCGGCGTCGACCCTGCCGTGGTTGAACAGGTGGCCTGCCTTGCCCGCGATGCCGATCACCGGGTCGGCGCCGCCGGACGGCTCGACGACGACCATGTCGCCGACGGCCACCCCGCCGGGGACGTCGCGGAAGTCGCGGGCGGCCCCCGAATAGACCTCGATCATCCCGATCCTCGCCTGGTTGCCCGCGTCGCCGGAAAGCCAGTCGTTGAAATCGGCCACCCCGCCGAACCGGCTGTCGCTCAACGGGTGCTCGCCGAGCTGGCCGAGACCGGCTTCGCCCAGATAGCGCAGGACGTTCGCCACGGACCCCGGCTCGCCCGCGCCGCCCGCGCTGTCCCGCATCGCGTGCGCGAGGAGCTCCGGCGCGTGCGGCGCGCCCCAGATCGCCGACGGCGCGGTGGTCCCCCCACGCCCGCCGTAGCCCTCGGCCACCGCCTCGTCCGCCGACTGGTAGTCGTCGGCGCTGCGCCGGACCAGATCGTTGACCTGCTGGAGCACGCCGAGCAGCGACCGCAGCGCGGTCACCTGGCCGCGTTGCAGCGCCCCGTTCGCGGTGGCCACCGCGGTGCCGAACGCCGCGAACGACGACGGCGCGAGCACCAGCCGTTCGAGATCGGCCGCGGCGCTGACGCCCTGCATGATGATGCCGCCGACGTTGCCGGCACCGGCGCGCATGGCCTCGGGCTCGGCACGGTATTCACCGCCGTCGGCCATGGGCGCCTCCTCTCTCCGCACTCGGGGCGAGAACCACACTAGGAGCGCGCCGAACGGCCGACGGACGGCAAAAGTACCCACCGTGTCCAGGGGCGAAGTCGCCACAATGAACGGCACCCGCGCGAGCGGATCACTGCCCGCACCACCGCTTGGACGTCCCTCGACATGACCGTCTCCCGCGACCGGCTCCCGCTGCTCGGCGAGCAGCCGGACGAAATCGTGCTGCAGTCCCCGCCGATGCTGCCGAAGGGCTCGTCCGGTGGGCTGATGCAGCTCATGCTGTTCCTGCCGATGATGCTCGGCATGGGCGCCATGTCGTTCGTCTACATCGGACGCGACGGCGGCGCGATGACGTGGGTCTTCGGCGCGCTGTTCCTCACCGCGATGATCGGCATGGTGGTGATGTCGCTGTCCCGCGGCGGTGCGGCGAAGAAGGCGCAGATCAACGAGGAGCGCCGCGACTACCAGCGCTACCTCGCCGGCCTGCGCGGGCAGGTGCGCGAGATCGCCGACCGCCAGCGCACGACCATGGTTTCGCTGCAACCCGATCCCGCCGACCTGTGGGCCTACGCCGGCACCCCGAGGCTGTGGGACCGCCGCCGCGCGGACCCGCAGTTCGGCCAGGTCCGCGTCGGCACCGGGCCGCAGCGGCTGATCACCCCGCTCAAGGCACCGCAGACGGTACCGCTGGAGGACCTCGACCCGGTGTCCTCGACGAACCTCCGCCACTTCATCCGGACCTACTCCGCGGTGCCCGATCTGCCGGTCGCCGTTTCGCTGCGCGCTTTCGCCGCGGTCGTGCTCTCCGGCGACCGGCCGCGCGCGCTCGACCTGGCGCGGGCGCTGCTCGCCCAGCTCGCGACCTTCCACTCCCCCGCCGATCTCCGCATCGCGCTGTGCGTCTCGGACCAGTGCCGCGCGGAATGGGACTGGGCGAAGTGGCTGCCGCACGCCACCGCGACCACGGCGACGGACGCGACCGGCCCGCGCAGGCTCGCCGCCGACGACGCCGCCGCACTCGCCGACCTGCTCGGCCCCGATCTCGGCGACCGCCCCGCGTTCGCGCGCGCGGCAGGCGCGGGATTCGACCACCCGCACGTCGTCGTGGTGGTGGACGGCGGGCGGATGGCCGAACCCCGGCTGCTGGGCCGCCACGGCGTCACCGTGCTGGCCGTCGGCGACGAGGGCCGGGTTCCCGAAGACCACACGCTGTGCCTGCACGTGGCGAACGACCGGATGGGCATGCTCGTCGGCGAAGGCGCCGAGCAGCGGCTGGCGTTCCTCGGCGCCCCGGACGCACTCGACACCGGGGCCGCGGAGGCGATGGCGCGCACGCTGACGCCGCTGCACCACGTCACGCCCGTCGTCGGGGAGTCCCCGATGGCCGCCACGTTCGGCCTCTCCGGGCTGCTCGGGCTCGGCGACCCGCGCGACATCGACACCGCCCTCACCTGGGCACCCCGCGCACCGAGGGACCGCCTGCGCATCCCGATCGGGGTCGACCCTCAGGGCCGTCCCGTCGCACTCGACCTCAAGGAATCCGCCGAGGGCGGAATGGGCCCGCACGGGCTCGTCGTCGGCGCCACCGGCTCCGGCAAGAGCGAACTGCTCCGCACCCTCGTCACCGGGCTCGCGGTGACGCACTCGTCGGAGAAGCTCAACCTCGCGCTGATCGACTTCAAGGGCGGTGCCACGTTCGCCGGGATGACCGGGCTGCCGCACACCTGCGCGGTGATCACCAACCTCTCCGACGACCTCGCGCTCGTCGACCGGATGGCCGACGCGATCAACGGCGAGCTGCTCCGCCGCCAGGAACTGCTGCGGGCGGCGGGGAACCACGCCTCCGCGCGCGACTACGAACGGGCCCGCGAAGCCGGTGCGGACCTGGCACCGCTGCCGTCGCTGCTGGTGATCATCGACGAGTTCAGCGAGCTGCTCTCCTCGCGGCCCGAGTTCATCGACCTGTTCGTCACCATCGGGCGGCTCGGCCGCAGCCTCGGGATCCACCTGCTGCTGGCCTCGCAGCGGCTGGAGGAGGGCCGCCTGCGCGGGCTCGACTCGCATCTTTCCTACCGGGTCGGCCTTCGCACGTTCTCCGCCTCGGAAAGCCGCACGGTGCTGGGCGTCGCGGACGCCTACCAGCTCCCGCCGGTGCCCGGTTCGGCGTACCTGAAATCCGATACGGACACGCTGACCCGGCTCAAGGCCGCGTACGTCTCTGGCGCGCTCCCGCAGCGCCACAAGGTGGACGGGAGCGAGCCACCCGACCACGGCGTGCTGCCGTTCTCGCTGGACCCCGTCGATCCGCAGGCCACCCCGGTTGTCCACACCGGACAGTCCGATTCGGAGGATCCGGACGAGACGATCATGGGCGCGATGCTGTCGCGGCTGGCGGATCACGGTCCCGCCGCGCACCAGATCTGGTTGCCGCCACTGGACATCCCGCCGACGCTCGACCAGCTACTGCCGCCGCTCGGCGTCGACCCGCGGCGCGGTTTCGGCCCGGTCGGCTGGGGCGGCAACGGCAGGCTCGTAGTCCCGGTCGCGCTGGTGGACAAGCCGTTCGAGCAGCGGCGCGACCTGTTGTGGGCGGACTTCTCCGGCGCGGGCGGGCACGCGCTGGTCGTCGGCGCGCCGCAGAGCGGCAAGAGCACGCTGCTGCGCTCGCTCGCGGCGATGCTCGCGCTGACGCACACCCCGGCGGAACTGCAGCTTTTCGTGCTCGACATGGGCGGCGGCGCGCTCGCCCCGATCGCGGGGCTCCCGCACATCGCGGGCTACGCCACCCGGCGAGACGCCCAGCGCTGCCGTCGCATCGTCGCGGAGCTGACCACGCTGCTCGAACAGCGCGAGGAGTTCTTCTCCGCCAACGGGATCGAGTCGATGGCCGCCTTCCGGCAGCGGCGCGCGGAGTTCACCGAAAGCCCCGAAGGCCGTGAATTCGGCGACGTGTTCCTGCTCGTCGACAACTGGACGACGATCCGGCAGGAGTACGAACAGCTCGAGGAGCGGATCACCGGGCTAGCGCAGCGAGGGCTCGGGTTCGGCGTGCACGTGGTGATCACGCTCAACCAGCCGATGGGTGCGCGCGCCCCGCTGCGCGACGCCATCGGCACCCGGTTCGAGCTGCGGCTCGGCGATCCCGCCGACTCGCTCGTCGACCGCAGGACCGCGCAGAACGTGCCCGCCGGCGCGCCGGGCCGCGGGCTCACCGCCGACAAGCTGCACTTCCTCGGCGCGCTGCCCCGCGTCGACGGCGACCAGCGCGCGGAGACCATCGGCACCGGCGGCGCGGACCTCGTGCACCGGATTTCCTCGGCGTGGCACGGGCCGCGGGCGCCGCAGGTGCGCCTGCTCCCCGCCGAGATCCCGCTCGACGCGCTGCCGCCCGCCCCGGCCGGGAAGATCGCGCTCGGCCTCGCCGAAGCGGACCTGAAACCGGTGCACCTCGACTTCGCGGCCGATCCGCACTTCCTCGCCTTCGGCGACGTCGAATCCGGGAAGAGCGCGCTGCTGCGCACGATCGCGCGCGGGATCATGGACGCCTATGCCGAGGACGACGCGGCGATCATCGTCGCCGACTACCGGCGCGGCCTGCTCGACGCGGTCACCGGCAGGCACCTGCTCGGGTACGCGGGCTCGGAGAACGTGCTGAGCGGGCTCGTCGCCGAATGCGAGCAGGCGATGCGGCTGCGGCTGCCCGGCCAGGACGTCACCGCCGAGCAGCTCCGGACGCGGTCGTGGTGGACCGGTCCCGAGCTGTTCGTACTGGTGGACGACTACGAGCTCGTCGCCACCGTCGGCAGGAACCCGCTGCTGCCGCTGCTCGAATTCCTCCCGCAGGCCAGGGACATCGGCCTGCACTTCGTACTCGCGCGCAGCAGCGGCGGCGCCGGGCGCGCCCTGTTCGAACCGGTGCTGCAACGGGTCAGGGAACTGGGCACCCCCGGCGTCGTGATGTCCGGCACCAAGGACGAAGGCGCCCTGCTCGGCGACGTCAAGGCGGGCCCGCAGCCACCAGGGCGAGGCACCCTGGTCAGCAGGCGCCACGGCACCGGCCTCGTCCAGATCGCCTGGACCAAACCCCCGGAGTCCTGACCGCGGGCGGGGCTGTTCACCCGCGAGTAGCTCACCGTGTGCCGGGGAGGTTCCCTCGCCGTGGTCCCTGCGGGGGCCTTTCTGGGACGTGCATGTCGCGGATGTGGCCTTCACGGGCCTGCCCGGCTTCCGGGCGCATGCCCCGAAGGTGCCCTTGAGGGAATCTGGCGCCGCGAAGGGCACCTTCAGGGCATCAACAGCACCATGCCGCGCGCCGCGAGGGGCGAGATTGGGGCGTCAGATTCCCCGAAGGCGACCTTCAGGGACCAGCCCCGGGGCGGCTCCCCAGGCGGCTCCACGCTTCCGCGCCATCGGGGCACCTGGTCAGCTCGCCTGCTTGCACCTGATTTCGGTGCTGCGCAGCAGGAAGTTCGTCACCTTGCCCGCCTTGGTGTCGAAATCGGCGACCCAGCCGGGGTGCCCCGGCACGGCCATTTCGTAGCGGCCGTCGGAGTCGAGCTTCAGCCCCTTCGGCTGGTACGCGGCCAGTAGCTGGTCCACAGTGGACTCCCGGCCGATTCCCTCCGGCGTGGTGATCCCCGGCGGCGCGCTGAGCAGCCGCAGCACGCCACCGCCGAACGAGACCCCGCCCGCGGCGTTGGAACGCTCGATCCGCGCCGCGGATCGGTCCGCCTGCTGCTCGCCGATCTTCTTCAGTTCGGCGATCGCCATCGCGGAGTCGGCGTACCGTTGCGCCGATTCCGCGTACTGCTTGGCACCCGCGTTCTTGCCAGGCTGGACATCGGCGGCCTTGTTCAGCTCGTCCGACTTGCGCCGAGCGTCCTGATAGGACTTTTCGAGTTCGGCGTCCTTCGCGATCTCGACCGGGTCCGGCAGCGGGCCGCCCGCGAACGAGTAGTCCTCGCAGCCGGTCACGACCGCGACCGGCGCCGGGCCGAGTTCCCCGGTGGCCACCGCCTCGTCCTTGCGCATCCCCGGCTTCAGCTTCCCGAAACCGTCGAAGCCGAACTGCTTGGGACCGTCCGGAGCACCGGCCGCGGCGACGGCGTCGCCGTCACTGCCGCTGTTCACCGCGATCAGCACGCCAGCGACGGCGGCAGCCGCGACGACCAAGCCGATCCCACCCACCAGCCACTTGCGACCGGAGCCCCGGGCAGGCTCACTCGAGTCGTCACCGTGGGTGGTTGTTTCCTCGGTGTTCATTTCTGTCCAGTTCTCCCCATGATGGCGGGCCTGCCGCTTCGACCAGCGGTGGCGCTCGCGACGATCATCGTGTCCGAAGGGGACGGTGTTACCGAGATGCGGATCACCCAGCGTGGTACCCGGCGAGCCGGGGAACGGTGGGAGACGGACAAAACTCGCGCGGTGATCACTCGCCCGGCCCAGCGATCGAACGAAAACCGTTACCCGACTTCGGTAGGTACCGGTGAATATCTCGACGAAATAAATTCACCGGTGTCCGCTCCACCCGGAGCGAGATTCTCCACTCGGAAGGCGTGCGGAAGGTTTCTCCATGCGAAAGACGAGGGCAGCACTGCTGGCGGGGGTCGCCGCAGCACTGAGCATCGCGTCGTCGGGCGTCGCGAACGCGCAGGACGTCGGCACGAACATCATCGGCGGCGGCAACGCCGACTCCGCCCCGTGGGGCGCGCAGGTGTTCTGGGACGACGTCACCGACAACGGCGGGTTCGAGTGCTCCGGCACGATCATCGCGCCGGAGTGGGTGCTGACCGCGCAGCACTGCCTCAACGACCCCGGCATCCACGTCAAGGTCGGCGACGTGAAGCTCGGGCAGGGCAAGGACGCCAAAGTGGACCAGCAGAAGAAGTCCCCCAACGGGGACATCGCGCTGCTGCACCTGTCGACGAAGGTCGAAGCCACCTACATGAAGCTCGGTGACGGCGACCCGAAGAACGGCGAAACCAACCAGATCTACGGCTGGGGCCGCACCGAGGGCAGCGGCCCGCCGGCGAGCAGCCTCAAGACCGCGGACGTGAAGATCACCGGCAGCAGCACGGATGCCTTCGGGGGCAAGGCGATCGCGAGCAAGGGCGACACCGGCGCCGCCTGGCACGGCGACTCCGGCGGCCCGCAGCTCGCGAACGGCGTACAGGTCGGCGTCTGCTCGACCGGCGACAACTCGGGCTCCGACCCGCACGGCACGCAGAACTACGCCAGCGTCGCGAACAGCAGGAGCTGGATCAAGGAGACCGCCGGAGTCTGACCCCCGGCAGCGCACATCGGCACGAAGCGCCCGTCCCGCCGCACCGGCGGGGCGGGCGCTTTGGCGCGCAACGGCTCCGGCGTGGGTAATAGTGCCGCCACGGAACCGGGTCTTTGTGCCGTTTGACCACGCACGGGGACTTTCTAGCGTGACATTCACACCAGGAACGAGCGGCGCGCACCGGCGCCCGCCACGATCTTCCGCGAGTCGAGAGGAGGTGGCCCGTGAGCAGTGCCGGCTACCAGAGTGATGCCGCGGCGATGACGCGCGCGGTCCAAGGGTTCGAGGAAACCGCTTCGGACGCCAAGACCACCATGGCCAGCCTGGAAACGGAGCTGACCGAAACCCTGCGCAGCTACAAGGGCGACCAGGCCATCGCGTTCTGGGACCTGCAGCGCGCGCTCCAGGAGAAGATGGCCGCCGCGGTCAGGGAGCTCGACACCATGTCGAGCCTGGTGAACCAGAGCTTCCACAACTACGGCAGCGGTGACGCCGACGTGTCGCACCAGCTTCGGCAGGTGTCGAACCTCGCCTCCGATGCCGGCGGTTCGGTGCTCGGCCGCCTGTCCGGCGCCCACTGAGGCGTCCCCGGCCATTCCCGCCAGCCAAGCCAAGAGAGGACATCCCATGGCCGACGTCGTGGAAGTCAACTTCGCCGCGTTGCAGCACAGTTCCGCCTCACTGGCCGCCAAGGCCAAGACCCTCACCACGCAGCTCGAGCAGTTGCAGGCGAACCTCCAGCCGATCAAGGCGACCTGGTACGCCTCCGGCAGCACCGCCGGTGCGGCGGCGGAGTCCTCGGAGACCAGGCTGCGCCAGGCGACCGCCGACATCGTCGCGATCATCGCGCAGTTCGGCGGAAAGGTCGGCGAGGCGCACGACCTGCAGCACTCGCTGGAGAACAAGAACACCGGCTACTTCGCGGTCTGACCGCGGCAAGGTGTCGGTTGGCCGGTGCGGGCCTCCCCCCAACCGCACCGGCCAGCCGGCTCATCCCGCCCCTCCGCACTCACCAGGAGCCAAGCGACGATGTACGACCAGTCCTACTACGTCCATCTCCAGTCGCTAAACGACTTCGTGCGGGAGCTGGAGACCCAGCTCGAAGGCATGGCGAAACCGGGCGAGCGGTTGGGCAGCCTCGGCGAGCGCGCGCCGCTCTTCGGTGACTTCGGCGAAGCGTCCTCGCTCGCACGGGCGCACCAGGCGGCCGTCGCCGAGATGCAAGGCCTTCTCGAGCAGGTGAAGGGCGCGATCACGTTCGCGCGCGAGGTCACCACGACCGTCGCCGACGGCTACGAACAGGCGGACCAGGTCGTCGCGGGCGACCTGCACCGGTCAGGGCAGGACGCCGGGTTGCTCGGCGGCGTCGCGGCCTTGGCAGGCGGCCTGCTCGGCGGGTACGAACCTGACTCGACGGAGGGGTTGTGAGCACGAACTTCGCCGCGTACAGCCACCAGCAGCTCTACGCGATGCTCCAGGCAGGCGACGCGGCCACCGCGCGCACGGCCGCCCAGCAGTGGCAGGCCACCGCGACCGGGCTCCACGACCAGGCCGGCGGTCTCACCGACGAGCTGCACGGGTTCGAAGACGGCTGGCGCGGTGGTGCCGCGGACAAGTACCGGACGATGATCACGGATCTGGTCGGCGGCATCAGGAAGGTCGCGCACACCGCGTCCGCGATGCGGGACCTGCTCGAAGACGCCGCCGACGACCTCGACAAGGCGAAGGCCGAGATGCCGCCGCCGGTCGACGTGCCTGCCGTGTCCCCCGCGGACATCTCGCTCGCGGCCAATCCCCCGCTGCTGCCCGCGGACGCGTCCCAGGACGTGGTGCTGGCGGCGGCACGGCAGCGCGCCACGGCGATCAGCTCGGTGCAGGCTCAGCAGCAGGCGGCGGCGACGGCGAACGCCGCGCACGACAAGGCGGTCGTCGTGATGACCACGCTCGCCACCGGGTACACCACCACCGAACAGTCCATTCCGGCCGCACCGGACGCGGCCGAGGTGCCCGGCGCCCCGGCACCCGGCGGCTCGCCCGGCGGCGGGCACGACGGCGGTGGCCTTCCCAGCGGCGCACCGGATGGCACCACGGTCGTCCCCGGCGGCCAGCCGACGGCCCCCGCCGACGGCGGCACCACACCCGGCGGCACCACACCGGGCGCCCCGAAGCCCGCCAGCCCGCTGTTCGGCGACATGTTCACCGCCGGTCTCGCGGCCGCGTCCGCCGCGGCGTTCGGCCGGTTCGGTTCGATCATGCCCAAGGTTCCCGGCTGGGCGAGCGGCAAGAAGCCGGAAGGCGACAAGGACAGGGAAAAGGACCCCGCTGGCACCGCGGTGACCGGCGGCTCCGGCGGCGGGATACCCGATGCCGCCGGCGGGCTCGGCGGTTCCGGCGGGCTGGGCGGCTTCGACGGTGGCGCGATCGGCGGTGGCGCCGGGGTCGACGGCGCGGCCCCGGCCGCGCACACCGGGCTGTCCGGGGCCACCGGCACGGGCGGCGCGCTGAGCGGGCTCGCCGGTGGCGCGGCAGGCGCGGCAGGGGCGGCGGCCGCGAAGTCGGCCATGCCGATGATGCCGTTCATGCCGATGGGCATGGGGGCGGGCGATCTCGGCTCCGGGCGGCGGATCCCGCCGTGGCTGGTGGAGACGGAGGACGTCTGGGGTGAGTCCGCGGCCGTGGCACCACCGGTGATCGGGACCGAACCGGACGCAAGGTAGTCCACAGTATCCGGACACAGTGGACAGTGCTGGCGGGCGAGGAGGCGGGAACGTGGAACTGGAACGGCTCGCCGAGAACCTGCACGTACTCGTCGACGAACTGGCCGCCCACTTCGGCACCGGCGGCGGGGTACAGGTCACCGTCGACGGCGACCTCGACTGCGATCCCACCGCACCCGGGCGCCTGCGCTGCTGGCAGTACGGCGTCCGGCTGGAGCGGCCGAGCGGCCCCCGGCAGTGCCTGTCCGGCGTGATCCTGCCGAAACTGGCGCGCGCGGGCTGGCAGCCGACCGACCGCAGCGGCGGGCGGCGGCTGGTCGTCCAGTTCAGCAAGGACGGGGCGAACCTGAACGTGCACGTGGCGGCCGAGGACGACGGGGTCGCCATCCTCGGCTCCACGCGGTGCGTCGCGGCCTGACCCGCGCGGACGTGGCAGACTCGGCCGCGTGGACCGTCCGTATGTCGTGCTCTCCGCCGCCGTGTCGCTCGATGGGTTCCTCGACGACGCGAGCGGGCAACGGCTCCTGCTGTCGAACGAAGAGGACTTCGACCGGGTCGACGAGGTGCGCGCCGGGGTCGACGCGATCCTGGTCGGCGCGGGTACGATCCGCGCGGACGACCCGGGGCTGCTGGTGCGCTCGGCCGAGCGGCGCGGTTCGCGGGTGGCACGGGGGCTCGCCGAGAGCCCGGTCAAGGTCACGCTGACCACGAGCGGGCACCTCGATCCCGAAGCGGCTTTCTTCACCGCCGGAGCTGGCGAGAAACTGGTCTACGCGAGTGAATCCGCGATGGTGGACGGTCTCAACGCGACAGTGGTGAAAGGACTCGACCTGCCCGGCGCCCTCGCCGATCTCAAGGGCCGGGGTGTCGAGCGGCTGCTCGTCGAGGGCGGCGGCGAGGTGCACACCGAGTTCCTCACCGGCGGCCTCGCCGACGAACTGCACCTCGCGGTGGCGCCGGTGTTCGTCGGTGACGAGTCCGCGCCCCGGTTCCTGCGTCCGGGACGGTTCCCCGGTGGCAGGGCGAAGCTGGTGGAGACCCGCGCGCTCGGTGACGTCGTGCTGATGCGCTACCTGCTCGCCGAGCAGGACGAGCGCGATCTCGTCCGGCTCCGGCAGGCGATCGACCTCGCCGAGAACTGCCCGCCGTCGGCGACGTTCCGGGTCGGGGCCGTGGTCACCGATGCCGACGACACCGTGCTCGCGACCGGCTTCTCCGGCGAAACCGACCCGCGCGACCACGCCGAGGAAGCAGCGCTCGCGAAGATCGACCCGCAGGACCCCCGGCTCGCGCACGCCACCATCTACAGCTCGCTCGAACCGTGCGGTGAGCGCGCTTCGCGGCCGCTGACCTGCACCGAGCACATCCTGCGCGCGGGTATCCCCCGCGTCGTCTTCGCCTGGCGCGAGCCGTCGATCTTCGTGGAGGGCACGGGCGCGGAGCTGCTCGCCGAAGCGGGCCGTGCGGTCGTGGAGATCCCCGCGCTCGCCCCGTTCGTCCAGCGCACGAACGCCCACCTGCGCTGACCGCGTCCGCCGGGACGATTGATCGAATAGGCGGAATTTCCGGCAGAATAGGCACTCCACACCCTTCGAGATGTGTAATAGTGACTCTTCTTTACCGAGGTAAAACCTGCGCTTTTTTGACGGAGAAAGTCATTCGGGTGGTGAATTCCCCCCGTGACGTTTTCGAGGTTGGAGGAAATATGCGGCGATCGCGCTGGGTTCCGGCGGCCGTGCTGCTGACATCGGTGAGCCTGCTCGCTGCCTGCGGGAGCGGTGGCGAAAGCGGGAGCGGCGATGACAAGGGCAATGCCGCGGTCACGGTGTACGGCACCGAACCGCAGAACGGCCTGCTGCCGTCGAACACGAACGAGATCGGTGGCACGAAGGCGCTCGAGCCGATGTTCACCAAGCTCGTGAGCTACGATTCGCAAACGGGTGCACCGTCCAACGCGATGGCCGAGTCGATCGAGTCGCCGGACGCGAAGACCTACGACATCAAGATCAAAAAAGGCTGGAAGTTCCACGACGGGACCGAGGTCAAGGCGAAGAACTTCGTCGACGCCTGGAACTGGGCGGCCAGCGCCAAGAACGGCCAGCTCAACTCCTCGTTCTTCGAGCAGATCGAGGGCTTCGACGCGGTCAACCCCGGCAAGGGCAAAACCCCGACCGCGGACACGATGACCGGCCTGCAGGTCGTCAACGACTACGAGTTCAAGGCCGTGCTCAAGGCCCCGTTCTCGGTCTTCCCGACCAAGATCGGCTACGACACTTTCTCCCCGCTGCCCGACTCGTTCTTCACCGACCCGAAGGCGTTCACCGAGCACCCGATCGGCAACGGCCCGCTGAAGTTCGTCTCGCGCACGCCGAACGTGGACATCAAGCTGACCCGCTTCGACGACTACCCCGGCCAGGACAAGGTCAAGTTCAAGGACCTGACCATCAAGATCTACTCCAGCCAGGAAACCGCCTACCAGGACCTGAAGAGCAACCGGCTGGACTTCATGGAGACACTGCCGCCGTCCTCCCTCACCGGCGGGAAGTACAAGACCGAACTGGGCGACAGCCTGATCGAAGGCCACCTGCTCAGCATCAGCACCATCGCGGTGCCGTACTACGTGCCCGGGTACGACAACATCCACCTGCGCAAGGCGATCTCGATGGCGATCAACCGCGAGCAGATCGTGCAGACGGTCATGAACGGCACCTATTCCCCCGCGGACGGCTGGATCTCGCGAGGCATCGAGGGCTACCGCCCCGATGTGTGCGGTGAGGCGTGCAAGTACGACCCGGTCAAGGCGAAGGCGGAGCTGGCGCAGTCCGGGTTCACCGGCAAGCTGACCATCACCTCCAACGCCGACGGTGGCCGCAAGGAGCCGCTGGTCGCGGCGTGCAACAGCATCAAGAACGCGCTCGGCATCGAGTGCGACTTCGTGCCAGCCACGAACTTCGGCCAGTACCGCGGCATCGTCACCGGGAAGAAGCTGACCGGGATGGGCCGGTCGGACTGGTCGGCGGACTACCCCTCGATCGAGGACTTCCTGAACCCGATCTACAAGACCGACGCCAGTTCGAACGACTCGGCCTACTCCAGCCCGATCACCGACGGCCTGCTGACCCGGGCCGACGGCACGGCGGACAAGGCCGCGGCGATCAAGCTCTACCAGCAGGCCGAGGACCAGGTCGCGAAGGACCTGCCGCAGATCCCGGTATGGGAGGAAAAGGGCTTCGCGGCGAAGTCGAAGCGGCTGAAGGTGGCCAAACTCGACTTCCGGCGCATCCCCGACTACCCGTCGATCGAAGTCGGCTGATCCCGCACCCCGCTCAGCCCAGGTCCCCGGAGGTCACCTTCGGGGACCTGGCAAGGGGTCGCGGCGGGCGGGGCGCCACCCGCGCGCCCGGCCCCGGCGCACCGCGACGACGGTGATCCCCGCCGCCGCGGCGAATCCCAGCGCACCGATCGTGAGGCCGCCGGACAGCCCGTCACCCGGTGCGGTGGTGCCCGCCGCGGCGGGCACCACCCTGGCCGGTTTCCCCGCGCCCGCACCGGGTCCCGGTGCGGGCGCGTCGGCGGGGATCTGCGCGGAGACGGCCGCGTAGGCGTCCAGCGTGCCCCAGCCGCGCTTCGGGTCGTGGCCGCCGTTCGGCGGGCGGTTCGCGGTCAGCACGAGCCGTGTGACGACCTGGTCCGGGGACAGCGCGGGGTGGTAGGCGCGGACGAGCGCGGCGGCACCGGCGACGTAGGCCGCGGCCAGCCCCGGATCGGTGAGCGGCCACCGGTGCGCCACCGCGCCGTGCCCGCCCGCGGAGGTGCTGACCAGGCCCGCGCCCGGTGCGGCGATGCCGAGGTAGTCGCCTGCCTCCTGCCCGACGGCCGCACCGGCCTGATCGAGCGAACCGACCGCGAGCACACCCGGTGTCGCGGTCGGATAGGTCGGCGCACCGGCCTTGGTCCCCGCCGCGGGCGAAACCACCACCGCGCCACGGGTACGCGCCTCCGCGACGGCGGCCGTGAGCGCGGCGCTGCCGGAGTTCGCGGGCACCGCCACCAGGATGACCCCGGCACGCGCGGCGGCGGCGGCCGTGATCGCCGCCGCCAGCCGGTCGGGATCGCCGCCTTCACCGTCGCCGCCCGCCGGGTAGCGCACCGGGAGGATCTTCACCCCCGGCGCCATCCCGGCGAACGTGGTCGCCGGATTCGCTTGCGCGGCCACGATTCCGGCCACGATGGTGCCGCGGCCGTCGCAGTCCGCACCCGGTTCGGCCGCCACCTCGCCGATGTCCTGCGGCGCCGCGACCTGCCCGCGCCCGAACTGCGCGTTCCGCGCGTCGACACCGGTACCGACGACCGCGACGAGCTGTCCGGCGCCGGTGGTCAGTGGCCAGATCCGCGCCGGGTCCACGAGCCGCTGGCCCCACGGCACCTGGCCCGGGTACACGCCGACGGGGTCGGCGCAGGTCGCGGGCGAAGAGGGCTCTGCCGCGGCGGCAGCGGGAAAACCGCCCAGCAGCAAGGAAACGAAGGCCGTGGCGAGGGCTCGCCTCACCGCGGGACCCACAGCGTGACCCTCGTCCCGCGCCCCGGCCGCGACTCCACCGTGCACCGGCCGCCGACCTCGGCGAGCCGCGCCTTCATCGACTTGCTCACCCCGAACCCCGGCGGGCGTTCCGCTTCGTCGTACCCGATCCCGTGGTCCCGCGCGATCACCGCGATCCCGCCCTCCCGCTCTTCGAGGCGCACCACGACCTCACGGGTGCCGGCGTGCTTGATGGTGTTGCGCAACGCCTCGCGCACCGCGTCGCGGACGGCGATCCGCCGCACCTCGGAGAGCACGTCGTCGTCCACGTCGGCGACCACGAGCTGGGCGCGCAGCCCGTCGCGCGCCATCTCGGTGGCGACCGCGGCGAGTTCCTCGCCAAGCCCGTCGGCCTGCTGGCCGTCGCCGGTGTCCAGGCCGCGGCGCAGATCGTTGGCCTGCGCCCTGGCGGCGGAGCGCAGCCGGGCGAGCTCGGCGCGCGGGTCTTCCTCGTCCTCGGTGGTGCGCATCGCCATCGATTCGAGCACCTGCAGCACGGTGTCGTGCAACGCGCGCTCGGTGCGGGCGCGCTCGGCGGTGCGGCCGTTGCGGATGCCGATCGCGAGCGCGAGCCGGTTGCCGAGCCCGACCAGCATCAGCGAACCGAGCGCGGTGAACGAGGCGACCACGAGGATCGCCGACCCGGCGAGCGCACCGGCCACCTGCGCGCCGATGCCGCCCGGTCTCGGCCCGCCGGTCCACAGCAGCACCGCCTGCAACGGCAGGCTGAGCAGCACCACGGCCATCCCCGACGGCACGCCGCGGGCGATCGTCCACAACGCGACCGTGCCGCACAGGTACACCCACGGCACCCAGACCGCGTGCGGGTGCGACTGGGCCGGTACGGTCACGTTGACCACCAGGCACGAGACCAGTGCGAACACGACGTCGGCGTAGAGCAGGCCCCTGGTGATGTGGCCGTTGAGATCGGGCACCTTGAGGATCAGGACGACCGCCGCGAGCGTGCTCACCAGCGAAAGCGCCGCGACCACGGTGCACGGCCAGGTGCCCGCGAAACCGGAGGTGGCCACGACCCAGCCCCACGCCACCGGCACCGCCAGCGCCCGGAAGGCGAGCGGCAGCAGCACGCCGTACCGGGTCGCCCTGATCATCAGGGAGTCCCTCGGCGCGGACCGGTCGGTCGCGGCGAGCGCGGCGATGCGCCGCGTGGCGGGCACCGGCGTCGGATCATCGACCTCGTCGGGCAGTTCTCGCGGCGCCGTCGCGAGCACGGGCGCGCCGTCGCGCAACAGCGCGACCAGGAAATTCGACTCCGGCGCGGGGTTTTCTACTGGCGACATCACCCTTTCCCCAACTCCCCCGGTTGGTACTTCTAGCAACACTGGGGCGGTTGGACAACCTCTGACCGGGTGTTCGATACCGGATCTTCGCCTGCGCGACGCAAACCACGATCGGCCACGAGTCAGCCGAGGTCCATCCCGAGGTCGAGGCCGGGCGAGGAATGGGTCAGCCCGCCGACTGCGAGGTAGTCGACGCCGGACTCCGCGTAGGCACGGGCGTTCTCCAGCTTCAGCCCACCGGAAGCCTCGAGCCGGGTCTTGGCCGATTCGGCGTCGCGCAGCCGTACCGCGGCCGCGCACTCCTCCGGTGAGAAGTTGTCGAGCAGCACCTCGTCGGCACCCGCCGCGAGCGCCTCGCCGAGCTGGTCCATGGTGTCGACCTCGACCTCGCAGGCCAGCTCCGGCGCGTGTTCGCGCGCCGCGGCGAGCGCGGCGGTCACCGAACCCGCCGCCACCACGTGGTTGTCCTTGATGAGCACCGCGTCACCGAGGCCCATCCGGTGGTTGGCACCGCCGCCGCAGCGCACCGCGTACTTCTGCAGCAGCCGCAGCCCCGGCAGCGTCTTGCGCGAATCCCGCACCACGCAGCCGGTACCGTCTACTTCGGACACCCAGGCCGCGGTCGTGGTGGCGATCCCGGACAGGTGGCACACCAGGTTCAGCGCGGTGCGCTCGGCGGTGAGCAATCCGCGCACCCCGCCCCGCAGCACCAGCGCGGGTTCGCCGGCGACGAGCCGCGCGCCGTCTTCCCGTTTCGCCAGCACTTCGTAGTCGTCACCGATGACGTAGTCGAAGACGGCGAGCGCGACCGAAAGCCCCGCCACCGTGCCGTTCACCCTCGGCCGCAGTTCGGCAACGGCGACCGCGTCGACGCCGACGGTGGCCAGCGTCGTCACGTCCGGGCCGTACCGCAGGTCTTCGGTGAGCGCCGTGCCGACCACGCGCTGCACGTCGGTCACGTCGAGTCCGGAATCGGCCAGTTGCCGCCGCACCGCGGCGCTGAGCTCGGTCATCATGCTGCCCCTTCGACGAGGACGGGATCGGCGAGCACGGGCTGGCCGGACGGGCTCAGCCTGATCAGCTGGCTGCGCAGCCAGCGCGCGTCGTCCCGTTCGGGATGTTCGTTGCGCACGTGGCAGCCGCGCGACTCGGTTCGCCGCGCCGCCGCGGCCACCAAAGCCTGTGCCACCAAGGTGAGCGCGGCGTCCTCCACCGCGCGGTGTGTCGTGAGTGGACTGTCCTTTATGGAAAGATCGAGCACGGAGCCGACGACGGCGAGCCCGTCGGCGTCCCGGCCGATCGCGGCGTAGCGGCTCATCACGCGCTGCAGCGAGTCGCGGTCGGCGATCGCGGCACGCCGTTCGAGGAGATGGTGCTCGCCGACCCGCCCCGACCTCGGGTCGACGAGCACCCCGGCGGCGAGATCGGCCGCGACCGCGGCCGCGACCCGCTCGCCGACGACAAGACCTTCCAGCAGGCTGTTGGACGCGAGCCGGTTCGCGCCGTGCAACCCGGTGCGCGCGGCCTCGCCCGCCGCGTACAAACCGCGCACCGCCGTTCTACCGTCGATGTCGGTGACCACGCCCCCGCACGAGAAATGCGCGGCCGGCGTCACCGGGATCGGCTGGGCGACGGGGTCGACGCCGATCTTCAGGCACGCGGCGTGCACCGTGGGGAAGCGCTTCGCGAAACCGGGCACGCCGGTGGCGTCCAGGAAGACGTGGTCGCCCACCCCGCCGGGCGCCGCCGCGAGATGGCGGGTGATCGCCGCGGACACCACGTCGCGCGGGGCGAGGTCCGCCAGCGGGTGCACCCCGGCCATCACGCGCGCGCCGGTGGCGTCGAGCAGGATCGCGCCCTCCCCGCGCACCGCCTCGGTGACCAGCGGGCACCGGCCGCGGGCGCCAGGGGTGTAGAGCACGGTCGGGTGGAACTGCACGAACTCGACATCGGCGACCGCGGCGCCGGCGCGCAGCGCGAGCGCGAGCCCGTCGCCGGTCGCGATCTCGGGGTTCGAGGTGGCCTGGTAAAGCTGCCCGAGCCCGCCGGTGGCGAGCAGGACGGCGGGGGCGCGCAGCACGCCGGGCACGCCGTTCGGGTCGAGCACGCGCACCCCGGTGAGCTCACCGGACGGCGTCTTCAGCGCGTCCACCGCCACGTGGCGCTCCAGCACGGGCAGCCGGTGCCCGTTCGCCTCGGCGACCAGCGTGCGCTCGACCTCGGCGCCGGTGGCGTCACCCCCGGCGTGGATCACCCGGAACGCGGTGTGCCCGCCCTCCCTTGCCCGTGCGAGCAGCCCGGTGGGATCGCCGTCGAACCGCGCGCCGGCGGTGCGCAGCCGCGCCACCGCGGACGGCCCGCCGTCGAGGATCTCGCGCACCGCGTCCGCGTCGCACAGCCCGGCACCGGCGGTCAGGGTGTCCTCGGCGTGCTTTCGCACCGAGTCGCCCTCGTCGTGCTGGTCGGCGAGCACCACGGCGACCCCGCCCTGTGCCCAGCGCGTGTTGCCGTCGGCGACTTCGCCCTTCGTCACCACGAGAACCCGCAGGCCACGGGCCTGCGCGTGCAGGGCGGCGGTCAGCCCGGCCACCCCGCTGCCCACCACGACCAGGTCCGCGCGGGCCTCCCAGCAGCCGGAACCGTTGGTATTCCTAGTTTCCGCCTCGAAGGAAGGAACCACAGTGGCCACTGGGCCCGCCGCTCTGCCGGTCATTCGCCGCCGCCCGGCTGCCCGATCTCGATCATCCGGCGCACCGAGGCCTTGGCCTTCGCTGCCGTTTCGAGATCGACGTGGACCTCGTCGAGCCCGCCGCGCAGGCAGCGCAGCAGCGCCGCGGGCGTGATCATCTTCATGTACCGGCAGGACGCGCGGTCGTTCACCGCGCGGAAGTCGATCTCCGGCGCGGCCTTGCGGAGCTGGTGCAGCATCCCGATCTCGGTGGCCACGAGCACCGACGACGCCTTCGTCGCGCGCGCCGAGTGCACCATGTCCCCGGTGGAGAGGATCTTGACCCGGCCGGGGTCGACGGTGCCCTCACCGGCGAGGTAGAGCGCCGAGGTGGCGCAGCCGCACTCGGGGTGGATGAACAGGTCCGCGTCGGGCGATTCCGCCGCGCGCTCGGCCAGCTCGGCACCGTTGATCCCGGCGTGCACGTGGCATTCGCCCGCCCAGACGTACAGGTTCTCCCGGCCCGTCTCCCGCTTGACGTGCGCGCCGAGGAACTGGTCGGGGCAGAACAGGACGTCCCGGTCGGCGGGGATGGAGGCGACCACGTCGACCGCGTTGGACGAGGTGCAGCAGATGTCGGTCTCCGCCTTCACCTCGGCGGTCGTGTTGACGTAGGAGACCACGACCGCGCCGGGGTGCTCCGCTTTCCAGGCCCGCAGGTCGGCGCCGGTGATGGAGTCCGCGAGCGAGCAGCCCGCCCGCGCGTCCGGGATGAGGACGGTCTTCTCCGGCGCCAGGATCTTCGCGGTCTCCGCCATGAAGTGGACACCGCAGAAGACGATCGTGGAGGCGTCGCTCGCGGCCGCGATCCGGCTCAGCGCGAGCGAGTCACCGGTGTGGTCGGCGATGTCCTGGATCGCGGGCACCTGGTAGTTGTGCGCCAGCAGCACCGCGTCACGCTCGCGCGCCAGCCGTCGCACCTCCTCGGCCCACGCCTCGTCCGGCTCGACGCCCCCGAAGGGCGTGAGGTCGTTCGCCTGGATAGTGCTCGTCATGTTCTTGGCCCTCCTGGACCTCGCCTAGGTTTTCGTCTTATAATCGAAAACCGTGCGAAGCCATATTAACACCCACGCCCCCCTGGCACACGAGGTTTTGGGCGCAGTGCTTCAGGTGCGCTGCGACACACTCCAGGTGCTGCTGTGGCGACGCGCGCTCGATCCGCACCTCGGCCGGTGGTCGCTCCCCGGCGGCAGGCTCCGCCCCGACGAGGACGTCGAAACGTCCATCCGGCGCCAGCTCGCGGAGAAGGTCGACGTCCGCCAGCTCCAGCACGTCGAGCAGCTCGCGGTGTTCAGCGCGCCGGACCGGGTACCGGGCCCGAGGGTGGTCGCGACCGCGTTCGTCGCGCTCGTGCCATCCGACGTCGACCCCGAAGTCCCCGAGGACACCGGCTGGCACCCCGTCGACGACCTCCCCCGCACCGCGTTCGACCACGAGTCGATCGTGCTGCGCGCTCGCGATCGGCTGCGCTCCAAGCTGTGCTACACGAATCTCGGCTTCGCGCTGGCGCCGGCGGAGTTCACCATTTCCGCGCTGAGCGCCCTGTATTCCGCGGCACTCGGGTACAAGGTCACCGCGACGAACCTGCAGCGCGTGCTCGCGCGCCGCGGGCTGCTCTCGGCCACCGGCGCGATGGCGCCGTCCGGCCGGTCCGGCGGGCGTCCCGCCGCGCTGTACTCGTTCACCGGCGACGGAATGCAGGTCACCGATCCGTTCGCGGTGTTCCGGCCGCCCGCGGGCACTCGCTGAATCCAGCCAGCGAGCAGGGGGCGGTCCTTCGCCGTACGGTGGGTGCGTGACCGAGCAAGCACCAGCAGGCAGAGCGGGGGCAACGCTGCCCCTGTTCCCGCTGCAGACGGTGCTGCTGCCGGGGACGAACCTGCCGCTGCACCTGTTCGAGCCGCGGTACCGGCAGCTCGCCGTGGACCTGGTGACCGGCACGGTGCCCGACCGCCGCTTCGGGATCGTCGCGCTGCGTTCGGCCGCGATGCGCGAGGTCGACACCGTCGAACACGTCGAAACGGTCGGCTGCGAGGCCGTGCTGCGGGAAGCGGAACGCCTGCCGGACGGCAGGTTCGACATCATCATCACCGGCGGGCGCCGGTTCCGGCTGCTCGACGTCGACCCGACCGCGGCGCCCTACCTGCTCGGCACCGTGCAATGGGTCGACGACGAGCAGCTCGCACCGAGAACGGTCGAAGCCGCGAGCCAGCTCGCCGACGTCACCCGCGACGCGCACCGGCGGTACTGCGAATCCGCGTGGAACTCCGGCGACTGGAGCGCGCCCCGCGAAGACGCGAGCATCGACGAACTCGCCTACCTGCTCGCGGCCGACTGCCTGCTGCCACTGGGAGACCGCCAGCGGCTGCTCGAAGAGACGCACCCGCTGCGCCGCCTCCGCATCGCCTGCCAGCTCCTGACGAGGGAAGCGGGGTTCCTGTCGCGGCTGCGCGCCGTACCGGCCCCGCCCGCCGAAATCCCCCGCTTCAGCGGCCCGTCCAACCTCAACTGACCGGTTCGCCGCTGCCCACGGCCGAGGTTGCGCTGCCCCGAAGGGCACCTTCAGGGCATGCGGGACCCGCTGAGGCCGCGCCAGCTTCCTAAGTAGGCGGAGTTCGCGGCGCCAAGGCCCGAAGGCTACCTTCCGGGACCCGGCCCGGCACGCGAACCACGCCTGGAACGCGAAAAGCGGCGCGGTCAGGGGCCGAACTCAGGCGGTGCCGTCACCGCCATTTCCGCCATTGCCGCCGTTACCGTTGCCGTTGTTGCCGAACTTGTTCCACACCTTGCCCGCGGCGCCTGCCACCGCTTCGCCGACATCGCTGAACACCTTGGCGAGCGGGTCCGTCGACTCGGTGAACGAATCCTTGTAGGACTTGGCCGCCGCCTTGACGTCCTCTTTCCAGGTGCTCGACGGCTCGTCGTCGGTGCGGCGCGGGTAGTTCCCGGCGAGGATGTCCCGGTACTCCGGCGAAGCGGCCCACTTCTGCAGCTGCGCCGACCGCACCACCGCGAACGGGTGGGACTGCGTCTCCACGAACCGCAGCTTGTGGAAGCTGTCGCGGATGTCGTCCACGGACTCGTACTCGCTGGCCTGCTGCAGGAACGACGGAATGTCCACTTGGGACGGATCGATACCGCCGGCGAGCTGGATCTGCGCCCGCAGCGTCGAGGTCGGATCCTGGCTGCAGAGCAGGCCCGCGCGGTCGCAGGACAGCTCGGCCTTGCGGTACCACTCGTGCAGCGCGGCGATGATCACGCGGATGCCGAGCGCGCTGACCGGCATGAACGACATGCTGGCCTGGATGCCGATCAGCCGGATCAGCATCGTCTGGTACACCGCGTGCCCGGAGAGCACGTGGCCCATCTCGTGGCCGACGGCCCAGCGAAGCCCCTCGGCGTCCATCAGATCCAGCAGCCCCGTGGTGACCACGATGAACGGCTCGTCGATCCCGATCGACCACGCCTGCGCCTGCGCGTTCCGCGCGACGAACAGGTTCGGCACCGCCTCCAGGTCGAGCGTCTCCGCGCACTGGTTGCGGATCCTGTCCAGCGCCGGGTACTGCTTCGGCCCCACCCTGATGTGCGACGCGAGCGCCATCAGCCGCTCGCCGCGCTCGGTGTAGAACCCGGAAACCGCCCTGAGCACCTGCGCGAACCCCGGCACCGCCCGCAGTGACGCGAGCGCGCCGCGGTCGGCGGGGTGTTCGTAAGCCCGTGGACTGATCCCGGGGAACTTCATCCTGCTGGTGGACTTGACTTCCACTTCGTCCGGCACGCGCCGCCTCCCCAAATCGATGCGGCCATGCTAACGACGCGCACCGACGGCCCGTGGCGGTTCGCCGATTTCAGCCCAGCCTGCGGCCGAGGTCCTCCCGCCCGTTCCACGCGGCGAGCACCCCGTAGACGAGCGCGATGCCCAGCGGCAGCGTGAGGAGCACCCACAGGGTGTCGAGCACCGGCGCCTGCGTCACGACGTCCCCGAGCGCGGGCGGCGACGGCGCCGGATAGACCCACCCCGCGAAGAGGCCGGGCCCGAGCAGCGACGCCAGCCAGCCTGCGACGAGCCCGCCGAGCATCCCGGCGACCAGCACCACCGGCCCGCGGCGTTCGCGCAGCAGCCACAGGAGCGCGCCGGTGAACAGCCCGAAGCCGAAGCCGAGCAGCGCGAAGACGGCGAGGTCGTCGAAGTGGTGCCAGCTCTCCAGCTGCAGCGGAACCGGCTTCTCGGTCAGCGACACGACCCGGAAGCGCTCCGGCGGCGCGAGCCTCGACCACAGCCAGCCGAGCGGGATGCCGAGCAGGCCCACCGTGGACAGCACGGTGACCGCGGGCAGCAGGTCGGCCTTGACCACGACCTTCGGGGTTTCCTGGGGCAGGGCGAACCAGGCCGGGACCGGGAAGTCACCGTATCCGGACGCGCTCGTCTCCACCGGCGTTCCCGTCGTGTCGGCCACCTTCACCCCTCCCCTACGTCGCGTGACGGGACGAGACTAACCCGTGGCGTCGCTGGTCACTTCACCGTGTCGGCTGCACCGGGCGGCCCACCCGGCCGGGGTCACCTGGACGATCATGCGGCGCGCGCACGCCGCGCAGAACCTCGGCGGCTCCAGTTCGGTCCGCGGCGTGCGGCAGGCCGGGTGGGCGCCACCCTCCTCGGACTGTCCACAATGGACGCAGTACTCGGTCACAACGTGTCGCTCAGCGCCTTGACCGGCATGCTGAGCTCGTCGAGCATTGCGAGGTCCTTGCTCGCGGGGCGGCCGAGATTGGTCAGGTAGTTGCCGACGATGATCGCGTTGATGCCGCCGAGCATGCCCTTCTTCGTGCCGAGGTCGCCGAACGTCAGCTCGCGGCCGCCGGAGAACCGGATCAGCGGGCGCGGCATGGCCAGCCGGAACGCCGCGACGGTCCGCAGCGCGTCCTTGCCCTCGACCACCTCGTAGTGCTCGTACGGCGTGCCGGGCTGCGGGATCAGGAAGTTCATCGTGCACTCGTCGGGACCGAGATCGGCGAGCTGGGCCGCGAACTCGGCGCGCTGCTCGACCGTCTCCCCCATGCCGATGATGCCGCCGCAGCACACCTCCATGCCCGCCTCGCGCACCATGCGCAGGGTTTCCCAGCGCTCCTCCCAGGTGTGCGTCGTGACCACCTCGGGGAAGTGCGACCTGGCGGTCTCGAGGTTGTGGTTGTAGCGGTGCACGCCCATCTCGACCAGCTCGTCGACCTGGGCCTTGGTCAGCATGCCCAGCGAGCACGCGATCTGGATGTCGTTGCCGTCCGCGCGGATCGCCTTGACCCCCTCGCGCACCTGCGAGAGCAGCCTGGCGTCGGGGCCGCGGACGGCGGCGACGATGCAGAACTCCGTCGCGCCGGTCTCCGCGGTCTGCCGAGCCGCCTTGACCAGACCGGGGATGTCGAGCCAGGCCGACCGCACCGGGGTCGGAAAACGACCGGACTGGCTGCAGAAGTGGCAGTCCTCCGGGCAGCCGCCGGTCTTGAGGCTGATGATGCCCTCGACCTCGACCTCCGGGCCGCACCAGCGCATCCGCACCTCGTGGGCCAGCGCCAGCAGCTCGGTGAGCCGGTCGTCGCCGAGCCGCAGCACCGCGAGCACCTGCTCCTCGCTGAGCCCGGCACCGCGTTCGAGCACCTGCTCCCTCGCGACGGCGAGCACGTCCGCCGTCGTGGCGGCCGGGCTGGTCTGTTCGGGCGCTGTGGTCACGGGCTGCTCCTCCTGGCGGCGGCACGAAGTCGGCACCATCGTGCCCGACCGGCCGCGCCACGCAAAGCGACGCGCGTCACTGTGCGCTGTGCCCCGGTCACCGCTGGGCGGAGGTGCTCCCGGCGAACCGGTCCGGGTCGAACTCGCCGCCGAACCACGGCGACAGGCCGCGCCGGGCCGCCGCGGCGAACTCCGGCTTCGGCAGCGCGCCCATGCCTTCCTCGAGCGCGCCCAGCAACGGGGCACCCGCGGCGACCGGCAGGTCCGGCACGTTCGACCAGGCCGCGAGGTCCGGTTCCGACGGCCAGGAGCCGATGATCACCCCGGCCACGTTGAGCCCGCGCTTCGTGGCGACCTCCGCCGTCAACGCGGTCGCGTTCAACGTGCCGAGCCCCGCCTCCGCGACGACGAGCACGAGCGCGCCGAGCGCCCAGGCGACGTCCGCGAGCGTGCTCCCGCTCTCGTCGAACCGGACCAGCAGGCCACCCGCGCCCTCGATCAGCACGAGGTCGTGCTCGGCGTCGAGCTCGGTCGCCACGCTCGCCACCTCACCGGGGGAAACGGTGCCGCCGCCCGAACGGCGGGCGGCGGCCTCCGGCGACAGCGGATCCGGGTATCGCCGCAGCTCGCGCGTGGTCACCGCACCGGCGAGCCGGGTGACCTCCGCGAGGTCACCCGGCTCGTCCGGCCCTACTCCGGTCTGTGCGGGCTTCAGCACGGCGACCTTACGGTCGTCGGCCGTGGCCAGTGCGGCCATCGCCGCGGTCGCCACGGTCTTGCCGACACCGGTCCCCGTGCCCGTCACCACCAGCATGCTCACGGAACTTCACAGTAGTACCGGCGCCGAAGAGTGGAACGATCCGGTCTTGGCGTCGTACAGGTGCACTCCGGCGGCGCCCACGTCGAAGTACATTCCGACGAGCTCCAGTTCGCCGTGCGCCTCCGCGCGGGCCACCGAGGGGTACCGGCGCAGCCGGTCGAGCTGCTCCAGCACGTTGTGCAGGGCCAGCCGGTCGCCCGGCCGCTCCGGCGGCACTCCGTCGATGGCGATCGGCGGGTCGACCTTCGCCCTGGCCACCGACGACTCGGCGTGCTTGAGCCAGGACCGCAGCGCCGGTGCGCCGTCGGGGGCGCCGTTGAGCAGTGCCGACATCGCACCGCACGACGAATGCCCGCACACCACGACCTCGCGCACCTTCAGCACGTCGACCGCGAACTCCACGGCGGCCCCGATCGAGGTGTCCTCGCCCGCGGCGCACACCGCGTGGTCCGGCACCAGGTTGCCGATGTTGCGGACCGTGAACAGGTCGCCCGGCCCGCTGGTGGTGATCAGGTTCGGCACGATCCTCGCGTCGCCGCAGGTGATGAACAGCGTCTCCGGCGACTGCGAGTGCGCGAGCTTCGTCAGCGTCGGCTTCACCAGGTCCGCGGTGCGGCGCTGGAATTCGAGCATGCCGCGCCGCATCGAGCTCGGTGACGAGGTCCGCTGGGTGGGGACCGCCTCGGATTCGTGCACCCGCTGCCACTCCGACCACGGCGCGAACCACCTCGGCACGATGCGGTGCGCGGCCGAGCGGGTCACCGTCGGCTCTCCCGACTTGCCCCGCGCGAACCACGGGTGGCCGACCTCGTCGACGTGCACCGTGCCGCCCGCCGCCTCGTGCGCGTGCTGCCAGGTGGACAGCGCGTCGAACGCGGCGTGGTCGAGGTAGTCGACGACGAGTTCGAGCGTCACCGTGCTGCCGCGCGGGATGGTGCCGAGCACCGTCGAGAGCCTCGGGATCGACAGCGACGCGAGCGCGCCTTCGACCACGACGCGCCAGTGGTCGCCGTCGCGCTCGGCGTGGATGCCGGACCACAGCAGCCGCCGCAGCATGAGCACCGCGGCGACGCCGATGCCGATCAGCACGCCGGTGAGCAGGTCGAGCGCCACGACACCGAGCAGCGTGACCAGGTAGACGGCCAGGTCGCCGTGCCGGAAGACCTCCTTGATGTGCGCGACTTTGACCAGTTTGGCGCCGACGTGCACGAGCAGACCTGCCAGCGCGGCGAGCGGGATGTTCTGCAGCAGCCCGGACAGCGCCACCACGAACAGCAGGATCCAGAACCCGTGCAGGATCGCCGAGGCCCTGGTGCGCGCGCCGGACTGGACGTTGGTGGACCCGCGCACGATCACGCCGGTGACCGGGAGCCCGCCGAGCGACCCCGACGCCATGTTCGCCAGGCCCTGCCCGACGAGCTCGCGGTTGAGGTTCGTGCGCTTCCCGGTGTGCTGCTTGTCGATCGCGACGGCCGAAAGCAGGCTCTCCACGCTCGCGACGAGCGCGATCGTCACCACGGCGAGGCCGATGTCCCAGACGCCGCCGCCGGGCATCCTCGGCACGAACTGGATGTCGAGCAGGTTCGCGGGCACCTCGACGCGCGCGATGTCGAAATTGGCGACCGAGGCGAGCACGGTGACCCCCACGACGGCCGCGAGCGGGCCGGGCACCACGCGGATGGCCTTCGGCAGCTTCCCCCAGACGAGCAGGATCGCGATGGTCAGCAGCCCGATCAGCACCGCCTTGTCGTGGTGCTCGACGACCTGGCGCGGCAGGTCGAGCAGGTTGTCGATCGGTGAACTCTGCGCCTTGCCCCCCAGCACGACGTGCAGTTGCGCGAGCACGATCGTCACGCCGATACCGGCGAGCATGCCGTGCACGATGGCCGGCGAGATGGCCAGCGCGGCGCGCGCGATGCGGCTCAGCCCGAGCAGGATCTGCACCACCCCGGCGGCCGCGGTGATGGCGCACGTCGCGACCCAGCCGAACTGGTTGATGGTCTCGGCCATGATCACGGTCAGGCCCGCCGCCGGGCCGCTGACCTGCAGCGCGGAACCGCCGCACAGTCCGGCGACGATGCCGCCGACGACGGCGGCGATGAGCCCGGCGACGATCGGCGCGCCGGAAGCGAGCGCGATCCCGAGCGAGAGCGGGACGGCCACGAGGAACACCACGAGCGAAGCGGGGACGTCGTGGCGGAGGTTGTCGAGCGCGGTGCGCCAACGGGTGGGGCCGGTGGGGTCGCCGTGGCTGCTGCCTGGTGGCCCGGAGGGCCTGCTGCTGCCTGCGGTGTCGATCATTCGCGCCTCCGTGATCTGGGTTCGATACGCGGGGTGGATGTGCTGCGCCGTGCCGGCGGCAGTGACGGCCCGTAGATCACCAGGTAACCGAAAAACGCCTCAAATGTCTGTTATGTAAGTTTCATTCACGTTCTGACTTACGCAGCGTCGTCACAGGTGAGCGGGGTGTTGACCCGACAAAGCAGACAAAAGGTGTGCTACGTCTCACTCTTTCGAGTGACGAAGAAGTGGGGTGACGACCAGACGTGACGACAATGCTCCCAGTGGCCGGGATCACAGCGGATCGGGTGAAATCCGGCCCCGGTACGCCGTTCAGGCTTGCGCGGCGACCGCGAGCATCGCATTGGCGATCGCGGCCACATCCGCGTCTTCGCACACGTACGGCGGCATCGCGTAGACGAGATCGCGGAACGGCCGCAGCCACACACCGCAGTCGGTTGCCGCTTTCGTGGCGGCCGCCATGTCGACCGGGTGATCAAGCTGGAGCACGCCGATCGCACCGAGTACCCGGACATCGCGCACGCCGTCGACGGTTGCGGCCCCGCCGAGTCCCCCGATCAGGGCAGCCTCGATCCGCCGGACGTCCGCCGCCCAGTCCCGGTCCCGCAGCAGCCCGATCGACGCGAGCGCGACCGAGGAGGCCAGCGGGTTCCCCATGAACGTCGGGCCGTGCGCGAGCACCGGGACCTCGCCTTGGGAGATCCCGTCGGCGACCCGTGGCGTGCACAGCGCCGCGGCCATCGTCAGGTACCCGCCGGTGAGCGCCTTGCCGAGGCACAGCACGTCCGGCGTGACACCCGCGTGCCCGGCGGCGAACAGCGCGCCGGTGCGCCCGAACCCGGTCGCGATCTCGTCGAAGATCAGCAGCACGCCCGCCGCTTCGGTGATCTCCCGCAGCGCGCGCAGGTATCCGGGGTTGTGGAAGCGCATCCCGCCCGCGCCCTGCACGACCGGCTCCACGATCACCGCGGCCAGCTCGTCGGCGTGCCGCTCGACGGCCGCCGCCAGCTCGTCCAGGTATGCCTGCTCGACCGGCGCGTCGAACCCGGCGGGCGGTGCGGGCAGGAAAACCTGCTCCGGCAGCGTGCCGCGCCACAGCGCGTGCATCCCGCCGTCGGGATCGCACACGCTCATCGGGTGGAACGTGTCACCGTGGTAGCCACCGCGCCAGGTCAGCAGCTTCCGCTTGCCCCGGCGGCCGAGCGAATGCCAGTACTGCAGGCACATCTTCACCGCGACCTCGATCGAGACCGATCCCGAATCGCACAGGAACACGTGCTCGAGACCGTCGGGCGTGAGGTCGACCAGCTCGCGCGCCAGCCGGATCGCGGGCTCGTGGGTGAGCCCGCCGAACATCACGTGGCTCATCCGCCCCGCCTGCTCGGTCAGCGCCGCGTCCAGCACCGGGTGCCGGTAGCCGTGGATCGCCGCCCACCACGAGGACATGCCGTCGACCAGTTCGCGGCCGTCCGCGAGCGTCAGCCGGACCCCGGCGGCCTCGGTGACCAGGAGCGGCGCGACCTTGCCCGGCATCGCACCGTAGGGGTGCCACACGTGGCGGGCGTCGAGTGCCAGCAGTTCGTCGGGGCGCACGCCGTGCACCCTAATACCCTCGGTCAGCTCAGCGTTCGGCCAGCGCGGCGGCGAGGTGCTCGATCACATCGGTCCAGTACGCCCGCTGCTCCGCGCGCTCGTCGGCGTCGGCGAGGCTGTCCTGTTCGAACTTCACGGTCGTCTTCTGCCCGCTGGCGCTGACCGTGAGCTGCACCGTCGAGTCGTGCTCCCAGTCCTTCGGCCGCCAGGTCAGCCGCACCGCCTCGCCGGGGGTGAACCGGTCCACCTGCCCGGTCGTGCCGTTCGCGGTCTCGTAGCTGACCCCGCCTTCGCGCGGCAGCTCGGTACCGGGTCCCAGCCAGATCTGCACACCGTCGCGGCCGACCAGGAAGTCCCAAGCGTCCCCCAGCGCGTGTGGCACGGTTCGGGAAACGCCTACCTGCCAACGGGTTTCGGCGGTGCTCCGCACGTCTTTGCCCACCGGGCCATCGTCGCATCACCGCGATCGCGCGCGCCGCGTCGGGTTCGGGGCCCGTTCGCCGCGGCCTTCGCCCGCTTCTCCGGGTGTGACCAGGCGAGATCCGGCCCGACGCCGAGCGCTGACGCACCACGGCCCGCCGAGGGCAAGTCCGGGAAGAGTCAGATGAATCACACCCTCGTGCACCCGGATCTGACGCGCTGTCACCACAGTGTGCCGCGTTGCTAACCTCCGTGCGTGCTCGCGAAACCCGTTCACCGGCGCGCATCCTGATGCGCTACCGCCCGATCTCACCGGATCTGCTCGTCGCCGAGCTGACCGAGTTGATCACCGAGCGCGACCGCCGGTGGACGAGGGTCGCGGTCGACGGGGCCGGTGACGGGCCCCGGCTCCTCGCCGGCTCGCTCGTCGAGCCGCTGCGGGTTCGCGGGCGCGCGGCGCTGCACGTCTCGGCGCGCGATTTCCTGCGCCCGGCGTCGCTGCGGTTCGAACGGGGCCGCCACGATCCCGACGAGCGGTACCTGAGCTGGCTCGACGCGAACGCGCTCCGCCGGGAAGTGCTGAGCCCGCTCGAACCGGACGGCTCGGGGGCGGTGCTGCCCGCGCTGTGGGACGCCGAGCGCGACCGCGCCACCCGGCTTCCCCGCACCGCGCTCGCGGCGGGCGGCGTGCTCCTGGTCGACGGGGAGTTCCTCCTCGGCGCCGGGCTGCCGTTCGACCTCGCCGTGCACCTGTGGCTCTCGCCCGGCGCGCTCCGGCGGCGGCTCCCCGAAGACGAAGCGTGGGCGCTGCCCGCGTTCGCCCGCTACGAGGACGAGGTGAACCCGGCCGGGCTCGCCGATCTGGTGGTGCGCGCGGACGATCCGCGGCACCCCGCGGTGCGGGAAGGCTGAGTCACCGGATCGCGGCGGCGGGCTCGCCTTCCAGCAGCCTCGCCAGACGCCGCGTGAGCACGTCCCACCGCCAGTTGTCCCCGACCCACTGCCGCCCCGCCTCGCCCATCCGCTTCGCCCGCGTCGGGTCCATCAGCAGCGCGGCGACCGTCTCTTCGAGCTGGCCGAGTTCGCGACCGTCCACCACGTGCCCGGTCACCTCGTCCAGCACGGTTTCCGGGGCACCGCCGGAGTTGCCGGCCACGACCGGCAGCCCGGTCGCCGACGCCTCCAGGTAGACGAGCCCGAGCCCTTCCACGTCGAGGCCCTTGCCCCTGGTGCGGGCCGGCATCGCGAACACGTCACCCGCCGCGTAGTGCGCGGGGAGTTCCTTCCACGGCACCGAACCGGTCATCACCACGCTGTCCGAGACCCCGAGCTGGTCGATCATCGCGGCGAGCTTCTTCCGGTACGGGCCACCGCCGACGAGCAGCAGCGCCACGTCCGGGATCCGCGCGCGCAGCCGCGGCATCGCGCGCACCAGCATGTCCTGTCCCTTGCGGGGCACCAGCCTCGACACGCACACCACGGTCGGCCGGTCGCCGAGGCCGTGCCTGCGGCGGATCTCCTCGCGGGCACCCCGGTCGGGGCGGAACAGCCGGGTGTCCACACCGGACGGAAGGTGTTCGAGACCGGCCATCGGCCCGAACGCGGCCGCGAACCGGCCTCGCGTGTACTTGCTGACGTAGGTGAGCACGTCCGTGGTGTCGCCGATGCGCCGCAACGCCTGCCGGGCGGCGGGCAGCATCGACCAGCCGACCTCGTGGCCGTGCGTCGACGCGACCACCCGGCGCGCACCGGCCTCCCGGAGCGGCTGGCCGAGCAGCGCGAGCGGGGCGGCGGCACCGAACCACACCGCCTCGCACCGGTTGGCGCGCATGATGTCCTTCGCGCGCCGCAGCACGTCGGGGGTCGGCAGCATGAGCGAGGTCGGGTGGCGGACCACTTCGAACGCGGCCTCGGCGTCGAACTCGATGTGCGAGCCGGAACTGCCCTCCCACGACGGGGCGTAGACGACGAGATCGTCGGCGGGCAGCCGCGTCGCGAACGAGTTGAGGTAGTTCTGGATCCCTCCCGACCGTGGCGGGAAGTCGTTGGTCAGCAGGAGGGTACGCGGCACCGTCGGAGGCTACCGCGCCCGGAAAACACGCGAGGGGCGCCGGTCACACGATGGTGACCAGCGCCCCTCGCGGGCGGGAGCTCCGGATGCGAGCCGACGTCAGGCGACGCGGCGGGCACCGCTGTACTGCGACTGCAGCGGCGAGATCTTGACCACGTCGCCCGAGGTCGGGGCGTGGATCATCTTGCCGTCGCCGATGTAGATGCCGACGTGCGAGACCGGCGAGTAGTAGAACACCAGGTCGCCCGGCTGGAGCTGCGAACGGTCGACCGGGGTGCCGAAGGTCGACTGCGCGCGGCTGGACCGGGGGATGCTGACCCCGGCCTGCTTGTAGGCCCACATGGTCAGCCCGGAGCAGTCGAACGTGCCGGGGCCGGTGGCGCCCCACACGTACGAGCTGCCGAGCTTCGACTGCGCCGCCGCGATCGCGGCGGCCGCCGCCGGGCCGGCGTTCTTGACGTCCGGCATCGCGCCGCCGGTGTCCTTCTGCGACGCCTTCTCCGAGGCGCTCAGCATGTTGCTGGTCTTCTCGAGATCGGCCTTCTGATCGTCGAGGACCTTCTTCTGCGCCGCGATGTCGTCGGTGAGCTTCGCGGCCGCATCCCTCGCCCCCTGCGCGCGGCCCTGCGCGTCGGTGGCGAGTGCCTGGGCGTCGGAGGCCTGCTTGACGGCGCCGGAAAGGCGGCCGAGCGCGGCGTTCTTCTCGGACGCGAGGATCTCGAGCGCGGAGGAGCGGTCGAGGAAGTCCTGCGTGGAGGTACCGGTCAGCAGCGCGGACAGCTTGTTCAGCGGCGCGCCGCCGGTGAACGAGGCGTCGGCGAACTTGTCGACGTCGACGCGGTAGCGCTGTTCGTTGACCTTGGCCTCGTCGCCGGACTTCTTGGCGGTCTCGACGTCGACGCCTGCCTTGTCGAGCTCACCCTGCTTGGCCTTCAGGTCGTCCTGGGCCTTCAGGTAGTCCTCGTTCAGGCGCTCGGCCTTCGCGGCGAGATCGCGGTACTTCGCGAGCGCGTCCGAGGAGTCACCGGGGGGAGGTGTCTGGGGGGCGGGGGCGGGAACTGCGGTGGCCGGTGACTGGGCGATGCTGACGGCCGCGATAACGGCTCCTGCTGCCAGTGCTCCTGATACCACGCGCTTAACAGGTTGCGACTGCACGCCGCGCGTGTCTCCTTTGCTCGTCGGCCACCGACCGGACTCGCCGGCGAAGAGGTCGGGGGCCCTCTCCGCACTCCGCTGTGGCAAATGGCTGCCACGGCGTGACGCATCCTTCCCCACCGGTTACGGCACGGCTCTACCGCATCTGGAAATGCCCGGTGGTTCTCCGGTACAGCTCCCCGACAAAGCTGCCTCGGCGGCAATCCCGCGTCGCCGACCCTTGGTGGTGACGGCTACCAGGCGCGAGATCTCGGCCAGGTTACGAAAGAGTGGCCCGCTCGTCCACCATGCGTAGCGAAAATTCCCGGGTTCCATCGCTGACACACCATCGGACCAGCGCCGAATAGCCTAGTGTGACTGGGCTAACAGAAGGGGACCGATAGTGGTATAGACCGTTCGCCTGATCGGATCGACCACTCGTCGCTCGGTGTCAGTTTCTTCCCCTCCGGGCGTGTCCCGCCCTCTTCTCCAGGATCAGCCGGCGCGAAGCGCGCGGTCCGGCTCCGTGGGCACCAGCCGCAGCCGCGGCACCATGCCGGCCTCCGCGAGCGCGTCGACCGCCAGCCGCTCGCTGGAGTCCCACTCGATCTCCGGCGGTGCGCCCAGCAGCACGCTCACCACGCAGTCGGCACAGGCGTCACCCCTGACCTCGCACCGATCGCAGTCGATCACCATCGTGCCCTCGTCCACGGGGCCCAACGAGCTGTCCATGCCAGTCCTCCCTGCTTTCACACGCATGTCGTTTCCACGGGTTCGGCAGCTGCTGGGAGGAACGCTAGAGCCGACCACCGACAATTCCGGTCACACCGGCCACCAGAGCTAACCCGAACGGGTGACCTGCGGAGATGCACCCGAACCGTCTCCCCGCTGGACTACCGCAAGATCACCACCGGTCAGTCGGCCCCGCCAGGGTGACGAGGCGGCTCGGTGGGTCAAGCTGTACGCCAGACGGCGCCGGCGCCTGGTCCGGCCGGCGCCGGTGAACCCTGGCGAAAGGCTGACGTCTTGACCCGTCCTCGCGGCCTGCACGGACACCTGCTCGACACCCTCGGCACGGCACTGACCAGCGGCGAGTACCCCGCTGGCACGGTGCTGCGCATCGACGAGCTGACCGCGGCGCACACGGTGTCGAGAACGGTCGCGCGCGAGGCGATCCGCGTGCTCGAGACGCTCGGCATGGTGCAGAGCAGGCCGAAGGTCGGGGTCACCGTGCGGCCGCCGGAGACGTGGAACGTGTTCGACCCGCTGCTGATCCGCTGGCGCCTCGCCGGCAGGCAGCGCGGGCGCCAGCTCAACCAGCTCGCCCAGCTGCGGGCCGCGGTGGAGCCGGCGGCGGCCGCGCTCGCCGCCCGCACCGCCACCCCGCAGCAGCGGGAGCGGCTGCGCGAGATCGCGGACCGGATGGCCGCGGCGACCGACATCACCGAGTTCGTCGCCGCCGACATCGAGTTCCACCGGCTCGTGCTGACCTCGTCCGGCAACGACATGTTCGCCCATCTCGCGCACGTGACCGCGGAGGTGCTCCGCGGCAGGGTCGAGCAGCGTCTGATGCCGGACCGCCCCGACCCGACCGCGCTGGACCGGCACGTCGCGGTCGCCGACGCGATCGCGCGGGGCGCCGCCGCCGAAGCGGAGCACGTGCTGCGCACCCTCGTGCTCGCCGCCTCCGAAGAAGTCGACCGCATGCTCGGCTGACGAGCCCCCGAAGGCGCCATTGGGGGTCCTGGGCGCCGCGAACGCACCCCTCGCGACCGTGCGGATTGGTGTTGGTACGCCCTGAGGGGAGCCTTGACGGCCTCCGCGTCGCGGTCGGAGCGGCGTCAGCGGCCCGCGTATTCCCAGTGCCAGGGTTCTTCGCGGCCGGCGCCGGCGCGCGCCCAGCCTGGATGGGCCCAGCCGAACGCGCGGGAGTTCGCGGCGAGCCACGCGTACTGCGGTGACGCGAACGACTCCGGCCCGCCGCACAGGTCGACCGCGAGGCCCCAGCCGTGGTTGCTGGTGCCGGGCACCGCGGCCAGCGATGGCTTGCGGCGGTAGAGGTCGACCTGCTGGGCGAAGGTGCGGTAGGAGTCGGTGACGCACATCGGCGTGCCGAACACTCCGGCGTAGGCCCGTGACAGCGCCTGGAACGACTGCGCGGCGTCGCAGCGCAGCACGTGCGACCCCATCCCGAGCCGGCACAGCGCGGCCGACGGGATCAGCCCGTTCGGGTACCCGCCCCACGCACCGGCCGCCTGGTCCGCGCCCTGCGGCCCGGCCGGGCTCGGAGGGAGTTCGACGCCGCCGCACCGCCAGGTCAGTTCGCCCGCGGCGCGCTGCGGCACCGGCTGCGGCGCCCGTTCCCCGAGCGACGGCCGCGAGTAGCCGAGCACGCTGTCCCCGGCGGGGAGGTCGGTGACCACGACACCGGCGAGCCTGGCGTCGGCCGCGAGCATGGTGCGCTCGTCGAGCACGATGCCGACCGACTGCACGCCGTACTTGGCAGGACCGGCGAACACCAGGTCACCCGGCTGGGCCTGCCCGGCGGGGACACCGCGCGCGAACTGCTCCCCCGCCGCCGCGGGCACCGGCAGCCCGGCGCCGCCGAACACCGAGCGCACGAGCCCGTCGCACGAATACGCCACCGGCCCCTCGCCGTCGTCGTGCGGCACGAACGGCTTGCCGAGCGCGCCGACGGCGGCGGTGACCGCGCCGATCGTCTCCTTCGGCAGCACCAGCAGCCGCTGACCGCCCGCGCTGACCTGCGCCACCCCCGGCTGCGGCCTGCCGTCGGCGCCGGGAAGCGCGGTCATCCCGGCAGGCAGGTGCGCCGGATCCCGCAGCGCGGCCGCGGGCGGTGGCGCGATCCCGGCCGCGCCGAGGCGGTCGGTGTAGGCCTTCCAGTTCGCCGTGGTACGGGAATTGCGCTCCTGCTGGGCCTTCTGCTGCGCGATCACCGCTTCGTTCGCCGCGCCTGCCGGGCCGCGCAACTCGGACGAAACGGCGTCCGCGCGATTCTTCGCGTCCCCGTCGCGACGGGTCACTTCGTCCTTGAGCGCGGTGGCCTGCCGTTCCGCGCCGGCGGCCTGGCCCTCCGCGGCCACCGCCCGCCGGTGCCGGTCGAGCGCGGCGCGCAGCTTGACGTCGGTATCCCCGGAGATGGTCGCCAGCATCGACGCGCCGTCGAGGAGGTCTTTCGCGCTGTCCGCGGTGAGCACGAGCTGCAGGCTCCCCGGCCGCCCCTTCGCGGTGAAGATCGCGCGCGAGAACGCGTCGACCTCCTTCTGCTGCGCCGCGACCTCGGCGTCGGCGCGCTCCCGGTCGGCCTTCGCCAGCCGCAGCTTCTCCCCCGCCGCGGCCACGCCGTCCTGCGCGGCCTTGACCTGGCCCGCGAGATCGCCGAGCTCGCGCTGGATCCCGGACGCGGTGCGCTGCAGGTCCGCCACCTTGGGATCGGCGAAGGCCTCGCCGGGGCGGGGGTCCGGCACCCCCGCGCCCGGCGCCACCCCCGCCTCCACCCTGAGCTCGCCGGGGTCGGCCGGTGGCGGCTGCTGGGCCGTCGCGGGCGACCCCGCTGTGCCCGCCACGGCGCCACCCGTCAGCAGTACCGCCACCAGCACCGCGCCGACGCGCATCCGACCTCCCGTGTACCCCGGTCCCCTATGGAGTACCAACGCCGGCGCGCCGGCGTTGGTACTCCCCCAACCGGGTGGGTCACTCGGCGCGCAGCGCGTCCAGCCTGGTCACCTGCCGCAGCAGCGGCAGGGTCAGCGCCGTCACCAGCAGCACCGCGAGCACCGCGGCACCGGCCAGCCCCGCGAGCACTCCCCCGTCGACCACCATCGGCAGGTTCGCCAGCCGCAGGATGGGCGCGGTCAGCCCGAGTCCCGCCGCCACCGCGAGCACCACGCCGACCACGACCGGGATCGCGGTCTGCCACAGCGATCCCCTCGCCAGCACCCCGAGCGGCACGCCCGCCGCGGACAGCGCCGCCAGCGGCCGCCGCCGCTCGCTGATCTGCTCGATGGACAGCATCAGCAGGCTCATCGCGGCCACCGCGAGCACGAACAGCGCCGCGGTGAGCAGCACGCTGCGGAAGTTGTCGACCATCCGCTGGTCGCGGTCCGTGAAATCGGCGAACGGATCACTGCTGCGGACCTCGGCGTGCCAGGCGAGCTGGCTCACCGCGGCCGCGACCCGGTCGGAAATCGCCTTGGCGTCCCCGGTGCCGCCGAGGAGGACGTCCACGCTCCCCTGCGGGACGGCGATCCCGCCGAGCGCACCCGGGGTGATCAGCACGGTACCGCCGCCGTACGCCGACGCGCTCTGGTCGCCGGGCACCACCCGGATCCCGGCCGGAATGGTCCACTGTGGACCGTCCTTCGCGTATCCCGTCTTCCCCGACGGGTCGTCGCCGAGCAGCCGCACCGTCCCCGACGGCGGCGCGTCCGCACGTGCGGGGCCCCGCTTCGACTGCTTCTCCGGCAGGTAGAACACCTGGCCGTCGGTGCAGGCACCGAGGTTCGCCTGGATCGCGAGCGCCGCGCAGTCCCCGATCAACGCGTAGTCGCCCTGGCCCGCTTTCCCGTCGGAGCCGAGTTGTACGTGCTTGATGGCGTGCGGGGCGGTCAGACCGTCCACACCGGACAGCCGTTTCCGAACCTCTGCCTCGTGCGCGGTATCGGTCACCACCCGCACCGGGGCCGCGGCCATTCCGGCCGGGACGGTGTGGGGCCGCTGCTGCGTGGTGATCGAGCCGATCATGACCTGGATCAGGATCGTGCCTGCCAGCACGACCACCAGCCCGGACACCACCCTGCTCGCGGTGCCGCTGTCGAGTTGCAGGCGGCGCACCGCGAACTGCCACGAGGGCGGCCCCCCGCGCAGCCCCCGCACGATCCGCTCGACCGCCCACGGCAGCAGCGCCGCGACGCCGACGAGCAGGAAGACGCTGCCGATCGCGAGCGCGACGGCCCCGGACTCGTTGCTGGACCCCGGGTCGAAGAGCAGCGTGCCGAGCAGGAACACCGCGCCGATCCCGGCGAGCGTCCAGCGCCACCACATCCGCCGCCGCACCGGCTTCCCCTGCCGGACCACACCGAGCGGCTCCACGATCGTCCGCCGCAGCCCGAAGAGCGCGGAGCCGATCGCGAGGCCGGGCACCAGCAGCGCGATCACCAGTGCGAGCGGCCACGACGGCACGAAGTCCTCCGCGAACACGCGAATCCCGAACGGGTGAACGTCGGCGATGAGCGGGCGCAGCCCGTAGAACAGCGCGCCACCGACCACCAGTCCGAGCACCGCCCCGACCAGGGACTCCGCCGCCGCGATCCGCTTGATCTGCCGCGCGTCCACGCCGACCAGCCGCAACGCCGCGAGCCTGCGTTCCCGCTGCGCGGCCCCCATCCGCGACGCCGTGGTCACGAAGATCAGCAGCGGCAGCAGCAGCACCGCGGCGATCGGCGCGACCATGATCAGCATGGTCAACGGGAGCGTGAAGCCCCCGCTCGGTTCGCCGAACGCGTAGACGGTGTTGGCCCGCTCGCCTTCGGCCGCGATCTCGGCGGGGGACGCCCCCGCGTAGGCCGCCAGGTCACCGGCGTCACCGACGCCCGCCTTCGCGATCTCCCCGACGACCTTCCCCGGGAGCCGCGCCCGCACCGAACCGCCTTCCGGCGAGTTCAGCTTCTCCGCGAGCGCGGGTGAGACGACCATTTCGCCCGGCGCGGGCAACCGGCCGATCCCCGGTGGCACCGGGGAACCGGGGCCCGTCGCCGCCACCGCGGTCACCTCGATCAGGTCCGTGCCGCTGCTGGCGTACCACTCGTAGGTCGACAGCGGCGAAACACCCGGCCGCGGCGTGGTGTCCGCCTTGATCGCCGCCTCGCGGTCCGACTTGGCGTCCATGAGGTGCCCGACCGAGGCGGCGGGCAGGAGCACGGCGACCGCGAGCGCGATCCCGAACGCGGTCATCGCCAGCCGCAGGAGTGCCGCGCCGGACATCCGGCCGCCCCCGACGGCCAGCCGGAGTCCCAGCAACAGATCCCGCATCATGCGACCAGCTCCCGGTCGACCGTGCGCCCGTCCCGCACCACGATCTCGCGGTCCGAATAGGCCGCGACCCGCGGTTCGTGCGTCACCAGCACCACCGCCGCGTTGGTCTCCCGCGCGGCTTCGGTGAGCATGCGCATCACCTTTTCGCCGTTGAGCGAGTCGAGCGCGCCGGTCGGCTCGTCGGCGAAGACCACCTTCGGCCCGGTCACCAGCGCCCGCGCCACGGCGACCCGCTGCGCCTGGCCGCCGGAGACGTCACCGGGGCGCCTCGACGCCTCGTTGTCGACCTCGAGCCTGGCGAGCCATTCCATGGCCTTCGCTTCGGCGGGCTTCCGCTTGGCCCCGGTCAGGCGCAGCGGCAGCGCGACGTTTTCCAGGCAGGACAGCTCGGGGACGAGCTGGCCGAACTGGAAGACGAACCCGAACTCGGTGCGCCGCAACGCACTCCTGCCCTTGTCGTCCATCCCGGCGAGATCGCGGCCGTCGTAGGTGATGGTGCCGCCGTCCGGCCGGACGATCCCGGCGAGGCAGTGCAGCAGCGTCGACTTCCCCGAACCGGACGCCCCCATGATCGCGAGCACCTCGCCCGCGGCGATGGTGAGCCCGGCGCCGTCGAGCGCGTGCGTCTGGCCGAAGGACTTCCGCAGCCCGTTCGCGGCGAGCAGTGCCTTGCGCGCGGTCATCAGAGCACCACCTTCGCGAGTTCGTCGAGCCGCGCCGCGGTGAGCTCCAGCCACCGCAGGTCCGCCTCGAGGTGGAACAGCGCGTGATCGCAGATCAGCTGATCGGCGAGGTCCCCGTCGATCTTCCGCTTGGTGAGCGCGCGCATGACCTTGAGGTGCTCCGAGCGCTGCGCGTCGAGCACCTCGGTGGCGCTCCGCCCGGACAGCAGCGCCAGCACGACCTTCGTGTACAGCGTGTTCTGCAGGTACGGCTCCGGGCTCTCCGGCGTGCGGAGCCACGTCTCGACGTCGGTGACCCCGGCGCCGGTGATGGTGTACCGCTTGCGCTCCGGACCCTCGCCGCTTTCCACGCCGGCCACCTCGACCATCCCGTTGCGCAGCAGGCGCGACAGGGTCGAGTAGACCTGGCCGTAGGCGAGCGGGCGGTCGTGCCCGAACTGTTCGTCGTAGGCCCGCTTGAGGTCGTAACCGTGGCGCGGGCCCGGCTCGAGCAAGGCGAGCAACGTATGTGAAACCGACATCTCCCTGTTCCCTCCCTGGCCCCGGTTTCCGGGGACGGGAAGGACTATACACGAGACGTATACCTCCGGTGTATACCTCGATAGAATAGTGCGTTTCCGCAGTTCAGAGCGTTTTTCCCTAGACCCGGCCGAGCCGGGTGAGCAGCACGGCCGACGGCACCGGATGGGCGCCCGAATGCCGCGTCGACTCGGCGACCGCGCGGTCCGTGGTGGCCACGATCAGCGGCCGTCCGACCGGTTCGGCGGCGACCAGTGAGCGGATCACGTCGTCGGCCAGCACCCCGGGATCGGAGAACAGGACGCGCACGCCACGGGGCGCGGCGGCGGGCACCGAGAGCACGCCCGCGCCGTCGAACACCACCGTCACCTCGACACCGGTGCGCGCCGCGAGCGAACCCAGCTGGCCGACCAGCCGGTCCCGCTGATCGGCCAGCGCGAGCTCGGGGTACCCGGTCTTCGTCACGTTGTAGCCGTCCACGATCACGTGCGCGTTCGGCAGCGAAAGCAGCCTGTCGAGCGCCGAGCCGTCACGCACCCTGGCACCGTCACCGCCGCCCGCGCTGGCACCGCGCACGCTGTCCGCCGGCCGTCGCGTGCTGCTGCCGCCGAGCGACAGCTCGTGGCGGAGCCCGGAGGCCGCGCCCTCGATCGTCTGGACGAGCATGCCGAGCCGCACCTCGTCGGCCTCGCGCGCGTCGCGCGCGGCCTGACGGGCGTTGTTCGCCTCCGTCACCGCGCGGTCCGCCCTGGCCCGCTCGGTCGCGACGCGCTGGCGTTCCCGCTCGAGCCGCGCCGTCAGCGCCTTGATCTCGGCGTCGCGCTGGTCACCGCCCGCGGCCGCGACGGCGCGCGCTTCGGCGGCGGCGTCCTTGGCCTGGCGCAGGACCACACCTTGTTCGCGCAGCCTGCCGCGAAGCTTGTCCAGCTCCGCCTCGCGCTCGCTCCTGGCCTCATCGACGGCCTCCAGCGCCGCGGAAAGCTCGGCACGCAGCCGTTCGACCTCGCCTTCGAGCCGCTGCGCCCTGGTGAGCGCCTGGTCGCGTTCCGCGCGCAGGGTGGTCTCTTCGGCGTTCTTCGCGACCAGCCGCACCCGGGAACTCGCGTCCGACTCCCCCAGCAGCACCGCGGCCGCCGCCGCGGCGACCGAATCGGGCGCGTTCGGGTCGAGCGCGTCCTGGCGGCGCTCGCGCAGCCACTCCAGCACCGCGGTCCGGAAGGCGGCGGAGTCCCGCAGCGCGGACAGCAGCGCGGGCGCGCCCAGTTTCGCGCGCTTGGCAGGCGCGAACTTGGCCACCGGGCGCACCGCCTGCGGGATGTCCACTTTGGATAAGGTGCCGAGCGCGGCGGCGGCGAGCTCGGCGAGCCGCGCCCGCACGGCGTCCGGCAGCGCACCCCAGTCGAGCTGCTCACGGGCAGCTTCACCGGAAGGCGCCTCGCCGTCTTGGGCGCCCCCTCGCTGGGGATACGGTTGCATCCGTCCAGGGTAGGCCCCCGGCGACGCCGACGCGCCGCGGACAGGCCGGAGGTGGCAGCGCGCCAACACGCGGAAACTGTCGGTGCCCGCCCCTAGGGTCCCGATCATGGACGTCGGACGCCGGTTCACCGATCTCCAGCTCACCTTCGACGAGCTGGGCACGCCGTTGCGGGACACCACTTTCGTGGTGTTCGACCTGGAGACCACCGGTACCAAACCGGGTCCGGACGGGATCACCGAGATCGGTGCCGTGAAGGTCCGCGGCGGTGAGGTGCTCGGCGAGTTCGGCACCTTCGTGAACCCGGGCATGCCGATCCCGCCGCAGATCGTCTCACTCACCGGGATCACCACCGCGATGGTGCACGACGCCCCGCGCATCGAACGCGTGCTGCCCTCGTTCCTCGAATTCATCGGCGGCGCCGTGCTGGTCGCCCACAACGCCGGGTTCGACACCGGGTTCGTGCGCGCCGCCTGCGCCGCGCACGGCTACGCGTGGCCGAAGGCCGCCGTGGTGTGCACGGTGCGGCTGGCCAGGCGCGTCATCCCCCGCGAAGAGACCCCGAGCTACCGGCTGTCCGCGCTGGCTCAGCTCTTCGGCGCCTCGACCACGCCCAACCACCGCGCGCTCGCCGACGCCCGTGCCACCGTCGACGTGCTGCACGGGCTGCTCGGGCGCGTCGGCAACCTCGGTGTGCACTCCCTCGAAGAGCTGCTCGACTACCTGCCCGAGATCACCCCCGCCCAGCGCCGCAAGCGCGGCCTCGCCGCCGACCTGCCGGAACGACCCGGTGTCTACCTGTTCCGGGGGCCCGGCGACGAAGTGCTCTACGTCGGCACGGCGGGCAACCTGCGGCGCCGCGTCCGCCAGTACTTCACCGGTTCGGAGACCCGCGGCCGGATCAGGGAGATGGTCGCGCTGGCGGTCCGCGTCGACTCCGTCGAATGCGCCCATTCGCTCGAAGCCGAGGTGCGCGAGCTGCGGTTGCTCGCCGCGCACCGGCCCGCCTACAACCGGCGGTCCAAGAACCCGCGCAACGCGTGGTGGGTCGTGCTCACCGATGAAGCCTTCCCGCGGCTGTCCGTGGTCAGGGTGGCCCGTGACGGCGCACTCGGCCCGTTCCGCACCCAGGCAGGCGCGAAGACCGGAGCGGACGTGCTGGCCGGTGCCACCGGGCTGCGCACCTGCACCCAGCGGATCCCGGCGAACGCGGTCTCCGGGACCCCGTGCGTCCTCGCCGAGCTCGGCCGTTGCGGCGCGCCGTGCGCGGGGAGGCAGAGCGTGGCCGAGTACGCGCCCGCCGTCGAATCCGTGGCCGACCTCATCGGCGGCATCGGGAACGAGCCGCTGCACAACGCGATCCGCCAGATCGACGAACTCGCCGCCGCCGAGCACTACGAACAGGCCGCCCGCCGCCGCGACGAGCTGGC
Organism: Amycolatopsis minnesotensis; assembly: GCF_039529815.1. Classification (NCBI taxonomy): domain Bacteria; kingdom Bacillati; phylum Actinomycetota; class Actinomycetes; order Pseudonocardiales; family Pseudonocardiaceae; genus Amycolatopsis; species Amycolatopsis minnesotensis. Next base: position 29,278 of record NZ_BAAANN010000034.1, on the reverse strand, counting down.
AGGGCTCATCCGCTCCGTCGACAAGGCGCACCGGATGTCCGCGCTCGCCGCCATCCCCGAACTCGTCGCCGCCTCCCCCGACGGCTCCGGTGGCTGGGAGTTCGCGGTGCTCCGCTACGGCAGGCTCGCCTCCGCCGGCGTGGCCCGGCGCGGCGTGCCGCCGATGCCGATCGTCGACCAGCTCATCGCCGCGGCCGAAACCGTCATCCCCGGCACCGACCCGCTGCGCGGCGGCACGAGCGAAGAAATCGGCGTGCTGCTGCGCTGGCTCGGGCGGCCGGGAGTCCGCCTCGTCAAGACCGCCATGCCGTGGGCAGAACCCGCCCACGGCGCCGCCCGGTGGCGCTCCTGGGTCGACCTCGCCGGCCACGCGCGCGAGCTCGAGTACGCGGCGAACTGAACCGCGCGCGGCGGGCTACCATCGGCTCACCAGCACCCCGATGCCCAAGGAGACCCGAGTGATCACCGCGATCGTGCTGATCCACGTCAAGGCGGAAGACATCCCGGAGGCCGCGCAGACGATCGCCGACATCGACGGCGTCTCCGAGGTCTACTCCTGCGCCGGCGACGTCGACCTCATCGCCATCGTGCGCGTACCGGGCCACGAGGACCTCGCCGACCTCATCCCCGCCAAGATCGGCAAGGTCCCCGGCGTCATCGACACCGACACCCACATCGCGTTCCGCTCCTACGCGAGCGCCGCCACCGAAAGCGCCTTCTCCATCGGGGACTGAACTCAGAGGGCCCAGGGGGCCCTGCGACCGACTTGCACGCTCCCGGCGCGCGGGGCGCACCGGATCGCCGGGTGCCTGGCCGGGTTGGGAGTGACCGCGCCTTCGGCGCGGGCCTCGCGGCACTCGGAGGGTAGGCAGGCGAGTGGACCTCCCGTAGGCGCGCGAAGTGGGAGTGGGGCGCGGAGTGCAGTTCGCGGGCTAAACGTCGTGGGTGGCGCTCACCGTAGGCGGGGCGGGTGGGGCAGCATGCCCCGAAGGTGGCCTTCGCGGCATCAGATTCCCGCAAGGGCGCCTTCGGGGCACGGGCGAGCAGCCTCGTCGCGGACTTCTCCCCTCGCGTCATCCACAGGAGCATTCTTCGCAGCCTGCGTGCGCGAAGTGGCGAAAAGAAAGCGGCCCCCGGTTCCGCAGAGGAACCAGGGGCCGCGTTTCGTGGTACGTCAGTGCTTCGAGCTGGCGTTGGACTCCGAGGTGATCTCGTTCGGCGCGTCCTCGCCGTGGCCGTTCGAGCTGTGCCCGTTGGTGCCGTTCCCGTTGGCACCATGACCGTTGGCACCGTGCCCGTTGGCGTGTGCCCTGGCCAGCGCGGCGGTTTCCTCCACCGGGTCCGGCCGCAGCAGCGAACCGGCCACCGGCTGGCCCGCCGTGCCCAGCTTGTTCATCTTCTTCGGCACCGTCGCGCCCTGGTACTCCAGCGGGATCGCGTGGCCGTGGTCGTCCACGCCGCCGAGCGGCTGGTGGATTTCGATGAACTCGCCGTGCGGGAGCCGCTTGATGATGCCGGTCTCCACGCCGTGCTCCAGCACCTCACGGTCCCCGCGCTGCAGGCCGAGGCAGATCCGGTACGTGATGAAGTACGCCAGCGGCGGCACGATCAGGATCCCGATGCGGCCTGCCCAGGTCGTCGCGTTCAGCGAGATGTCGAACTTGTCCGCGATGATGTCGTTGAAGCCGGACAGCTCGATCACCAGGAAGAACCCGAGCGCCATCATGCCGAGGCTCGTCCGCACCGGCACGTCACGCGGACGCTGCAACAGGTTGTGATGAGCGGTGTCGCCGGAGAGCTTGCGCTCCAGCCACGGGTACACCAGCAGCAGCACGATCAGGATCGGCATGCCGACCGCACCCGCGAAGAACACCGCGGGGATCGTGTAGTTGCCGAGGTAGACCTCCCACGCGGGGAAGATTCGCAGCAGGCCGTCGGCCCAGGCCATGTAGAAGTCCGGCTGGGAGCCGGCGGACACCTGTGACGGGTTGTACGGGCCGAAGTTCCAGATCGGGTTGATCTGGAACAACCCCGACATCAGCGCGGTGACACCGGTGACGACCGCGAAGAACGCGCCGCCCTTGAGCGCGAACACCGGCATGATCCGGACGCCGACGACGTTGGTCTCCTTGCGCCGCACCCCGGGGAACTGGGTGTGCTTCTGGTACCAGACCAGCGCGAGGTGCACCGCGATCAGCCCGAGCATGATGCCGGGCAGCAGCAGGATGTGGATCGTGTACAGCCGGGGAATGATCTCCGTACCGGGGAACTCCCCGCCGAACAGCGCCCAGTGCAGCCAGGTACCGATCACCGGCACCGACAGCACGATGCCGGACAGCGTCGCCCGGATGCCGATGCCGGAGAGCAGGTCGTCCGGCAGCGAGTAGCCGAAGAAACCCTCGAACATGCCGAGGATCAGCAGCAGCGAGCCGATCACCCAGTTCGCCTCGCGCGGCCTGCGGAACGCTCCGGTGAAGAAGATCCGGAACATGTGCACCATCATCGACGCCACGAACAGCAGCGCCGCCCAGTGGTGCAGCTGGCGGACGAACAGCCCGCCGCGCACGTCGAACGAGATGTCCAGGGTGCTGGCGAACGCCCTGGTCATCTCCTGGCCCTGCAGGTTCTTGAAGCTGCCGTGGTAGACGACCTCCTGCATGGAGGGGTCGAAGAACAGCGTCAGGTAGACACCCGAGAGCAGCAGGATGATGAAGCTGTAGAGCGCGATCTCGCCGAGCAGGAACGACCAGTGGGTCGGGAACACCTTGTTGAGCTGGTGCCGCATGCCCTTGGCCAGGTGGTACCGGTCGTCGGCCCACTTCGCGGCGGACCCCGCCGCCTGCTCCGCCGGGTTCGTGCCCTTGGTCGGCGTGGTGAGTGAACTCATGACTTACGCTCCCAAAAGGCCGGTCCAACGGCCTCGATGAAGTCGCCTCGCGCGATCAAGTATCCCTTGTCGTCAACCGTGATGGGAAGCTGCGCGAGCGCACGGGTCGCCGGGCCGAAGATCGGCTTGCCGTAGTGGAGCGCGTCGAACTGCGACTGGTGGCACGGGCACAGGATGCGGTTGGTGCGCTGCTCGTACAGCGAGGTCGGGCAGCCGACGTGGCTGCAGAGCTTCGTGTACGCGTAGTAGTCGCCGAAGTTGAAGTCCTCCTGGCCCTTCCGCTTGACCACCCGTGCCGAGTCCGCCGGGCGGAGGCGGATCAGCATGACCGGGTTGTCCGAGCGGTGCAGTGCCGCGGAAAGGGCCTCTTCGTCGTGGCGTTCGGACTCGCGGAACGGGAACACCGTCTCCATGCCGCCCGCGTCGAGGTCCTCGGCGCGCACGAGCGCGACCTCGTGCGGCCTGCCGGTGTTGCGTCGCATGTAGACGACCTCACCGGGGTGCTCCGGCTGCCAGCCGGTGTGCCACAGCGATTCCTTGTTGTCGGTGTTCTTCCACGGGTCCTTGATGAAGGACGCGACGGGAAGCGCCGCGGCGGCGAGACCGAGCCCGGCGGCGCCGAGGCCTGCCGACCGCTTGATCAGCGAGCGGCGGGCGATCGTGCTGCGGGTGCCGGTGTCGGCGAGCTGCGCGACGATGGTGGCCTTGTCGACCTCCTTGGAACCGCCGTCACCGCGCTCCTGCACCGCCAGCTCGTGCGGGATGAACTTCTTGGTGTACAGCAGGATTCCGACGCCGAGGCCCAGCACGGCGAGGCCGAGCGTGATGCCGAGGAACGGCGTGTACAGGCTGTACAGGAAATGCCCGTGCTCGTTGTCCGGCGCCTCGTACTTCCACGGCCACCAGATGAGCGACACCACGAACAGCAGCCCGGCGAGGCCGGAGATCGCGAACCACAGTGCGACGAGGCGCTCCGCGCGCTTCTCCGCGCGGGTGTCCTTGACCGGCCACGGGTCCGGGTATTCGACGAGCGTGACGCCGTCGAGCTTGGTACCCAGCTCGACGAGCTGGTCCCGGTCCATCTTCGCGAGTTCCGCCTCCGACGGCGGCTTCACTTCCTCGCCACTCATGCCTTCGATCCAATCCACAAGGTGACGCCGACCAGCGCGGCGATCCCCACTACCCACGCCACGAGGCCCTCGGTGGCGGGGCCGAGCCCACCGAGCCCGTTACCGCCGGGGTTGTTGTTACCGTCCGACACCGACTTGACGTAAGCGATGATGTCCTTCTTCTCCTCCGGCGAGAGCTGCCGGTCGGAGAACTTCGGCATGTTCTGCGGGCCGCTGAGCATCGCGTCGTAGAGCTGCTCTTCGGTGGCGGGGGCGAGTTCCGGGGCGAACTTCCCGGCGGAGAGCGCGCCGCCCTGGCCGGTGAAGTTGTGGCACGACGCACAGTTGAGCCGGAACAGCTCACCACCGCGGGCGGTGTCGGGCCCGCGCAGGGCTTCGCCCTTCTCGGCGGGCCGCTGCGGGCCGCCGCCGTGCGACTGGATGTACGCGCCGACCGCGTCGATCTCCTCCGGCGTCAGCTTCGGTGGCTTCCGCGCGACCTGAGCTTCCTGGCGCACCGCGGGCATGCGGCCGGACGAGGTCTGGAAGTAGACGGCGGCTTCGCCGATCCCGATCAGGTTCGGGCCGCGGTCCTTCACGCCCTCGAGGTTCGCGCCGTGGCATTCGATGCAGGTGTTGTTGTAGACCTGCTCGCCCTGGCGCAGCAGCGCCGGGTCACCCTGCGCCTGCGCGGTCTGCGGCTTCGGGGCGAAGATCCCGTAGGCGGCGCCCGCACCGACGAGGGCGACGAAGAGCGCGAGCGCGCCGGCGATCCGCCTGCGCGCCTTCGTCCGGGCGCGGGAGCGGCCCTTCGAAGACTTTTCCGTGGTGGTCATTCTGCGGCAACCCTTGCTGTCAGTTCGGGACCAGTGGTGGCGGGCTCTGCGGTCACGGGATCAGGTAGATGACCGCGAACAGGCCGATCCAGACGATGTCGACGAAGTGCCAGTAGTAGGACACGACGATCGCCGAGGTCGCCTGCGCCGGCGTGAACTTGCTGAGCCTGGTGCGCATCAGCAGGAACACGAAGGCGATCAGGCCACCGATGACGTGCAGCCCGTGGAAACCGGTGGTGAGGTAGAAGACCGTGCCGAACGCGCCGGACGGGATCGTCACCCCTTCGCCGATCAGGTTCAGGTACTCGTTGCCCTGGCCGGCGACGAAGATCGCCCCCATGATCAGGGTCAGCATGTACCAGCGGCGCAGGCCGTACACGTCACCGCGCTCGGCGGCGAACACGCCGAGCTGGCAGGTGAAGGACGAGGCGACCAGGATCACCGTGAACGGGATCGCGTACGGCACGTTCAGGTGGATCGGCTCACCGCTGGACTCCAGGATCGGCGGCCAGTGGCCACTCGAGTTCTGTGCCTTGACGGTGAAGAACATCGCGAACAGCCCAGCGAAGAACATGAGCTCGCTGGACAGCCACACGATGGTGCCGACACTGACCATGTTCGGCCGGTTCAGCGAGTGCACCCGCTGGCTGATGGTGGGAGCTGCCGTTGTCACGAGTCGCATTATGTCTCCCCGAGCCCGGACCCCGCCGTTCGGGTCCCGGCGGGTCGCGCGCGCGACTTGATCACACTGGACGCGAGAAAGGACGGGGGCTACTCGTGGGTTTCCTAGATCGAGTGCGTGACCTGGTCAGAAAGCCGAAGGAGCCACCGCTGTCGATCGACAGCCCTGGGCTCGAAGTGGTCGTGGAGGCCTTCGACGTGGCCGAAGCGGACTCCGCCGCGCTGGCACGATCACCCGGCTGGGTAGCGGAAAAACCGGCGGTGCTGCGCCACCACCTCCGGCTTCCACCCGGCCGGGTCGCCGAGGCGGCGAAGGTGCTCGCCCAGGACGGCTGGGCGCTGGGCGGACCGGAGGCCCCCACCGGCGGGACGGTGCTGGTGCACGCCCGGCGCGTCCAGGTGCTCGACGCGCTGCACTGCGCGCAGGAGCGGTCGCGGATGGCCGGGCTCGCGCAGCGCCTCGGCGGGGATTCACTCGGCTGGGACGCCCTCCAGCCCGGTACCGCGGGACAGGCGCCAGGCGATAGCATCGCGTGACCCACCACGCGAAAAGGCCGGAGGCAGCATGTCCGAGCAGCCGATGAGGATCCTGGTGTTCAGCCACCGGGCGGAGGTCCGCGAGTCGATCATCTCCGCCATCGGCCGCAGGCCCGCCGCCGACATCGGCAGGGTCGAGTACGTCGAGCACTCCGGTGTCGGCGACGTGCTGGCCGACATGGACGAAGGCACCGTCGACCTCGCGATCCTCGACGGCGAGGCGCAGCCGACCGGGGGCATCGGGCTCACCCGCCAGCTCAAGAACGAGATCGCGGACTGCCCGCCGATCGTGGTGTCGGTGCGGCGCAAGGACGACCGGTGGCTCGCGACCTGGTCGCAGGCGGACGCCGTGCTGGTGCACCCGCTCGACCCGCTGACCGCCGCCGAGACCGTCGCCGACGTCCTGCGCGCGCGGCGGGTCCCTGTCGTCAGCGGGTGACGGCCGTGCCGCACACCTGGCCCGCGCTGCTCGGACCGTTGATGGCGGGCGAAAACCTGTCGGCCGCCGACACCGCCTGGGCGATGAACCAGGTGATGTCCGGCGCGGCGACGCCGTCGCAGATCGCCGGGTTCGCGGTCGCGCTGCGCGCCAAGGGCGAGACCGCGGCCGAGATCTCCGGCCTCGCCGACGCGATGCTCGCGCACGCGCGCCGCGTCGAGGTCGACGGGCGCGCGGTCGACATCGTCGGCACCGGCGGTGACCGGTCCGGGTCGGTGAACATCTCCACCATGGCCTCGATCGTGACGGCCGCGGCCGGTGCGCCCGTGGTCAAGCACGGCAACCGCGCGGCGTCGTCGAAATCGGGTGCCGCCGACGTGCTGGAGGCACTCGGCGTCGCGATCGACCTGCCACCTGCCGACGTGCGGCGCTGCATCGCCGAACTGGGCATCGGGTTCTGCTTCGCGCCGGTGTTCCACCCCGGGTTCCGGCACGCCGGCCCGACCCGCGGCGAACTGGGCGTCCCGACCACGTTCAACCTGCTCGGCCCGCTGACGAACCCGGCACAGCCCTCGTCGGCGCTGATCGGGTGCGCCTACCAGGACAAGACCGAGGTGCTCGCGCAGGTGTTCGCCCGCCGCGGTGCGACGGTGCTCGTGGTACGCGGTGACGACGGGCTCGACGAGCTGACCACGACGACCACCAGCACGGCGTGGGTGGTGCACGGCGGCGCGGTGCGCAAGGCCACCGTGCGGCCGTCCGCACTGGACATCCCCGCCGCGACCGCGGAAGACCTGCGCGGCGGCGACGCGGCCGTCAACGCCGAGGTCGTGCGCGAGCTGGTGAGCGGGAAGACCGGACCGGTGCGCGACGCCGTGCTGCTCAACTCGGCTGCCGCGCTGGCGGCCTTCACCGGCTTCTCCGGCTCGCTCGACGACGATCTCCGCACTGGCATGGCGAAGGCGGTCACCGCGATCGACAGCGGTGCGGCGGGTGACCTGCTGGCCCGCTGGGCGGCGTTCTCACGCGACGCCCGTGCCTGAGCCACACGCGGCACCTGAGGCACACACGGAAAAGGCCCTCCGGAACCAGCGTTCCGGAGGGCCTTTTCGTGGGTTCTACTCTTCGTTCGGGCCGGTGTGGTACTCGAAGACCAGGCCGCCGATCGCGATCAGCAGCACCACCAGGGTGGCGATGAGCATCCAGATGTGGAAGAACGCCAGCGAGATCCCGGCCAGCGCCACGGCGGCGGCCATCGCGATGGGCCAGTAGCTGCCGGGGCTGAAGAAGCCCAGCTCGCCGGCACCGTCGCTGATCTCGGCTTCTTCCCTGTCCTCGGGGCGCGGCTCGATGCGGCGCGCCACGAACCGCAGGTAGCTCCCGGCCAGCAGGGACAACCCGCCGGTCAGGATCAGGGCGACCAGCCCGACCGGCTCGACGCCGTAACCGCTCATGTACGCGGTCATGACGCCGTAAACGATCGCCACGAGGAACGCAAACCCCGTGATGATGTCGAAGATCCGGGCTTCGACCTTCATGGTCCTGTCCTCACTCTCACACGCTGCTGGCGGCTGGCTGGGCGTACCCGGCCTCAGCCGGTGGCCGTCCGTCGGGTGCGGTCGGTGTCGAACGGCTGCGTGGTCACCGCGTGCGGCGTGCACAGCTCACCGCAGTTGAGCGCGGTCAGCGCCTCGGCCGCGGTGTTCGGCGCGGCGGTCATCGGGTTGAGCTGGGTGCGTAGCTGCAGGTAGCGCTGGTACTTGTCCGGCGACAGCGCGCGCACCTCGAAGTTCATCACCGAGTGGTACGTGCCGCACAGCTCCGCGCACCGGCCGACGAAGGAGCCCTCGCGGTCGATGGAGTTCTGGAACGAGAAGTCCTGGTTGTTCTTCTCCGGGTACGGCATGACGTCCCGCTTGAAGTGGAACTCCGGCACCCAGAACGAGTGGATCACGTCGGTCGAGCGGAGGTTGTACTGGATGGTCTTGCCGGTGGGCAGTACCAGCAGCGGGATCTCGCCGGAGCTGCCGACGGTGGAGACGGGCTGGCCGTCCGGCTTCGCCGTGCCCGGGTAGCGGAACTCCCAGTTCCACTGGAAGGCGACCACGTCGACGGTGACGTCGGGGTCCTTCTTCTTGTCGAGCACCGAGCCCTCGGTGGTGGCGGTGAAGAAGAACAGCACGCACACCATGATCACCGGCACGACGACGCAGAACAGCTCGAGCGGCACGTTGTACTGGAACTGCCTCGGCAGCTCCTCGTTCTCGCCGGGGGCGAGCTTCTTCTTGCGGTGGAACGCCACCGTCCAGAAGATCAGCGCCCAGACGATCACACCGACGACCAGCGCGGCGATCACGGACCAGGTCCACAGATCGCGCATCTTGTCGGCCTGCGGGGTGACCCCGACCGGCCAGCCGAAGCGCAGGACCTCGTCGCCGGAGCACCCGGTCACCGCGAGCGCGACCAGCGCACCCAATGCGGCGATCTTGGTGGTCCTCACCGAACGCTTCGCTTTGGGCCGCGTTGCTTCGGGCATTGCGTCGTGCCCTTTCACCCAGAGCCTCCTAGACCGATCTGTTGGACAGTGCGGAGCCTAGCCGAGTTGCCCGGTCTCGCTGACCAAGGGGTAACCACGGGCGGGCGGTGTCGCGCGCGGACACCGGGGCGCGCCCGTGCCCTCGTCGGCGACCGGCATACTTGGGGCTTCGTTTCCCGGCCACAAACCTGAGGTGTGTGACTACGCGTGTGCGGCCTGCTTGGACTGATCTGCGCCACCGAGACCGAGGCGGCGAACGCGCGTGACGCGGTCGGCGCCGCGCTGCGCTGCCAGCGCCACCGCGGCCCCGACGAGACCGACACCTGGGCCGACGCCGAGGTCGTCTACGGGTTCAACCGGCTCGCCTTCATCGACCTCGCGCATTCGCACCAGCCGCTGACCTGGGGCCCGCCGGAGTCGCCGAGCCGGTACACGATGAACTTCAACGGCGAGATCTACAACTACCTCGAACTGCGCGAGGAGCTGGCCGCCGAGCACGGCGCGAAGTTCGCCACCGAGGGTGACGGCGAGGCGATCGTCGCCGCCTACCACCACCTCGGCGCGGACGCGGTGAAGAAGCTGCGCGGCATGTTCGCCTTCATGATCTGGGACGCCGACACCAAGACCGTGTTCGGCGCGCGCGACCCGTTCGGCATCAAGCCGCTGTTCTACTCGGCCGGCCCGCACGGTGTCGCCTTCTCCAGTGAGAAGAAGAGCCTGCTGGAGCTGTCGTCCACCCTCGGCGTGGCCGAGGAGCTGGACCCGACGGCGCTGCAGCACTACCTGACCCTGCAGTACGTGCCGGAGCCGGAGTCGCTGCACCTCGGGATCCGCCGCGTCGAGTCCGGCACGTCGTTCCGGCTCAGCCCCGGGGGCACCGTCGAGTTCACCCGGTACTTCCACCCGCAGTTCGCCGCGAAGCCGGTCACCGGCCAGGCCGAGGCCGAAGCGCTGTACGAGCGCATCGCCGATGTGATGCGCGACTCGGTTTCCAAGCACATGATCTCCGACCCGGACGTCACGGTCGGCGCGTTCCTCTCCGGCGGCATCGACTCCACGGCCACCGCGACGCTGGCGAAGGAGCACAACCCGAACCTGATCGCGTTCACCACCGGGTTCGAGCGCGAGGGGTACTCCGAAGTGGACGTCGCGGCCGAGTCGGCGGCGGCGATCGGGGTCAAGCACGTCGTCCGCACCGTGTCGGCCGAGGAGATGATGGAGGCGCTGCCGCTCATCGTCTGGTACCTCGACGACCCGGTGGCCGACCCGGCGCTGGTACCGCTGTGGTTCATCGCGCGCGAGGCACGCAAGCACGTCAAGGCGGTGCTCTCCGGTGAGGGCGCGGACGAGCTCTTCGGCGGCTACACGGTCTACAACGAGCCGATTTCGCTGGCGCCGTTCGAAAAGATCCCCGGTGGGGTGCGGAAGCTGCTCGGCAGGGTGTCGACGAAGATCCCCGAGGGCACCCGGGGCAAGGACCTGCTGCGCCGCGGCGCGCTGACGCTGGAGGAGCGCTACTACGGCAACGCGCGCAACTTCCGCGACGAGCAGCTGCGCGCCGTGCTGCGGGACTACCGGGAAGGCGTCGGCTTCCAGGACGTCACGGCGCCCTGGTACGACGTTTCGCGCGGCTGGGACCCGGTGGCGCGCATGCAGCACGTCGACCTCTACACCTGGCTGCGCGGCGACATCCTGGTCAAGGCGGACAAGGTCACCATGGCGAACTCGCTGGAGCTGCGGGTGCCGTTCCTCGACGCCGAGGTGTTCAAGGTCGCCGCCTCGATCCCCCTCGACCAGAAGCTCGCGCACGGCACCACGAAGTACGCGCTGCGCAGGGCGCTGGCCAAGATCATCCCGGAGCACGTGCTGAACCGGCGCAAGCTCGGCTTCCCGGTCCCGATCCGGCACTGGCTGCGCACCGACATGTACGACTGGGCCCGCGGCATCATCTCGGACTCGAAGACCGACGAGCTGCTCGACAAGAAGGCCGTGCTGGCACTGCTCGACGAGCACAAGGCCGGTCAGCTCGACCGCAGCCGCCAGCTCTGGGCACTGCTGGTGTTCATGCTGTGGCACGGCATCTTCGTCGAGCACCGCATCAAGCCCGACGTCCCGGAACCCGTCTACCCGGTCAAGCTCTGATCTTTTCCGGGGGTTCGCTGGTGCCGTGAAGGGCACCTTCGCGGCGCTCTCGATTCCTGGCGGCTGCTTTGGTGCGAGCCCGGCAATTCCCTGAAGGGCTCCTTCGGGGAATGTGCTGGGATTTCGCGGCCCGGCTTTTTCTCGTTTCCGTGCTGGCGCCCCAAAAGGAGCGTTCAGAGACGCGAATCTCCCGAATCCGACCCTCGCGGGCCCGCCCTGCTCCAAACCACATGCCCCCAAGGCGCCCCTCAGCGAATCTCACGCCGCGAAGGCGCCCTTCACGGCATCCAGCACCGCCACGCCATGCGCCACGAAGGGCGAGATTGTGGCGTCAGATTCCCCCAAGGCGCCCCTCAGGGCACGGGCCGGAATCCCGCGACTCATTTCCGTGCTGGCGCCCCAAAAGGGGGCCTTCAGAGACGCGAATCTGACCCTCGCGGGCCCGCCCTGCTCCAAACCACATGCCCCCAAGGCGCCCCTCAGCGAATCTCACGCCCCGAAGGCGACCCTCAGGGCATCCAGCGCCGCGAATTCGGCACCCGCGTGGCACCGGAAACCTCGAAGGGGGGTCCCCCCCCGGGGAGGGGGCCT